>VFZP01000159.1 GCA_016871115.1 Acidobacteriota bacterium
ACCGATCCAGCAACGCCCCCGTCAGCCGCTCCGATCCCAGCACTTCGGTCCATTCGGCAAATGGCAGGTTGCTGGTGACCAGCGTGGAGGCTCGCTCGTAGCGTTGGCTGACAAGCGAGCAGCTGAACGAGTACGCAAAACACAGCAGCAGCACAATCAGGCAGTGCAAGCAGCCACACAGGCAAATCAGGCAACTGTAAAGCGTGCAAGTGCACGCTGATTTTGCTGACGCTGCACGCACGCTGCGTCAGCAGTGCGTTCACACAATCGCTTACACACATTTATTGCACAAACTGAAGTTGTTGCAGTCGCTGACGCTGCTGCACACTGACTATGGAGTGGGAGTAGCTTCGCATGGAATCCTCCGAAGCCGATCTGCGCGAAAAACTGCGGAAGATCCGCGCGCTGTTTGAAGGCGCCGCCACACCCGGCGAACGCCAGGCGGCCGAAGCAGCGATGGAACGTCTGCAACGCGCGCTGAACGATGCCGGGCCGTCGCAACAACAGAACCGGCAGCATTGGGAGCCGCCCTACAACCCACTTCCGAAGACCCGCGCGGAAAAGCCCGTGGAGTGGCAAGTGACGCTGGTAGACCGCTGGCAGCGCCGCCTGTTCATGGCCCTGTGCCGGCAGTATGGCCTCAATCCCTACCGCTACAAGCGCCAGCGCCACACCACGGTGATGATCAAGGTGCTGCCGGCGGTGTTCAACCTGCAGTTGTGGCCGGAATATCAGGAACTGCGCGACGCGTTGGACGAATATCTCGACGAAGCCACCGAACGGATCATCCGCGAGGAAATTTTCGGCGACACGGGCGAGGCGTCGGAGTGCTTTTAGCGCTTCCGCAGGGTGCGGCCCACGCTATCGCTTGTGCAGTCGCACCGTATCGCGCCCAATCGCCGCCACGTTCGGCTTCCCGGACATGACCATCGCGCGCGCCAACTCACTCTGCATCAACTCCAGCACCTGCTGAACGCCCGGCGCGCCATACGCCGCCAGGCCCCACAGCAGCGGGCGCACCACCAGCACAGCGCGTGCGCCGAGCGCCAGCGCCTTGAGCACGTCGGTGCCACGCGCAAAGCCGCCGTCGATGAGAATCGGAATGCGGCCGCCCACCGCGTCGGCAATTGCTGGGAGCACGGAGATCGTCGCGGCCACGCCGGGCAGCTCGGCAACGCCGGACCGGTAGTTTGAAACCACGATCCCCGAGGCGCCGCGCTCGACAGCGGCCTTGGCATCTTCGGCGCGCAGGATGCCTTTCATTAACACCGGCGCTTTGCTTGCCGCGCGCACTTTGTCAAAGCCGGCCCAATCGCCTGAGTAACAAGCCACCGGAAACGTCCCCCCGCCGGCTGCTAGCAACGCATGCGTCTTGGCGGCCTCCGCGCCTTTCAGCCACTCGGCTTCCCCGCCCGCGTGGAATCGCGACAGATCCGCTACCGGTCCGGCGATGATCGGCGCAAACAGCTTCACGCCAAACAACTCCACCGACAGATCGAGGTCAAGCGAATTCGCCATCAGGCGCGGGCGAAACGTGATCCGGTCGAATGGCGCGCGGCTGCCGGCCGCGATCTCGGCGAACCGCTCCGGGTGCAGCACGCGCCCCGCCATCGCTTCGGCTTCGTACGAGTTCACGAGTTCAGCCACCGGCGTGATGCGGCCCGGCGCCTCGCCAATCAACTGCTGCGCGGCGCAAGCGCCCGGCAATGCCGCCAACCACTGCGCCGCGTTACGGCGGGTGATACTCATGGGAAGTCCGTCCTCACCAGCGAACGGTTCACCGCCTTGAGCGACGCGCAGCCCGCCGCCATCATCGCCAGCTTGAGTTCCGCCTGCATGATCTCCAGCGCGCGCTGCACGCCCTCGGCCCCGTACGCGGCGAGTCCCCAGCGCGCAATGCGTCCCAGCCCCACGGCACTTGCGCCCAACGCCAGCGCCTTGAGAATATCGGCGCCGCGGCGGATGCCGCTATCGAATATCACCGGCACGCGTCCGCCCACGGCATCCACGATGTCCGGCAGCACTTCCAGGCTCGACGGCGCGTAATCGAGCGAACGCGCGCCGTGATTGGAAACATACACGGCATCGATACCGTGTTCCAAACAAATCTTCGCGTCTTCGGGCGTCAGCACACCCTTGACAATCAGCGGCACTTTTACAATCTTGCGCCACTCATCGAACAACTTCCACTCGTAGAACAGGCGGTCTTCGGGTACACGATACGGATTGCGCGGCGCGCCGCGCGACGACGTTCGCCGCCGCACCCCGCCCGGCGCACCCGGGTTCAAATGCCGGGAATGCAGGATGCGTTCAAAGAACGAAGCCTGTTGATCGACCGTCACCACCACCGCCTGCGCGCCCGCGCCCTGTACCCGTTCGAGCGTCTCGTGATTGCTCTCTGAGTCGTTGCGCGGGTAAAGCTGAAACCAGATCGGACCCCTCGACGCGCCCGCGATCTTCTCAAACGGCACGCTCGAGACATTGCTCACAATCATCGGCGTCGCTGCCGCGGCCGTCGCACCTGCATACGTCGCCGGCTCGCCATCAGGATGCAGTTGCAGATGGCCCGCGGTGGGCGACAAGAGGATCGGGTAGTTCAGCTTCGTGCCCAGCAACTGCGCAGCCGTGTCGGGCGTACGGACCGGCTGCGCATGGGGCGTGAGTTCCACCCAATCGAACGCCTGGCGATTGCGGCGCAGCGTGAATTCACTGTCTGAGCCATAGGCCGTGTAGTCAAACACCGGACGCGGCAGACGCACAAACGCGACGGCTTCGAAATCGAGCGCCGTGCGCATTTCCGTCAGCGCGGGAATGCGGCTGTGGTCGCGAAACGGATCCTGCTGAAAGGCGCGGAGCGGCGACCCTGCGGCAAAGGCAGCGAGCGCGTGCAGGGCGCGGCGCCGGTTCAACTCGTATCGATACTGGAGCATGACCTGGAACTCCGTACAGTATGTCATGCTGGTGCGATGCAGGTCCTTGCCTATGTCAGTGACGAGATGTACGTCGCCATTCCTGATGTCATTGCCGATTTCGAATCCGTCGCCACCGGCGAAGTCACCGTGCTGCGCTCTTCGGCGCGCGGCGTATTCTACGGCGACCTCGCAGCGGGCGCGTATCGCGTCACGCTCGCCAAGCCTGGCTTCGGTTCGAAGACCTCCACCATCGACCTGCCTGGCGCACACTTCCGCCTACTCTCCGACGGGCTCATCGGTTATATGTGGCCTAAGTGGGCGAAGAGCGGCGAGGCGTGCGAATACCGCGTGCACGCCGTTGAGCAATACCAACTCGCGCTCTGGCGCTACGGCATGCGCAAAGAATACGTGCAGATGATCGCGTGGATGGACGAGCATGGCCCGCAGGCCAACCGCCAGATTCTGCCCGATGCGGACTTCACGCAAACCGGCGTGAAGTGGAACAGCGACGGCTATCCCGCGCCGCCCATCATCACCGCGCCTGAGCGCAGCGGCCTGTACTATCTTTGGGCGCGCACGCCGTCCGGCCGCTCGTTCAGTTTTCCATGGGTCGTGGCGCCCGCGCGCCCCACCGCGAAGATCGCCGTGCTTGCCTCCACCAACACTTGGAACGCCTACAACAGCTACGGCGGACGGAGCAACTACGTGAATGCCGACAAGCTTCCGCCCAAGCCCGTGGTGAACGCGAGGCAGGATCTGTCGCGCTATCACGACCGGCGCGCGTTTGGTGTGTGGTTTCCGAGAGACGAAGATTTCGCGCCGCTCTCGTTTGACCGGCCGGAACCGAACAACCACTTGCTCAACGACGATGGCAACCCCGCGTCGCCGGTGCAGGGCCGGGTACAATGTGGGCAGTGTCCGGGCGAATGGCGATTGTATGCGTGGCTCGAACGCGAAGCCTTCGCCTACGATCTCTATGCCGAAGCGCACCTGGACGAAGGCGCGCTGCCGCTGGACGAATACCGCGTGCTGATCATCGCCGTGCACCCCGAGTATTGGACACGCCAGATGTACACGCGCGTGAAGCAGTGGGTATTTGAGCGGGGCGGCCGATTGATGTACCTGGGCGGCAACGGGCTGAACTGCGAAGTGACGCTGGCTGCGGACAGCACCATGCATTGCCTCTCGCACCTGCACAGCGAGCACGGTGAGATGGGCGGCAAAGCGCCGGACGGGTCGATGTGGGAGAGCCGCATGCACCGCAGGTTTGAAAGTGAGGCAAATCTCCTCGGCGTGGTGTGCAGCGAAACCGGCATCATGACATCGGCCCCGTATCGCGCACTCGACGCATCGCATTGGAGTTTCGCCGGCACGGGCCTCGCCAACGGCGACACTTTCGGCCGCGAGACCCTGCATGAACGCGTTCCCGGCGGAGCGTCGGGCCACGAGACCGACAAGCGCAGCGCCTCGTCGCCTCCGGGCACGCAACTCCTCGCCAAAGGGCTCAACCCTGACGACGGCGGCTCTGAGATTGTTACCTTCGACACGCCCAGCGGCGGCGCGGTCTTCTCGGTAGGCTCCATCACCTGGGTCTCCGCGCTGTTCCCCGACGCCGCCGTGTCGCGCATCACCCGCAACGTGCTCGAACGCTACACTTCGGAGGCGAGATGATCGTAGACGTACACAGCCACTGGTGGGAATATCCAAGGCACTTTTCAGACGACTTCAAGAACCAGGCCCGCCGCGCCCGTGGCGACATGGAAGTGGACCTCACGGTGCGCTACGAGGACTACCGCGCCGGTGCGACGCTATGCGACCGTACCATCGTGTTCGGCGGCAAGGCCAAACGCTCTGGCCTCTGGGTGGACGACCACGAGGTGGCGGCCTACGTGAAAGCGCACTCGGACACGCTGCTCGGCTTCCTCTCGCTCGATCCGACGCAGCCCGGCTGGCGCGATGAACTCGAAGAAGGCCACCGCAATCTCGGCCTGCGCGGCATCAAGCTCATGCCGATGTACGCCGGTTTTTACCCGCAGAACAAACAGTTCGACGATCTGTGGTCGTACGCCCAGCGCCACTCGCTGCCCGTGCTGCTGCACACCGGCACCACCTTCGTTTCGCAAGCGCCGCTCGATTGCACGCTGCCGCGCCATCTCGACGATGTGGCCACGCGCTTCCCGGAAGTGCGCATGATCCTCGCGCACCTCGGCCACCCGTACGAGGGCGAGTGCGTCGCAGTGATCCGGAAGCATCCTCACGTCTACGCCGACTGCTCGGCGCTCCACTATCGCCCGTTCCAGAACTACCACTCGCTGATGCTGCTGCAAGAGTACGGCGTGTGGCACAAGCTGCTGCTCGGCAGTGATTATCCGTTCACCACCATCGACGCGACGCTCGCCGGCATGCGCGCGATGAACGGCATGCTGGAAGGCACGCGCCTCCCGCGGCTGGACACGGACAAGATGGAAGCGATGTTCACGCGCGATTCGCTCAAGCTGCTGGGCATTGAAGCTTAACGCGGCCGCACGGTACTGAGCCCGCCGTCAACGCCGATCCCCTCCCCGGTCACCAACCCCGGCGCGACACAGTTCACGCAGATGTTCCGCGCCGCGTACGTGGCGGCCGCGGCCTGCTTAAGCAGTGGCTCAACGCTTCCAGCCAAACGCATTCAGCACGACGCCGAACAGATCCGTATTGTCCAGGTAGCCCTTCACGCGCTCCGCCCCCGGACCCTGCGCGGCCACCAATACTTCTTCAGCTGCGTGCGAGCCGTTCACGCGCACGTTGAACTTGCCCGAGGCGCCTCCTTCCTTCGTCGACGGCAGCGAGAGCGGCGTGCCCGGCTTGCCGCCGATCATGCGGAGATCGAACGAATGGTCCGCGGTAAACAGCAGCAGCGTTTTCTTCTTGTCCACGCGGGCGGCGGTTTCCCGGATCGCCTTGTCGAACTCTACCAGGCGGCTCAAGCCATTCGCCGGATTGTCGGTGTGCGCGTCCCGCTCCACCATCAAGAAGTAACCCTTGGGGTTCTTGGAAAGCACGTCAATCGCGGCCTGCAACGCGGGCGCGAGCGCAAACGGCCCGGGCGCAAACACAGCCACCAGCCGCGGCGACCGCGCATCCGCGGCCGCGGGCGGGTCCGTCACCTTGTAGCACTTCTTCGCCGCTTCGGCAAAGAAATCGAAGCCCGCATCGGCCGACGCCTTCGCCGCGGCCGGACGCCCCGAGCCGATCAACACATCCACACCGTCGCCGAAGTGGGGGGTTAGAAACGCCTTCAAAATCGTGGCCGCCGCGCGCCGGTCATTCGCCTGCGCGTAGCACGCCGCGGGCGTCGCATCGTAGAACGCCACGTTGATGATTACGCCGGTGGAAAGGCCGTGTTCTTCGGCGTACTCCAGAATCGTCTTCAGCTTCGTGCCGTCCTGCTTGCCGCGCCCGGTGTCGGGTCCCATCGAGATCACGCCGTTGTGCGTCTTGGCGCCGGTGACGATGGCCGTCATGCCGGCCGCCGAATCACTCACCCAAGCCGAAGACGCCGACGTATCCGACAGCCCGATGTGCGGCATGGACTGCTCAAAGAGCTTGCGCGTGCCGCCATAGCCGTGAATGCTGGCCGCATGCAGGGTGGATGTACCGCCCGCGTCGGCCAGGAACAGGATTACGTTCTTGGCTTTGGGCGCGGCAGGCAGCAGGATCGCCGCGGCCAACGCGAAGGAACCGAGCCTGAGAGAAAGAGTCATCACTCGACGATGTTATCCTGGGATTTCCAGCACATGTTACGCTTTGAAACTGCCGGCGAGAGCCACGGTCAATGTCTCGTGGCCACTTTGGCCGGCCTGCCCGCGGGCATGCCGGTCTCGGTTGAGCAAGTCAATCACGAACTGTGGCGCCGCCAGCAGGGCTTCGGGCGCGGCGGCCGGATGAAGATCGAAACCGACACGGTACAGATTGTCACTGGCGTGCGCCATTCGCAGACGATCGGCGCGCCGATTGCGATGATCGTCGAAAACAGAGACTGGAAGAACTGGACCGAAATTCTCCCGGTGGAAGACTACGAAGGCTCGGCGGAGAAGCGCAAGAAACTGACCCGGCCGCGGCCCGGACACGCAGACCTGGCAGGCTGCATCAAGTACGACTACCTTGACGCGCGGTATGTGCTTGAGCGCGCCAGCGCCCGCGAAACAACCGCGCGGGTGGCCGTGGGCGCGCTCGCCAAGCAGTTTCTCGCGCAGTTCGGAATCGGCATTCTAAGCCACGTGATTCAGGTGGGTCCGGAGAAGTTGGGCCGCGCGGCAACGTGGGAAGAACTCGTGGCGCTCAGCGAGAGGCAGGACGTGCTGCTGGGCTGCGTGGATGCTGAAGCCGAACAGCGCATGAAGGCCGTGGTGGACGAAGCGTACCGTACGGGCGACACAATCGGCGGCGTGTTCGAAGTGGTGGCGCACGGACTGCCGGTGGGCCTCGGTTCGCACATCACATGGGACACGCGCCTCGACGGCAAACTCGCGCAGGCCATCGTTTCCATTCAAGCCGTCAAGGGCGTGGAGATTGGCCACGCGGCGGAAGGCGCGGCGAGCTTTGGCTCGAAGGTACAGGATACGATCCACTACGCCAAGGACGAAAAGCAGTTCCACCGCGGCGCCAATCGCGCGGGCGGCCTCGAAGGCGGCATGACCAACGGCGAGGACTTATTGGTGCGCGGCTTCTTAAAACCTATCTCCACGCTCCGCCGGCCGCTTGAGTCGGTGGATCTGGAAACGCGCGAGGCCTCGGCCGCCGCCTATGAGCGGAGCGACGTGGCCGTGGTGCCTGCGGCCGGCGTGGTCGGCGAGGCGATGGTGGCCATCGTGCTGGCGCAGGCCTTCTTGGAAAAGTTTGGCGGCGACTCGTTGCGTGAAACCCGCCGCAATTTTGAAAGCTATCAGGAACAGGTACGGAACTTTTAGCCATGATTTATCGCGTCGTCAAATACGGCGATCCGGTGTTGGAGACGCGGGCCGCCGACATAATGAGTTTCGACACTCCCGAGTTGCATCAACTGGTGGCGGATATGTTTGGAACAATGTACGCCCATAAGGGAGTGGGCCTGGCCGCGCCGCAGATCGGCCTCAGCCAGCGCCTCACCGTGATTGACTGTTCCGCCGGACAGGATGAGACGCAAAAGGTGGTGCTGATCAACCCCGAGATCGTGCACAGGGAAGGCCAGCAGGTGGGCGAAGAGGGGTGTTTGTCCATTCCCGGCTTCCGCGAAGATGTGAAGCGCACCATGAAAGTGACGGTCCGCGCGCGCAATGCCGCGGGCGAATCCGTGGAACTTACCGCGGAGGGACTCCTCTCCCGCGCCATTCAACATGAGACGGATCACCTCAACGGCGTGCTGTTTCTGAATCATCTGAGCCTGTTGAAGCGCGACCTGATCCGCCGTAAAATCCGCAAGCTGGCGAAAGCCGGCGAGTGGGAGTAAACTCCGTGCGCGTTGCGTTTCTCGGCACGCCTTTGTTTGCGGTGCCCACGCTCGAAGCGCTGCACGCCGAGGCTGGCTGCGAGATTGCCGCCGTGCTCACTCAGCCGGACCGGCCGAAGGGCCGCGGCCAGCAACTGGCCACCTCGCCCGTGAAGGATGCCGCGCTCCGCCTGGGCCTCAGCCTGCAACAGCCGGAACGCGTGCGCAGGCCCGAAGTACTCGAGTCTCTGCGCAGCCTTCAGCTCGATGCGATTGTGGTGGTGGGCTACGGGCAAATCATTCCGCAGGCGATCATCGATCTGGTGCCGCGCATCGGCATCATCAACGTTCACGCCTCGCTCCTGCCGAAGTATCGCGGCGCGGCGCCCATTCAGTGGGCCATCGCCAACGGCGAAACCCGCACGGGCGTGACCACCATGCGCATTGACGCGGGCCTCGACACGGGCGACATGCTGTTGAAATGGGAGACCGGCATCGGCGCCGAAGAGACTGCGCCCGAATTGAGCGAACGCCTGGCCGCCGCCGGCGCGAGGCTTCTGGTGGAAACGCTACGCGGGCTCGACGCGGGCACGCTGGCGGCCGAAAAGCAGGATCACTCACAGCACTCGCTCGCGCCGATTCTCAGAAAAGAAGACGGCCAAATCGATTGGAGCCAGCCGGCCGCGCGCATTTATGCCCGGGCGCGTGGTTTCTATCCCTGGCCCGGCGCTTACACCGCTTTTCGCGGCCAGACTCTGCACGTTTGGGAATGCCGCGTGGCCGCCGAACCGACGCCAGCCGCACCCGGCACGCTGCTACTGCTGCCGGATCGCAAGCGCCTACTGGTGGCTTGCGGCGGCGGCACCGCACTCGAACTGCAGGATGTCCAGATCCAGGGCCGCAACCGCACCGATGCGACTTCATTCCGCAACGGCCAGCGTATCGTCGAGAATGAACGATTGGGAGATACCGCCCCGTGAACCGACCACAGGAACTGCATCTGCCGAAGGGCTACCGCTACGCCACCGTCTATGCCCGTATCCGCAAGGCGAAGAAGGATGACGTGGCACTGATCGTCTCGGACACGCCGGCCACAGCCGCCGCGGTGTTCACCACCAACCGCGTGAAGGCTGCGCCGGTGTTGCTGGCGCAAGCGAACCTGCGCAAATCGAAAGGCAAAGTGAGCGCGATCCTGGTGAACGCGGGCAACGCCAACTGCGCCACGCAGACGGGTGATGCCGTGGCGCAGGAAACGTGCGCCGCCGTGGCCACCGCCCTGGGCGTGCCCGCTGAGCAGATTCTGCCGGCGTCCACCGGCGTCATTGGTGTGGAGATGAATCCGGCGCTGATCACCAAGTCGGTTCCCAAGCTGAAGAATGCGCTCAAGACCGGCACCTTCATGCAGGTGGCGCAGGCGATTCTCACCACCGATCTCGTCTACAAGGTGGCGTGCGCGGAAGTGGCGTTGAACGGCGGGGTGGTGCGCATTGCCGGCATGACCAAGGGCTCCGGCATGATTCAACCGCGCATGGCCACCACGCTCGGCTTCATCATGACCGATGCGGCGCTGCCCGCGCCACTCCTGAAGACGCTCACCGGCGCGGCGAACGAAGCCAGCTACGACCGCATCACCGTCGACGGCGACACGTCCACCAACGATACGCTCGCCGTGCTCGCCAACGGCGCGTCGGGTGTGAAGGTCACCAAGGACGACGAGGCGATCTTCGGCGAAGCGCTCAGCCGCGTGGCGCAGGACCTCGCCATCCAGATCGCGCGTGACGGCGAAGGCGCGCGGAAGCTCATCACCATTCAAGTGTCCGGCGCGGCCGACGACGCCGCGGCGGCGGCCATCGCGCGCTCCATCGCCAACTCGCCGCTGGTGAAAACGGCTATTGCTGGCTCAGACGCCAACTGGGGCCGCATCATCTGCGCCGCCGGCTATGCGGGCGTGGAGTTCGATCCGCGCAAGGTGGACATCGCGCTGCAAGACACGGTGGTGTGCGAGAAGGGCCTCGCTGCCCACTTCGACGAACCCGCGCTGAAGAAGGCGCTCGACTCGACGGAGTGTACGATCGATTTCGTGATCGCCGGCCGAGGCCAAGGCCGCGCGCGCTTCTGGACGTGCGATTTCACCGAGGGCTACATCCGCATCAACGGCAGCTACCGCACTTAGTCCACCACGCAAAAACGCAACCGCGGTCTGCCCATTCACCTTTACTTACTTCGACGCCTTGGCCGCTTGGCCCTTGCGCTTGCTCGGCCACCCGGGTTTGACAACTTGCCGCGCGCGCCCGAAAGCAAGCGTGTCTTCCGCGATGCTGTACGTGATCACAGACCCGGCCGCGACGTAGCTGCCCTCGCCAATCTCTACCGGCGCCACCAGCGTGGCGTTGGAGCCGATGAACGAATTCGCCGAAATGCGCGTTTGGTGCTTGTGCGTCCCGTCGTAGTTGCAGGTGATCGTCCCGGCGCCGATGTTGGAACCGCCGCCGATCGAAGCATCCCCGAGATACGCAAGGTGGTTGGCCTTTGCCTTGGCGCCCATCTTCGTTTTCTTCAACTCCACGAAATTGCCGATATGCGCGCCGGCCTCCACGTCATTGTCGAGCCGCAGCCGCGCAAACGGCCCCACCTTGGCGCCGGCGCCCACGCGCGACGTCCCAATCAGCGTGTAGGCATCGATGTCCACGCCATCGGCAATGCGCGAGTCGCGAATGATCGACCCCGTGCCGATCCGGCAATCCTCGCCAATCTCGGTCGCCCCCAGAATCTGCACCCCGGGCTCGATGATGGTGTCGCGTCCGATGCGTACGTCCAGGTCCACCGACACCGTCTCGGGCCGGTCAATCGTGACGCCGTCGAGCATCAGTTCCGTGGTCTTGCGAGCACGAAGAATACGGTTCGCCACGGCCAGTTCCAGGCGCGTGTTGATACCCAGCAGTTCCTCTTCGTCGGCAATCATCGGCTCGGTGGCCAAGCCAGCCGCCGCCAACGCCTCCACCATGTCGGTGAGGTAAATTTCGCCCGACGCGGCATTCGGCGTGATCGCCGCGATCCGGGTCCACAACTCCGAGGCTCGGAAGCAGTAGATGCCCGAGTTGATTTCCGTGATCGCGTTCTGCTCCGGCGTGCACGCCTTCTGCTCGACGATGGCCGTGACGTTCTTGCCCGCCGCGTCGCGCACAATGCGCCCATAGCCCTGCGGATCGGCAACGTGGGTGGTGATCACCGTGGCCGCGGCTTGCGATGCGCGCTGACGCCGGACCAACTCCGCCACGGTGGAAGCCTTGAGCAGCGGACAATCGCCGTAGAGAATCACAAGGTAGCCCGGGGTGTTCGCCAACATCTCACGGCACATCAACAGCGCGTGGCCCGTGCCGCGCTGCTCGGTTTGTTCAGCGAAGCGGACACCATGGGACGCCACCGCGTCGCGCACCCGCTGCGCCTGATGCCCCACGACGGTGACAATGTTCTCCGGTGACGCCACTTCGCGCGCCGCGCGCACTACCTGCTCCACGAGCGTCAAACCGCCGGCTCGATGCAGCACTTTGGCCTGCTTGGACTTCATGCGCGTGCCGAGGCCGGCCGCGAGTATCACGACGCTAACAGTCTCCGGGGACAGTGAATTGGACATGTGGGTACTCTTCCATTATCGGCAGTCCGCAGCCCAAGATGTAGGCGATTCGTGGGGCTTTATCGAGCAGCGCGGTCATCGAATGGATCCCCAAGGTGGGGTCCCTTGGCGGGCTAGCGGCCCACCAGCGTGGCCTGTTGTGCCGCCATTTGTCAGCCGGCTTTATTCTGCACGTACACCTGCAGCGTTTGCGCGCGCAGGCTCTGGCCGCTGCGCAGCTTCACATCGAGATAGGCAGTGAACACCGCCGAGGGCCCGTACCGCACAATCTTCACGTTGCTGAACGTGAACGACTCATAACGCAGCGGCCCGCCCGTGACCGTTTTGACGTAGCCGGCCTTGTCCTGCAACTGGCCGCCAACGTGTATGTACTGCAGATCGTCGGCCAGATAGCGGCTGAGGGACGCCTTGTCCTGCTTCACCGCTGCGGTGGTCCAGCCGACCGCCGCCTGGTGCACCGGATCGGGATCGGCGGCGAAGGACAGAGTGGCGGAAAGCAATAGAAGGATCGCGGCAACAGTTCGCATGGTTATCTCTTTCGAAGGTGGTTCATCAGATCCGTCTTGCCGTGCACGTCGGTGAGGCGAAAGTCGCGGCCCTGATAACGGTAGGTGAGTTGAGTGTGGTCCAGACCCATCAGTCCGAGAATCGTGGCGTGAAGGTCGTGCAGATGCACCTTGTCTTCCACGGCACGCAGACCCAGTTCATCGGTGGCGCCAATTGCCTGTCCGCCCTTCACGCCGCCGCCAGCCATCTAGATCGTAAAGCCGTACGGATTGTGGTCGCGCCCCTCGGCCCCGTTGCTGCCGCCGTCGTTGGTAGGGCTGCGGCCGAATTCCCCTCCCCTGA
>VFZP01000160.1 GCA_016871115.1 Acidobacteriota bacterium
AACATGGAGCCTCCACCGGCTCGATGGTCCGTCTGGCCAATGCGGTGACCGGTCCGGTGTGGATCGTCCCGGGCCAGGCTGACGGCTCGATTGTCGTTCACCTCGGTTACGGCCGCACGCGCGTTGGCAAGATTGGCAACGGCGTCGGTTTCAGTGCCTACGCGCTGCGCACCTCGGCGAATCCCTGGCGCGTCCTGGGCGCTGAGGTCCGCAATACAGGCGACTCGCAAGTGATGGCGGTAACCCAGGAGCACGGCTCTATGGAAGGCCGCGCGATCGTCCGTAAGGCGTCGCTCGACGAGTACACAAAACAGCCGGACTTTGCCACGCACGAAGAGAAGAAGCACAAGCTCTTTTCGCTCTACCCGGAGTGGAAGTACGAAGGCTACTCCTGGGGCCTTGCCGTCGATCTCAACGCCTGTACCGGCTGTAACGCCTGCACCATCGCCTGCCAGGCGGAAAACAACATTCCGGTGGTGGGCAAGGATCAGGTGAATCGCGGCCGCGAAATGCACTGGATCCGCATTGACCGGTACTTTGAAGGCAGCATCGACAATCCGGCCATTCATCATCAGCCGGTGATGTGCATGCACTGCGAAAACGCCCCGTGCGAAGGCGTTTGCCCGGTGGCCGCTACCACGCACAGCGAAGAGGGTCTCAATCAGATGACCTACAACCGCTGCGTGGGCACCCGCTACTGCGCCAACAACTGCCCGTACAAGGTGCGGCGCTTCAACTTCTTCCTCTATAGCGATTGGGACACCAAGAGCCTGCACGGGTTGCGCAACCCGGATGTGACGGTCCGCAGCCGCGGCGTCATGGAAAAGTGCAGCTACTGCGTGCAGCGGATCAACTGGGCGCGCATCGACGCCGAGCGCGAGAGCCGGCGTATCAAGGACGGCGAAGTGGTGACGGCCTGCCAGGCCGCCTGCCCCAGCGGCGCCATTTACTTCGGCGATCTGAACGACAAGACGTCGCAGATTGTGAAAGTGAAGGCGGACACCCGTAACTATGCGCTGCTGACCGATCTCGGCACCAAGCCGCGCACCTCCTACCTGGCCAAGGTCACCAATCCGAATCAAGAACTGGCTCCCCGCGCCGAAGCGAAGCCGGCCCACGGGGGGAATCACTAATCCATGGCTGCACACGATCATTCCCTGGGACCGGTTTTGCCGCCGGTCAAAATCGAGCACGCCGATGTGGTGCTCGTTCAACGGCACAGCAACACAACGGTCACCGATAAGATCGCTGGCGTGGTGTTGTGGTCGCCCACGCCGAAACAATGGTTCGTCATCATTGCCATTGCGTTCATGGTGCTCCAACTCCTGCCGTTTTCGCTTGGCAATCTGGTGGTGCAGGGCATCGGGCTTTGGGGCATCAACAGTCCCGTCGGCTGGGGTTTTGACATTATCAACTTCGTCTGGTGGATCGGCATCGGCCACGCCGGCACGCTGATCTCGGCGGTGCTGCTGCTGTTCCGGCAGGAATGGCGGATGGCGATCGCCCGATTTGCCGAAGCCATGACGATCTTTGCGGTCATGTGCGCGGGCCTCTACCCGGTGTTCCACACGGGCCGCCCGTGGCTGGCCTACTGGCTGTTGCCCTATCCGAACACGATGGCACTGTGGCCGCAGCCACGCAGCCCGCTGGTGTGGGACGTATTTGCGGTGTCGACGTACGCAACTGTGTCCATCCTCTTCTGGTATGTCGGTCTGATTCCCGATCTCGCCACCATGCGCGACCGGGCCAAAGGCTTCGGCAAGTACATCTACGGTTTCCTCGCGCTCGGCTGGCGTGGTTCGGCCAAGCACTGGCACCGGTATGAAACCGCCTCGCTCCTGCTGGCCGGGCTGTCCACTCCCCTGGTGCTTTCCGTGCACTCGATCGTGTCGTTCGACTTCGCCACGGGCCTCATTCCCGGCTGGCACACTACGGTCTTTCCGCCCTACTTCGTAGCTGGCGCGGTGTTTGCCGGCTTCGCCATGGTGTTGACGCTGGCGATTCCGGTGCGCAAGTGGTACGGCCTCGAAGACTTTATTACGGACCGGCACCTGGAGAACATGGCCAAGGTCATGTTCGCCACCGGCATGATCGTCTGCTACGGCTACTTCCTCGAAGTCTTCATGGCCTGGTATTCGGGCAATGAATACGAGTGGGCCATGCTGATGAACCGCGTAAAGGGTCCGTATGCCGCCATGTACTGGGCGCTGTGGATCTGCAACGGTCTGTCGATCCAGATTCTCTGGTTCAAGTGGGCGCGTCGCTCCACCACGGTGTTGTTCATCGTCAGCCAGTTCGTCAGCGTCGGCATGTGGCTCGAACGCTTCGTCATCATCCCGATGTCGATTCACCGCGACTTCATCCCCGCCTCGTGGGGCATGTACTATCCGACGGTATTCGACTGGGGCACCTTCATCGGCTCAATGGGCTTCTTCACCTTCCTGATGTTCCTGTTCATCCGGGGCCTGCCCATGATCTCGATGTTTGAAATTCGCACGCTGGTCAAGCGTCCCGCGGAGGCTAACCACTAATGAGCACCTACGCGCCGCCTCAAGAGCAAACTGCGCAGGCGCAGCACGATCCGGCCGACGTTTACGGTCTGATGGCGGAGTTCGACAATCAGGAAGATCTGATGAAGGCCTGCGCCAACGCCCGCGACGCCGGGTACAAGACGATGGACGCCTACACTCCGGTGCCGATTCACGGCCTAACCGACGCCCTCGGCTGGGACGACAATTCGGTGCAGCGCATCGTGTTCTGCTGCGCGCTCGTGGGTATGTCGCTTGGCTTCGGGCTGATGTACATGATCACGATGGTGTGGTATCCGATGAATGTCGGCGGCCGCCCGAATTTCTCGTGGCCTGCGTTTGTGCCGCCCACGTTTGAAACCACGATTCTGCTGTCGGCGTTCGGCGCGGTTTTCGGCATGCTGGCCATGAACGGGCTGCCGTCGCCCTATCATCCGGTGTTCAACAACCCGCGCTTCATCATGGCCTCGTCAGACCGGTTCTTCCTGTGCATTGAAGCCGAAGACCCGAAGTTCGACCTCGCCAACACGCGCAAGTTCCTCGAAGCCCAGCATCCTGCCGAGGTGGTGGCCGTTGAAAACTAACTCGCTCCTTACCGCCGCTCTCCCGGTGCTGGTTCTTGCATTGTCCGGCTGCCGCCAGGACATGCATGACCAGCCCAAATACAAGCCTTATGCGGCCTCCACCTTTTGGCCGGATGGACGCGCTTCGCGGCCCGCGGTCGACGGCGCCGTGGCGCGCGGCCTCCTGAAAATCGACACGCGCCTGTGGAAGGGCCGCGCGGGCGACGGTTCGTTTGTCACTGAACTCCCCATGCCGGTCACTAAGGACCTTCTGGTGCGCGGCCAGAAGCGCTACAACATCTACTGCACGCCCTGCCACGGTAAGCTTGGCGACGGCGAGGGCATGGTGGTGCAGCGCGGCTTCAAACACCCGCCCACGTATCACTCCGATCGTATGCGCCAACAACCAGTTGGCTACATCTACGACGTAATCTCTAACGGCTTCGGCAGCATGGTTAGCTACGCCTCCCGCATCCCGATGCAGGACCGCTGGGCCATCGCCGCCTACGTGCGCGTACTGCAATTCAGCCAGAACGCCACCATTGAAGACGTGCCCGAGCAAGACCGTGCCTGGCTTACCGCGCAAGCCGCCGCGGCGCCCGCGCGCACTCCCGTCACCGTGGCGGCAGGAGCGGCCCAATAGCGATGAGCAGCAATCACTACATTCCCGACCTTTCGAGCTTCCGCAACAAAGCGTTTTTTGTGGGGCTCGCCGGCGTCCTGGTGGCGGTTTACGGCATGACGTCCAACAGCGAGCAGTTTATGCGCTCGTATCTGCTGGCGTTCCTGTTCTCGCTCCTGATTCCGGTCACCTGCAACGGGCTGCTGTGCCTGCATCATCTGGTGGGCGGCCAGTGGGGAATCCTCATGCGCCCGCTCCTCGAAGCCGGTTCGCGCACGCTCTGGATCAACCTGCTGTTTTCCATTCCGATTCTGCTCAACGTGCCGGCTCTCTATGAGTGGGCGCGCCCGGAAGTGGTGGCGAATGACCACATTCTGCAAAACAAAGCGGCGTGGCTAAATGTGCACTTTTGGAGCTGGCGGATCATCTTCTACTTCCTGGTGTGGATTCTGCTCGGCTACTACCTCAACCTGTATTCAAACGAGCAGGCCGCCGGGCGGAACGAAGAAGAAACCGAAGCCGCCAAGGAAAAGCTGCGCAATCTCAGCGGCCCGGGCTTGGTGCTGCACATCCTCACCCTCACCTTTGCGGCGTTCGATCTCGGCATGTCGCTCGAACCCCACTGGCCTTCCACCATGTACGGCGTGCTGTACCTTATCGGCGGTGCGCTCGTCACCATGGCGTTTATGATCCTCGTCATGCGGCGCCTGACGGTGGAAGCGCCCATGTCGCATCTGGTGAAAGTGAACCACTTCCGCGATTGGGGGACGCTCCTGTTCGCCTTCGTTTGTCTGTGGGCATACGTCAACTTCTCGCAGTTCCTCATCATCTGGTCCGCCAACCTGCCGGAAGAAACGCCGTGGTATGTCAAGCGCACGCAGGGCCCATGGAGTACGCTCGCCGGCTGCCTGATGCTCTTCCACTTTGCACTGCCGTTCCTGCTGTTGCTGATCCGCTTCAACAAGAAAAAGTCGGCCATTCTCGGCTTCATCGCCGCCTTCATGATCGTGATGAAGTTCCTCGATCTCGCCTGGCTCATCGCACCGGCGTTCCATGAAGTCGAGGAGGCAGGCCATCAGTTCCTCCATTGGCTCGACGTGGTCACGCCGGTGGGCCTGTTCGGTCTCTGGGCCGGATTCTTTGCCTACCAGTTGGGCCGGAAGTCACTGATGCCGGTGGAAGCCGCCAAACTGCCTACGGGAGGTCATCACTAAACCATGTCCAACCAACCGGCTCCGTCTCATTGCGGTCCAAAATACGAAACCACCGACGCCAACATCAAAGCCATCTCGGTTTGGACGATCGGTATCTTTGTCACGATTCTCGCCGGCATGATTGCGGTTGCCGCCATGCTGTTCGGGCTCGGCAAGTTCCCCGTGGAACTCGAACGGAAACCCACCGCCGCCGAGTACGAGCGCACCGTTCCCAGCGGGCCGCGCCTGCAGGTGGATCAAGCGGGCGACCTCGACAAGTTCCGCCGCCGCGAAAATGAAGTGCTCAACAACTACGGGCGGCAACCGAATTCCGGCGCCGTGCGCATTCCGGTGGATACGGCCATCGACATCGTGGCCGGGCGGGGAGTCCTGCCCGGGGCGCGTCCGGCTGCCGCCGCTGCCGCCAAGACGGAGGCGCCGAAGCCGGTTCGTTAGTCACACTTATGTTGCCACGCCTTTTCATTTCTCTCAGTCTCGCGACGGTTACCCTCCGTGCCTCCGGTATCGGCAAGGTGCCCCAGGGCACCGAAGTGCCTCCGCAATTGAAGGAAGTGGGTATCGAACAGAAGATCGGCGCGCAAATCCCGCTCGACTCCGCGTTTCTGAACGAAAAAGGCCAGCCCGTGACGATACGTGAATTGGTGAGCAAGCGGCCGGTCATCCTGGCACCCGTTTACTACGAGTGCCCCATGCTGTGCTCGATGATTCTCAACGGCACGCTGCGCAGTCTCCGGGCACTGAAGTTGAACGCGGGCTCAGATTTCGATGTGGTCGCCCTCAGCTTCGACCCCGAAGAGACGCCGGCGCTGGCTGAACGGAAGAAGTTCGAGTACACCGAGCGTTACAATCGCCCGGGCACCGAAGTTGGCTGGCACTTCCTCACCGGATCGATCGCCGACATCAAGAAGGTCACCGATGCGGCGGGCTTCCGGTATAAGCGCGATGCCGCCAGCGGCCAGTGGGCGCATGCCTCGGCCATCATGGTGGTTACGCCGGACGGGCGCCTCGCTCGGTACTTCTACGGCGTGGAATACTCGGCGCGCGACCTGCGGCTCGCCATTGTCGAGGCGGCGCAAGGCAAGGTCGGTTCGGTGGTCGACCAGATTCTGCTCTATTGCTTCCACTACGAAGCGTCCACCGGAAAGTACAGCCTGGCGGTGATGAATGTGTTGCGCGCCGGTGGTATCTTGACGGTCCTGGGATTTTTAGCGTTCGTGTATACGAGTTATCGAGACAACAACAAGCGGGGAAAGCAAGGTAATCATGTGGAATTTTCCTCTGTTTCCTGACGCCGCCTCGTCGATGGCGGGTCAGGTCGACGCACTGTATTTCTTTCTGGTCGCGGTGTCGCTTTTCTTCACCGTGCTCATCTTCGCGGGCTGCGGGTATTTCGCGATCAAGTTCAAACGCGTGGATGAGAACTTCATCCCGGCCGGCCAGAAAGACAACATGGTGCTGGAGGTGGTGTGGAGCGTCATTCCGTTCTTCATAACCCTGGTCATGTTTGCTTGGGGCGCGGTGATCTTTTTCCGCGTGTACACGCCGCCGGAAGGCGCGATGGAAATGTATGCCGTCGGCAAACAGTGGATGTGGAAGACGCAGCACCCGGAAGGGCACCGCGAGATCAACGAACTCCACGTGCCGGTGGGCCGCGACATCAAGATGACGATGACCACTGAGGATGTGATCCACTCGTTCTTCATCCCGGCCTTCCGCGTGAAGAAAGACGTGGTGCCCGGCAAATACACCACCATGTGGTTCAAGCCCACGAAGGTGGGTAAGTATCATCTGTTCTGTGCCGAGTACTGCGGCAACCAGCACTCGGGCATGATTGGCTCGGTTCACGTGATGGAGCCCGCCGACTACGAAGCGTGGCTGGCCGGGGTCAACCGCGGCGAGACCATGGCGCAAGCCGGTGAACGGCTCTTCACGCGCCTCGGCTGCGCGTCCTGCCACCAGGAAGACAACAAGGGCCGCTGTCCGACCCTGAAGGACATCTACAGCAAGCCCGTGCCGTTGCAAAACGGCCAGCGGGTGATCGCCGACGAATCCTATCTACGCGAGTCGATCCTGAAGCCACAGGCCAAGATCGTCGCCGGCTATCAGAACCAGGAGATGCCGACATTCCAGGGTCAGGTCTCTGAGGATGGGCTGCTGCAAATCGTTGCCTACATCAAGACCTTGACCAAGCCGGATGCCGTCGCCGCCGTTGCGGCTCCGGCTGCCGCCGCCCCGAAGCCCGCTACGAAGGGAGGCAATAAGAAGTAACATGAGCGCAACCGCGATTCCCCGTGTCCACACGCCGCCGCCGCCGGATCCGCCGGTCCGGCCTGCGAAGCACTACATCAACGCGACCAGCGGCTTGGCCTCCTGGTTGTTGACGGTCGACCACAAGCGGATCACGATCCTCTATCTGATTTCGATCACCATCTTTTTTGCCATCGGCGGGTTCTTCGCCATGCTCGTCCGCCTGGAGCTGATCACCCCGCAAGGCGACCTGATGACGGCCGAAACCTACAATCGGTCGTTTTCGATGCATGGCATTGCCATGGTTTTCTTCTTCCTCATTCCGTCGATTCCAGCCACGCTAGGCAACTTTTTGGTGCCCATCATGTGCGGAGCGCGCGATCTGGCGTTTCCGAAAATCAACCTGCTCAGCTGGTACTGTTTCATCGTCGGCGCGGTGTTTGCGCTTGCCACCGCGTTCATGGGCGGAGTCGACACCGGGTGGACCTTTTACACGCCGTACTCCAGCACTTACGCCAACGGCGCCGTACTGACGGCGATTCTCGGTGCGTTCTTCGCCGGCTTTTCGTCGATCCTCACCGGCCTCAACTTCATCGTCACCATCCACAAAATGCGCGCTCCGGGTCTCACCTGGTTCCGCATGCCGCTGTTCCTGTGGGCCATGTACGCCACCTCGATCATCCAGATTCTGGGAACGCCGGTGGTGGCCATCACGCTGATCCTCGTCGGGCTTGAACGCGGCTTGGGCTTCGGGTTCTTCGATCCGAAGCTGGGCGGCGACCCGATCCTGATGCAGCACCTGTTCTGGTTCTACTCGCACCCGGCCGTGTATGTGATGATTCTGCCCCCCTTGGGCGTGATGTCTGAACTCACCGCTGCCTTCTGCCGCCGCCGCGTGTATGGCTATCATTTCGTCGCGCTGTCGTCGGTGGCTATCGCCGTCATCAGCTTCATCGTGTGGGGCCACCACCTGTTCACTTCCGGCCAGTCGGTTTACGCCGGCATGGTCTTCTCGGTGCTCACCTTCCTTGTCGGCATCCCGTCGGCCATCAAAGTCTTCAACTGGATGGCGACCATGTTCAAGGCGTCGATCTCGTTTGAAGCGCCGATGATTTATGCGTTTGGGTTCATCGGGCTGTTCACGATCGGCGGCGTCACAGGTTTGTTCCTGGCCACGCTGGGGCTCGACATCCACATGCACGACACCTACTTCGTGGTGGCGCACTTCCACTACATCATGGTGGGATCGGCGATCTTCTCGTACATGGGCGGTCTGCACTACTGGTGGCCGAAGATAACCGGCAAGCTCTACAACGATACGTTGGGGTGCATTTCGGCGGTCCTGATTTTCCTCGGTTTCAACGCAACCTTCTTCCCGCAGTTCATTTTGGGTTACATGGGCATGCCCCGCCGCTACCACGCCTACCCGGCTGAGTTCCAGTTTCTAAACATCTGCTCTTCATTGGGCGCAACTCTGTTGGCCGTGGGCTACGTTCTGCCGGCGATCTACTTTACCTGGTCTTTGTTCAAGGGCAAGGATGCCGGCCCGAATCCGTTCAAGGCCAAGGGGCTGGAGTGGGAAATCCCGTCGCCGCCTCCCACGGAGAACTTCACCAAGGTCCCGGTCGTCAACTCCGAGCCGTATGACTACGCGCCCGGTGCCGGGCACTAACACACTACAGGAAAGACATGGCAACGCACGCTACCACACCGAACGCGCACAGCGACGACCATCACCACGCGCATCCGCCGGGTTTTGCGCACCAGTTCGAGGACATCGGCCAACAGCTCGATTCCACTACGCTGGGCATGTGGGTGTTTCTGGCGCAGGAAATCATGTTCTTCGGCGGCCTGTTCTGCGGCTACTCGATTTACCGCAGCCTGATGCCGGCCGGGTTTGAAGCCGCCAGCAATCACCTGAACGTGCCGCTGGGGTTCGCCAACACGGTGGTGCTGATTGCCAGTTCGCTCACCATGGCGCTCGCCGTCCGCGCGGCGATGCTGGGCGACAACAAGTGGGTGCTGCGCTGGCTGGTGGGCACGCTGATTCTTGGATGCATGTTCCTCGGCGTCAAGATCATCGAGTATTCCGACAAGTTCGAACATCACCTCGTGCCGGGCTACAACTTCCAATGGGCCAACGCCGCCGAGGCTCCCGGCGCGCAGATGTTCTACGTCTTCTACTTCACCATGACCGGCATGCACGCCTTGCACATGGTGATCGGCGCAGGGCTGCTTTTGTACTTCATCTACAAGGCGTCCAAGAACACCTATCATCCGCAGTACTTCGGTCCAATTGAAAACATGGGCCTCTACTGGCACTTTGTCGACATCGTGTGGATCTTCCTGTTCCCGTTGCTCTACCTGCTCGGCTATCACCTTGGAAAGGGCCACTAACCACGAATGGCTTCGCACTCACAACACGAACATCACGTTCCATCCGTGGCGCACTACGTTGGCGTCTTTCTCGCGCTGATGGTCTTGACGGCGGCCACCGTGGGCGTCGCCTCAATGGACTTGGGCAGGCTGAACACGATCGTCGCCCTCAGTGTGGCCGGATTCAAGGCGTTCCTAGTGATGTATATATTCATGGAACTGCGGCATGCTCCCTCGCTGACGCGTTTGGCGGCGCTGTCCGGCGTCGTGTTCCTCGCCATCATGTTGATCATGATCGGCCAGGACTACGGCGCCCGCACCGTGCTGCACGACCCGCCGAACTGGGGCAAGACGCTGCCGATCGATCAGAATGCCCCGGCAGCGGCGGCGACCCCTGCGCCCGCGGCGGCTCCTGCGCCGGCTCACTAGCGCGCTGCTACGATTGATGCTGTGTGGGCCAACCCGTTTCCGATCGTTACGCCCAAGACCGTCAAAGACCCCGTTTGCGGAATGAACGTCGACCCGGCCCGCGCGGCCGGCTCGTTCGTCTTTGAGGACGTCACTTACTATTTCTGCCGCGCCGGTTGCCGCCAGCGTTTCGCAGCCGACCCGGTGCGTTTCCTGCGGCCCGCGCCGGCCCCCGCCGCCGCCGCCGCGGCTCCGAACCCCTTCGCCATCCTCAAGCCAAAAACCGTGAAGGACCCGGTATGCGGTATGGACCTGGATCCCGCACACTCGGCCGGCTCGCACGCGCACGGCGGCGTCATCTACCACTTCTGCTCCACGCACTGCGTCACGCGCTTTGCCGCGAACCCGGACAAGTACCTTCATCCCGGCGCCGAGCCCGAGCTGATGCCGGGCGGGCAGTACATCTGCCCAATGTGCCCGCAGATCGTGCAGGACGGCCCGGGCGCGTGCCCCATCTGCGGGATGGCGCTCGAGCCCATGGAGGTGTCGCTCGAAGAGACGGCCAATCCCGAACTCGACGACATGACGCGGCGCTTCTGGATCAGCCTTGCCTTCTCGCTGCCCGTCTTCGTGCTTGGCATGCTGCACGTCTATCCTGACGTGCAATTCGCGCTCTCGATCCCCGCGGTGCTCTGGTGCGGGTGGCCGCTGTTTCAGCGCGCGTGGGCCTCGCTGCGCACGCGGAATTTCAACATGTTCACGCTGATCGGCATCGGCGTCGGAGCGGCATTTCTCTACAGCGCCGTGGCCATCCTCCTGCCTCACCTGCTCCCGCAAGAAATGCACGGCGGTGTGTACTTTGAAGCCGCGGCAGTGATCGTGACACTGGTGCTGCTGGGGCAAGTGCTCGAACTCCGCGCCCGCGCCCGGACGTCGAGCGCCATCCGGGCGCTGCTGGAACTTGCACCGCGCACCGCGCGGCGCGTCGGCGCCGATGGCACGGACCGCGATGTGCCCGTTGACCAACTGCGCGTGGGCGACCGCCTCCGCGTTCGTCCCGGTGAACGCGTGCCCGTCGACGGCGCGGTGGAAGACGGCGCATCCTCCATCGATGAATCGATGGTCACCGGCGAGGCCATGCCCGTTGCCAAGCAGGCCGGCGCGCGCCTCACCGGCGGGACGCTGAACGGCAACGGTGCGTTTGTGATGCGCGCTCAGCGCGTCGGGCGCGATACTCTACTCGCGCAAATTGTGCGGATGGTGAACGAAGCACAGCGCACCCGCGCGCCCATCCAGCGCTTGGCGGATCGCGTGGCGGCGCGGTTCGTGCCCGCGGTGGTCGCCGTCGCGCTCATCACCTTCGCGCTCTGGTACGCGCTCGGGCCGGAGCCGCGCCTCCCCTGCGCCGTGGTGAACGCCATTGCCGTGCTCGTGATTGCCTGCCCATGCGCTCTCGGGCTCGCGATGCCGATGTCGATCATGGTGGGCACCGGCCGCGGCGCGCAAGCGGGTGTGCTGGTGAAAAGCGCCGAGGCGCTGGAAACGCTCGCGCAGATCGACACGCTCGCCATCGACAAAACCGGCACGCTCACCGAAGGCCGCCCGCGCGTGATCGCCTTCGAGCCGCCAGACCCGGCGCTGGTGCGCATTGCCGCGAGCCTCGAACAGTCGAGCGAACATCCGCTCGCCACGGCCGTGATCGCCTGCGCGCGCGAGCAACAGGTGAGCGCGGCCGGGAAGGTGGAGCGCTTTGCGTATCTCCCGGGCAAAGGCGTGATCGGAGTTGTGGACGGCAAACCGGCGGCGCTCGGCAACGCGGCGCTGCTCGCGCAGTTGAAGCTTCCCGCTCCACTGGCCGGCGCGGAGGGCGCGACGTTTCTCGCCGTCAGTGGACGCGTGGCGGCCACCATTCGCTTCGCCGATCCGCTGAAGCCGACGGCCGCCGCCACCATCGCCGCGCTCAAACGCGAAGGGATCAAGCCGGTACTCATCACCGGCGACCACGCGGACGCAGCCCGCGCCGCCGCCACCGCCGCGGGCATCGAGCAGTTTCATGCCGCCGTGCTCCCGCAAGGCAAACACGCGCTGATTGAGAAGCTGATCGCCGAAGGCCGCAAAGTGGCCATGGCCGGCGACGGCGTGAACGATGCGCTCGCGCTCGCCAAGGCTCACGTGGGCATCGCCATGGGCAATGGCACGGACGTAGCGATTCAATCGGCCGGCATCACCCTGGTGAAGGGCGATCTCGCAGGCATTCTCCGAGCCCGCCACCTCAGTCAGGCGGTGGTGAGTAACATCAGGCAGAACCTGTTTTTCGCCCTCTTCTACAACTTACTCGGAGTGCCAATCGCGGCCGGCGCGCTGTATCCGGCGTTCGGTATCCTGCTCAGCCCGATGATCGCCGCCGCCGCGATGACGTTTTCCTCTGTCTCGGTGATCTCAAATGCCCTGCGCCTGCGTAGTCTCGATCTGCGTTGAAACCCGCCCCGTGCGCGCCGCGTCTCGGGAGGCATGAAAGCGCAGATAGTCCTCCTCTCCCTCTCCACCCTTGCCGCCTTCGCCCAGCCGCAAGCTCAGTCCGAACCTCCCGCCACGATTTACAAGCTTGATTTCGTGCTGACCACCCGCGATGGAGCCCAGCCCGCCACGCAGCGCCGCTACGCACTGTCAACCTAAATCCGGCAGTTGGGGTGGCCGGTCGGGCATGAAGTGATGGATACTGAACGGGATGGGCGAAGAAAAGAGCGTACCGGTCGTTCACCCAAAAGGTGAAGAAGAAAACCCGGAGTTGCGATATCCGTCACCACGCCGGATCGAGACCTTTGGCG
>VFZP01000161.1 GCA_016871115.1 Acidobacteriota bacterium
CGATACTGTGGTCCGGCTTGCCGCGTGGATTCTCGCAGGCAGCAGCGACGCGCGGCGAACCAGCGCTGTCAGCAGACCGAGTCTGGCCGGAAAGCCCATCAAGGTTGCCAGCGGCGCTACCGGGAACAAGCAGACCAGGCCGTGGTGCCTGGGCCCCCGGTGACACATCAAGCTCCGCCGTTGATCACTACGGCGGCACCCGTCCTTGGCAGTCCCGGCGCGTGCCGCTGCGCCCGGTGCGAGCATCACAGTATCTGGGTCGACCCCTTTCCGCCGCTGCCCCGTCATCTCCGGTCGGCCCGAAGATCAAAAAAATACGTTTTTACATGATCGCTAACATTTATCTTCAAGACCTGTTTGTGAAGCCCGAGTTGCGCGGCCATGGCATCGGCAAGGCGTTGCTCGCGCAGTTGGCCCACATTGCCGAAGAGCGCGGCTGCGGGCGCATCGAGTGGAGCGTCCTCAATTGGAACGAGCCCGCCATCGCCTTCTACAAAAGCCTTGGCGCGACGCCGCAAAACGAGTGGACCGTGTTTCGCCTGCCGGGCGACGCGATCACCCGGCTGGCGAGAAAAACATGAGCGCTCCACTGCTGGCGGATGCGGCGCGCCGCGCCACTGCGTATCTCGCCTCACTGCCGGAACGGCGCGTGGGAACTGACCCGGCGGCTATGGCGCGGCTTGGTGAACTGACGCCGGCGCAGCTTCCCGACGATGGCGCGGACCCCGAGGCGCTGTTGGCTGCACTCGATGAAATCGGCTCGGCGGCCACCATGGCATCGGCCGGTCCACGCTACTTCGGCTTCGTCAACGGCGGCACGCTACCCCCCCCCCACGCTCGCCGCGCAGTGGCTGGCCGGGGCGTGGGATCAGAATGCCGCGATGCGCGTCATGTCGCCCGTCGCGGTGCATCTGGAAGACGCCGTTCACCGCTGGCTGATCGCAATGCTAGGCCTGCCAGAGTCCTGCGCCGCCGCGACGGTCACGCGCGCGCAGATGGCCAACTTCACAGCGCTCGCCGCCGCGCGGCACACACTACTAGCCCGCGTAGGCTGGAACGCCGAGCGCGATGGACTGTTCGGCGCGCCGCCTATTCCGGTGGTGGTGAGCGAGCAATCGCACTCCACCGTCGGCAAAGCCCTGGCGATGTTGGGACTGGGGCGTGCCCGCGTGACGACGGTTCGATCGGACGCGCAAGGGCGTGTTGACGCCGCGGCGCTGCGGCAGGCCGTCACCGGACCGGCGATCGTTTGCCTGCAGGCAGGGAACGTCAACACAGGCGCGTTTGATGACTTCACCGCCGTGATGCCGCATCTGCGCCGGCAAGACGCGTGGGTCCACATCGACGGCGCGTTTGGATTGTGGGCGGCGGCCTCGCCAGCCTATGCGCATCTGATGGCCGGCGCCGCCGAAGCAGACTCCTGGGCCACCGATGGCCACAAGATACTCAACGTGCCCTATGACTGTGGGCTGGCTTTTGTCCGCAACGCCGCGGCCCTGGGGGCGGCAAGACCATGTCCGGCGCCTACCTCGCTTCTGCCGAGGCCAGTGAGCCGCTCTGGCGCTCCCCCGATGCCTCACGGCGAGCCAGGGGTGTCGAGCTGTGGATGGCCTTGCGCTATCTGGGCAACAATGGCGTGGCCGCACTGGTGGAAAGACTTTGCCGGTTAGCTGGAAGAATGGCTGAGCGACTGAGGGAAGGCGGCGTGGAGGTGTTAAACGATGTCGTCTTCAATCAGGTGCTGGTTCGTCTGCCGCCAGCGGTGATCGCCGCGATCCAGCGGAGCGGAGTTTGTTGGTGTGGCGGCACCGAGTGGCAAGGCCAACCGGCGATGCGAATCAGCGTCTCCAATTGGTCTTCCAGTGAAGCAGATATAGACCGCGCAGCCCAAGACATCTTGAGTTGCGCCAACGCCGTGCGGAGCTAATTGGGCCGGTTGTTACTGGCCGCCGAAGCCGATGCGGCAGACCCAGGCATGCGGCCATAGCGCAGGCGGCGCGGATCGAGCAAATGCATCGGGCGGAAGCTGCGCTGCGACCACCGCACGCCTTCGTCGAACTGTACGCCGAGGAAGTAGCCGATTTCGCGGCACACACAGTACTTCACAATTCCCAGCAGGTCGCCATTCGAGTAGGCGATCGTTACCTTCGTGGTTAACGGGATGGCCACATCCATCTGCAGACACGCGCCAGACAAAGAAATGTCTTCGAGATTAGCTACCGAGCGGCGGCGGCGGCCATTCTTGTCCTTCCACTCAATCTCCACGAGGTCAGCACACAAGAGCCGGGGTTCCGTCCTTCTATCCTGCATACACCCTCAATATCGGCCGAAGCTCGAATCGGATTTAGCGCACGCGACTACAGTTTCGCCTTAGGTTTCGTACACTGGAAGGCCAGCGAAAGCCCTACTCCAGGCTGGGGCCATTAGATCCGGTTGAACTTCTGGATCGCCGCACCGAGCCCTTTAAGCTGTTGGATCAAGGGTACCATTCTCGACTCGTGCTGGTCGATTTCCTGGGCTCGCTTGAGTACTTCCTCTTCCCGTCCCTTTGGTACTGCAACCACGCCGTCTTCACCGGCCACGATGATATCTCCCGGTTCCACAGTCACGCCGGCGCACTGTACTGCGACATTGCGCGCCACCGTGGCGTGGCGGCCCACCGAACTGGACGGCACGACGCTCCGCGCGAAGACGGAAAGGCCCAGCGAGCGCACCTCGGGCACGTCACGAACGCCGCCATCGATGATAATGCCCGCCATGCGGCGCGCCCGCACGGCCGTGGCCATCAGTCCGCCAAGCCCAGCGATGTCGAGGCCGTTTTCAATGACAATCAGACCCACTTCGCCGGGCCGCGCGTTGTCGATCATTTCCACCGAATGCCTGGCGCTGAGTTGCGGCGTCGCCGCCTCGGCCGAGGCTTCGCGCATGAGCGCCGTCACGGCGCGCCCGGCAAACTTGGCAGGCACACCCGGCCCCATCGTCCGCGGGCGCATTTCGTGCGACATGAAGCCGCGCTTGCCCGTTACTTGATCCATGGCGTCAGCCACGCTGGCGACGGTGGTTTTCTGAAAGCCCGCGACCACCGGGTCGGCGGAGGAGGAGGGGGCCGAGGGCTGGACGGCGGCTTGGAAGCCGAGTCCGAGCATTGCGGCCGCGGCGGCCAGCAGGAGCGTTTTGGCGCGTGTCATTGGACCATTTTAGCCTGGCCGCACGCACAGGTCCTGGGGCCGGCCGCTATTTCCTGGGCCAAGGCGCGCCTTGTTCCTTCTTCGCCACCGGCCCCACGCCCTTAAACGCGAACTTCTGCACGCGCTGGCCGCGATAGGTCTCGGTGGTGAAAATGTTGCCCTTTGAGTCCGTAGCGATGCTGTGCGTGGCGTAGAACTGTCCGGGCTGCCGGCCACCGTCACCAAAGGCGGTGAGCACCTCCAGCGACTGGCGGTCGAGGATGTGCACCTTCATGTTCGAGCCGTCCGCGACGTAGAGAAAACGCTGCTGCGGATCGCGCGACAACGCCACATCGAACGTCGCGCCGTCACCAAACGTGTGCTTGGCTACGACGGTTTCCTTCACGTACGTACCGTCGGTCTTGAACACCTGAATGCGATTGTTCGTGCGGTCGCACACATAAAGCAACCCGTCGTCCGCCAGGACCAGGCCGTGTACCGGTGTGCGGAACTGCTTGGCCAGGGGAGCATTGGGGTCGTACGGAGGCAGTTGCGTATCGTCGGGCTTGTTGCCGTAAGCGCCCCAGTGCCGCTTGTACTTTCCCGTGGCGGCATCGTAGACAATGACACGGCGGTTGCCGTAGCCGTCGGCCACGTAGAGTTCATTCGTCTTGGGATCCACCAGCGTCTTGGCGGGCAACTTCAGATTGTCCGGATCGTTGCTGCCTTTGCTCTGATAGGGCTTGCCGATCTGCATCAGGAACTTGCCCTGCTGGGTGAACTTCAGCACGAAATTGTCGTGCACGGACCCCACTCCCATCTTGCTTTCGTCATGTGCCAGCGCGGCGTTTTGCGGGCCGCGGCCGTTGCCGCCAATCCACACGTTGCCGAGATGGTCCACATCGATCCCGTGGTTCGATACAGGCCACGGGAAGCCGTCGCCTTTGCCGCCCCAGTGTGCAATGAGGTCGCCGGCTGGATTGAAGGCGAGCACGGGCGGCGCAGCGGCGCAGCACTGGGACGCCTTGGGGCTCATCGTCGCGTATTGCTCCTTGGCCTCTAGCGACGCCGGGCGGTGAATGATCCAAACATTGTCCTTGGCGTCTACGCCCACGCCAATCGTCGCGCCAATCACCCAGTGATTCGGCAGCGGCTTCGGCCAGAACGGGTCCACCTCAAAGCGCGGCGCCTGCGCCGTGGCAGCTTCCACGGACGCGGCGGCACGGCGGTCCAGCCACCACGAACCCGCGCCCAGCGCGACCAGAACACCAAGAAAAAGAGAAGTACGGCCCAGTGCACAGCAGTTCATAAGGATCGTCGGATATCATACACGAGTTGAAGTCCGTCCATCTCCTTGTCGCCGCCCTGGCTGCGCCTTCGCTGTTGCGGGCGCACGAGATCCCGTTGAGTGTCACCGTGCAGATGTGGGTGACGCCGGAGGCGCGCACGTTGCGTCTCGCCGTCCGCGTGCCGCTGCAATCGATGCGCGACACCGAGTTTCCCGGAGTCGGACGCACAGGCTATCTCGACCTCGACCGCCTCCGCCCGATGCTGCCGGAATTGGCCGCGTTGTGGGTGGCCGGCTTTGTGCGCGTTGAAGAAGATGGCGCGCCCATCGCCGCCAAGCCGCGCCTCACCGCCACACAGATCTCGCCGCAGTCGGACCGTTCCTTCGCCTCCTGGGCCAGCGTCCAGGCACGCCTCGCCGCGCCGCCGCCACCGAACGACGCCGCGCTCGTGGCCGCGCAGGTTTGGTTTGACATGGCGTTTGAACTGCCCATCCGCTCGGCCGCCAGCCGCTTCTCCATCCGGCCCGGTCTCGAGCACCTCGGCGAACGCGTCTCCACCACGCTCTACTTCAAGCAGCACGAAAAGGTGCGCGCCTTCCAGTTCGAAGCTGACCCCGGGATGACGCCGCTCGACCCAACCTGGAGCCAGGCCTTCACCCATTTCGTGCGGCTGGGCTTTGCGCATATCCTCGCAGGCGCCGATCACCTGCTGTTCCTCGTCTGCCTGGTCGCCCCGGTCCGCCGCCTGCGCACGCTTGCGGTTGTCGTAACGGCATTTACCGCGGCTCACTCGGTAACGCTGAGTGCCGCGGCATTTGACTGGGCGCCGGGCGCGCTATGGTTCCCCGCCCTGGTGGAGACGTTGATCGCCGCCTCCATCCTCTATATGGCGCTTGAAAACATCGCCGGCGCCACGCCGCTGGCGCGCCGGTGGACGCTGACGCTGCTGTTCGGTCTCGTCCACGGCTTCGGCTTCTCCTTCGCGCTCGCCGAAACGCTGCAACTCGCCGGAGAGCACCGTGTGGGCGCACTGGTAGCCTTCAACCTGGGTGTGGAACTGGGCCAACTGGCCGCGCTTGCGGTCATGCTGCCCGCGCTACATCTGCTGTTCACGCACGCGGTAGAGGCGCGCACCGGCATCGTCATTCTCTCCGCGCTCGTCGCGCACACCGCCTGGCACTGGATACTGGAGCGCTGGGACGCACTGCGCCGCTACACCGTCACGCTGCCAGAGTTCGACGCGGCCTTTGGCGCAAGCGCCCTAAGGTGGTTGATGGCGCTGCTCATCGTCGCCGCCGCGGCCCGGCTGATCGGCCGCTACTCGTATAAACTGGAGAAGCGATGATGTCCACCCGCCGTTCGTTCCTCGGCGCAGCCACTGCCGCAGCCGCCATTTCTCCAGCCTTATTTGCCAAAGCCTCGAAGGCTCCGTTCAAGATCGGGGTTGCCACCTACTCGCTGCGCAAGTTCTCGCGCCCGGAGGCGATCGAGATCCTCAAACGCCTCGGCGTGCAGTACGTCAGCGTCAAGGAATTCCACCTCAAGTATGTGAGCACGCCCGAAGAAATCGCCGCCGCGCGCAAAGAGTTCGCCGCCGCGGGCCTGAAGATTTTAAGCGGCGGCAACGTCGGCATGGCCGAGAAGGACGAGACCAAGCTCCGCAAGTATTTCGACTACGCCAAGGCCGCCGGGATGCCGATGATGGTCTGCGCCCCCACGCACGAGACGCTGCCCATCGTGCACAAGCTGGCCAAGGAATACAAAATCAGGCTGGCCATCCATAACCATGGCCCCGAGGACAAGCACTTCCCGTCGCCGCAATCGGTGCTGGAGGCCATTAAGGGTTTCGACCCGCTGGTGGGCCTGTGCATCGACGTGGGCCACACAGCGCGCACGGGCGTGGACGTGGTGGAGTCGATCAAGCTGGCCGGTTCGCGCCTGCACGACATGCATTTCAAGGATCTGCGTGAATTCAAAGGCGGCAAGGCCCGCGAAACGCAAGTGGCTGTCGGCGAGGGCATCATGCCTTTCCGCGAGATCTTCCAGGCCCTCAAGCAGATCAAATACAAGGGCGGATGTATGCTCGAATACGAGATTTTTGCCGAGAAGCCCGAGCCGGGCATGGCAAAATCGCTCGAGCATATGCGGAAAATGGCCGCTTCGCTCGATAGTTAAAGGTGGAGGCGGCCATGTCCGCGGATCAACCACAACTGTTGCAACAACGTGATATCGAGCAAGACCTCGCGCTCGAGTTTCTGCGCGTGGTAGAGGAAGCGGCGATTGCCGCGGCCCGCACCATGGGTCAAGGCGAGCGCGACACGTCCGATCAGGTTGCCGTGCAAGCCATGCGCCGCGAGTTCGAGCGCGTGCCCATTGACGGCACCATCGTCATCGGCGAAGGCGAGCGCGACAAAGCGCGCATGCTCTAAATCGGCGAGCAAGTCGGTTCGCCGCCGCTGGGGTTGACGTATCCCAAAGTGGACATCGCCGTCGATCCGCTGGAAGGAACAAACCTGTGCGCCACGGGGGTTTCCAATTCCATTGCGGTACTGGCGGCATCTCAACCCGGCGGGCTGCTGCACGCGCCGGACTGTTACATGGAGAAGATCATCGCGGGCCCGGCGTGCCGGGGTGCGCTGGATCTAGACGCCCCGGTAGCCGAAAACCTGCGGGCCATCTCCAGTTGCCTGGATCGCGACGTTTCCTCGCTCACCATCTGCGTGCTCGAACGGCCCCGCCACGAGAAGCTGATCGACGAAATCCGTAAGGCCGGCGCGCGCATCCGCCTCATCGGCGATGGCGATCTGTCGGCTGGTATCGCCGCGGCGGTGCGTGGCGCGGGCGTAGATGCGGTGTTCGGCACCGGAGGCGCGCCCGAAGGCGTCATCACGGCGGCGGCGCTGCGCTGCCTGCACGGCGAAATGCTGGGCCGCCTCATCGTGAATTCGCCGGAACTGGAAGAACGCGTCTCGAAGATGGGCATCCGCGGTTCGAAACGCATTTACACCGCGCGCGATCTCGCGCCCGGCAAGAAAATCATTTTTGCCGCCACTGGCGTCACCCAGGGCGCGCTCCTGAGCGGCGTACGCTTTTTCGGCGAAGGCTTCCGCACGCACTCGCGAGTGATGACGCGCGCCACCAACAAGGTGACGTTCGTCGACACCGTGCACATGGTGCGCCCGGCGGGCCCGCGCGGCGTACGGCTCTCCTAGCACGCGCCGTTCACCTGCCCGCGGCGGGTAAGCTAAAAGGAATGTCCCGGATATTGATGGTGGCTTCTGAAGCCGCGCCGCTGGTGAAGACCGGTGGGTTGGCCGACGTCGTGGGCGCGCTGCCGCGCGCGCTGCGCGAGTTGGGCCATGACGTGGCGATCGTATTGCCGCGCTACGGCTCGATTTCGCTCGACGGGGCCGTCCGGCGCTGGGACAATTTGCCGGTGCATCTGGGGCCTCACTCGTTCTCCTGCAGCCTGTGGGAGAAGCAAGTCTCCGGCACGCGCGTCTTCCTGGTGGATTGCCCGTATCTGTTTGACCGTACCGGCGGCATCTACGGGCATGCCGACGATCATCTCCGCTTTGCCGCCTTCTGCCACGGCGCGCTGGGCGTGCTGCGCTACCTGTTCAACGCCCATGTGCTGCACCTGCACGACTGGCAGGCAGCCCTGTGCGGGGCCTATCTGCGCACGCGCTATGAACTTGACCCGCTGTTTGCACCGGTCAAGCTGGTCTACACCATCCACAATCTCGACTATCAGGGCCGCTTCGGCGGCTGGGCCACCGGTGAACTCAACCTCGACGCGCGGTTGATGCAACCGGACTGTCTGGAGTACTACGGCGACGTCAGCCTGATGAAGGCGGGTATCTACTTTGCCGACGCGGTGACGACCGTCAGCCCCCGCTACGCCCAGGAGATTCAGACCCCCGAGTTCGGTTCCGGACTCGATGGATTTCTCCGCGTGCACGCGCACAAACTCACCGGCACCCTGAACGGCTGCGACTACACGGAATGGGACCCGCGGCACGACCCGCACCTCGCGCGCGCCTACTCGCCGGAGGACCTCACTGGCAAGCTCGACTGCAAACTCGATCTACTGTTCAGCCTCGGCCTGCACGAGGAGAACAGGGAGCGCCCCGTGCTTGGCATGGTTACGCGCCTGGCGCATCAGAAAGGCGTCGATCTATTCATGCCCATCGCCGCCGAGGTGCTGGAGCAGGACGATGTGTGCCTCGCCGTGGTCGGCTCTGGCGAACCGAGCTATGAAAATTTCATCCGGCAGTTGGCGGCGTCGTTCCCGGGCCGGGTCTCAGGCCACATCGGCTTCAATAACGCCCTCGCGCACAAAGTGGAAGCCGGCGCGGATCTGTTTCTCATGCCCAGCCGCTTTGAACCCTGTGGCTTGAATCAAATGTACAGCCTGCGCTACGGCACGGTGCCAGTGGTGCGCGCAACCGGCGGACTGGAAGACACCATCGACGGCGACACCGGCTTTAAGTTCTGGGGATACGAACCCCGCGATTTTCTAGCCGCCATCCGCTCAGCCTTACAGGAGTTCCGGCACGCGCCGGATGCCTGGCGGCTGCGGATGTTAACCGGTATGGGCCGCGATTTTTCCTGGGATGCCTCGGCGCGCACTTACTCGCGGCTCTACGATCACTTGTGGTGATTGAAACTTAATCATCGAGCCGGAAACGTCCAGCAGTGCCGAAACATCACTTCATTGGACATCCCCGGCTTGGCGCATGAAGCCGCGGGACGAATGGATTGGCTGGACCGACCAGCAACGGAGGTAAAACCTGCAACGGATCGTCAACAACGGCCGTTTCCTGATCCTACCCGACGTCAAGGTCACAGGCTTGGCCAGCATGGTGCTGGCACGCTGCGCCCGGCAACTGCCCGGTGATTCATAGATGTTACGTGTTGCGCTCATGTCCGTTCTCGCCGTTGCTTCCGTGACGGCGCAGACAAAACTCGAGTTCAGCCAAGTAGCTGCCGGCCTGCACCGGCCCACCTATCTCACCCATTCCGGCGACGGCACGGGCCGGCTCTTCGTCACTGAGCAAACCGGATTGGTGCGGATCCTGCTGAAGGATGGCGCGGTGCTGGAAACGCCATTTCTTGACATCTCCGCCAGGGTCAGTCCGCTCGACCCGATCTACTGCGATGAGCGCGGCTTGCTGAGTATCGCTTTCCCGCCGGATTTCGGCAAGCTGCGGCAGCATTTCTACGTCTACTACACCGGCGAGGCGAATCCGCCTCACATTTCGCGTTTCCGCGTCAAGGAAGGTAACCCCAACCAGGCCGATCCGGACAGCGAGGAAGTGCTGTTCCGCTTTGAACACCAGTTCGACAATCACTTCGGCGGCCAACTCGCCTTTCATCCGATCGACCGCAAGCTGTATGTCAGCTTCAGCGACGGCGCGGGCGGCAAGGACCCGCTCGGTTCCGCTCAGAACCCCGCGCATCCGTTCGGAAAGGTCTGGCGTTGGGCCGCCGAGGCGGGCGCGGAGGAACTGGCACCGTACTCACTGGGCCTGCGCAATCCGTGGCGATTCTCCTTTGACCGGCTGACCGGCGATTTGTACATCGGCGACATCGGCGAGGACAAGTGGGAGGAAGTGGACCATCAGCCGTTCGGCCAGTTGGGCGCCAACTTCGGCTGGAGCGTCCTCGAGGCGAACGCCTGCCTCACCGATCCGAATTGCTCACGCGAGGGATTCGCGGCCCCGGCCATTGCCTACGATCACAATACCGGTTGCTCGGTGACGGGCGGCTCTGTCTACCGCGGCGAAGAACACGCCGAGTGGCAGGGGTGCTACTTCTACGCCGATTTCTGTTTCGGCAAGATCTGGAGCGCGGAGAAGTCAGGTGACAAGTGGCAGACCGAGTTGCTGCAGGAAGAGACGGACCGTAACTGGTCGGCGTTCGGCGAAGACGAGGCTGGCGAATTGTACGTGCTTGACTACCTTCCCGGCACCGTCTATCGCCTCAGCCCCAAAAAGCCGGAATAGGTGAAGGACGCGCGCTCCGCACCGCGGCGCCAGGGTCAGTTGCGCCCCCCGCCGAAATCATAAAGCGCCGTAGCCGTGCGCACCCAGATGTGCCCATCGGCAATCGCCGGAGTGGCAAAGATCTCTTCGCCAAAGTCGGCCGTCGCGGCCACGCCCCAATCCTTGCTGCCTGCCTCCAGCACGCTCGCCTTGCCGTCGCGGCTCAACAAGTACACCTTGCCGTTGCCGGCCACAGGCGAAGCGTAATACTCATCCATCGCATGCGGCAACCGCCCCTGCTTCACCAGCGCGCCCGTCGCCGGGTCCAGCGTCTGCAGGATGCCGCCGTTGCGGATCAGATACAGCACGCCGCGATACAGTAACACGCTCGACACGTCGGGCAGCGACTTCTGATACCGCCATAATAGGTGCGTGTCCGTCACATCGCCCGTGCCGCCCAGGCGCACCGCAATCGCGCCGTTCGTAGACGTACGCCGGCCGCGATAGTAGTTCCAGTCGCGCTCGTCGTAGGCATCGTCTTTGTTCAGGTCCTGCATTTCCCAGTTCGCTGGCTGCCACTCCTTGGGGATCTCGGCGCGCGCAATTTTGCCGTCGCCGTCCTTGTCGTGCATCTCCAGCATCTTGGCAAACACGGGCAACTCGATCCGCTCGCTCGGCTCGCCGCCCGGAGCCCAGCCGTTGAAATAGAGCACACCGCCGTCGATCACCGGGCCGGACTTCACCTGATACGTCAGCCCTCGCAGCGACCACACCAGCTTGCCGTTCGCCGCATCGTAGGCCGCCAGCAGGAATGAGCCCGGCACGATCAACTCGGTGCGCCGCGCGGCTTCGTTGCGATACACCACGGGCGTGGAGAAGCTGTGCACCATCTCGCTGCGCTCCACGCGCCACGCCGTCTTGCCGGTCTTTTGATCCACGGCCACCAGAAACGCCTGCTGGTCCTGGTCGCAGATCATGATCACCTTGCCGTCGGCCAGCACCGGCGAGGCACCCATGCCGTGAAAGTTGGTGAACGGCCCCAGCGGCACGCGCCAACGCTCGCCGCCGTCGCGTGTGTAGGAAACCAGGCCGAAGCCGGCGAAGAAGACGTATACGTTGGCGCCGTCACTCACGGGCGAAGGCGCGGCCGGATCGTTCAGCTTGTGGCGCTTCTCGTCGCGGCGCCCGGGCGACTCGCGCCGCCACAGCATCTTACCCGTCTTGCGCTCGAGCGCCAGCGTTTCGAGTTTGCCGTCCGTGTGGCCGGTGAGGAAAATCCGGTCCGCAGTCACCACTGGTGACGACTTGCCCATTGGCACCGCCGTCTTCCACACCGGGTTCTTGTCCGGACCGATTTCGCGCGGCAGCGCCTGCCCCTCTACCACGCCCGCGCCGTTCGGCCCACGGAAGCGGGTCCACTCGGACGCGGCAGGCAGCAGGTTCAGCGCACCGATGGCAAGCAAAAAGAAGATCCGCACGAAGACAGCATACGCTTTTCAGTGGCTCTCGCGCGCTTTCTCGGCAATGAACTCGAGGAACCGCGTCGGACTCATGCGCATTTGCATCACCACGGCGTTGTCGTTCTCGGCCACCAGCATCAGCAGCTTGACGGCCTTGTGCCCGTCCGGCCGGCCCATGATCGACACCGCTTCGCCGTCGCGCTCGCGCACCAGCGGACGCCAATGTTCAGCGAACGTAACGTCGGGCGGATTGGCGCGCGCGTCCACTTCTTCAATCACGGCCAGCTTGAAGTCGCTCGCCCCCAGCGGACGCGCCGCGTGCGAGACGAAGTTCACAAGGCCCATCAGCGGAATCCACACACGGCGCTTGTGGAAGTGCGATTCCAGGTGCCGGACAATTCCGTCGAAATCGTCGAGGCCGCGGTCCACGGGCGTGGCGGTGGCGGCGATCAGTATCGAGGCTAGAGCGAGGCGAGACCACATGGGCGTTATTCCTTCACAGGTTCAAACTTGACGGTGGACTCCGCCGAGGCAAGGCGGAAGTCGTAGCTCTTGAGCGAGAGGGTCAGTGTGCGCGCATAGCCAAACAGCACGCGCCACCGAAACTCGGTACCGGCCGGCACGGGAAACCAAAGTCCGTCGATCGCCTCGTCATAGTCAACCGACAGGCCCACCTGCTGCAGGGAGGTGCCAAAGACGATCTTCACCGCCCGCGGGATTTTATAGGCGAACGAGGAATTCAGCCGGCGGGGGGGCCATCGTCTCCGGATCGCGTACCACACCCCCTTCCCACGAAGCTTCATTCTTCTCGCGGGGGGC
>VFZP01000162.1 GCA_016871115.1 Acidobacteriota bacterium
TGAAGGGCTTCTCAATGGCGACCGCTTGGGAGGATGTTCCTCCTCCCAAACCCTCCTCCCGCTCCCCCCTTGGCAGGGTTGCATGCGCTACGCCCATGCAACCGCACTCTCCAGCGTGGCGGCCGACCGGCCCGAACGTCGATTGTACGTACTTCAAGGTGGGTACTGGAGCCGCTAAGACATCGCAGTTAGGGATCCATGCTAGACTAGAAGGCGATAGGCTAGTATTCGCTAGTCTGCTATGATCTCTTCCTCCAAACTCAACCGTGAACGGCTATCCGCCTTCGAACGCCGTTCTGCCATTTTGAACGCGGCCATCGATCTGTTCTCCACCAAGGGCTTCCGCGGCACCACCACGCGCGAAATCGCAGCCGCTGTCGGTGTTAGTTAACCAGTTTTATATCAACATTTTGCGACCAAACGCGCTCTCAATGACGCAATCCTCGAGGCGAAGCTATCGGAAGTCAACGTCACGGACTGGCAGCAGGTTGACGAAGCTGCTGAAGGCTGCGACGACCGGCGTCTCTTGTCATTGCTGGCAGGCTGCATCGTTGACTGGTACCTGGATGACCCACGGTACTCTCGGCTCCTGCTTTTCGCTTCTTTAGAAAAGCACGAATTGCACGAAATGTTCTTCGAGCGTCAGGTAAGCATCTTCTACGATCTGCTCATCCGCTACCTCCAGCGCAGCGCAGCCGCAGGGCGCCTACACGTGCCGGATCCGCTGCTCACCGCCCGCGCGTTTGCCGGCATGCTCAGCTATCAGGGAATGATCTACTCCGTCTTCCGCCCGGGCGAACTGCCGGCGGGTGGTAGAGATGCCCTCGTCAACACCGTCGTCAACATCTTCTTCTTGAATGGAACCGAAAGGGCCCCCTTGCATGAATAAGCTCCAACCCGCCCCCATTGCCGCCTTCGCTGCCCTCGCCACCTTGGCCACCTGCAATGGCAGCAGCGCGGGAGCGTCGTCAAAGTCCGGCGCCGCCGAGGCCGACCCCGTGCGCCAGATTGCCGTGCGCGTGGCTGCGGTGGAAACCCGCAATGTTTCAAAGTCGATTGATGTGACCGGTTCGCTCGCGCCGGACGATACAGTGAACATCGTCTCCGAAGTGCCGGGCCGCATCGCCTCAATCAAAGTAGACTTCGGGCAAACGGTGGGCAGAGGCGATGTCATCGCCGAGATCGATCGCCAGGAGTATCAGCTTCAACTCGACCGCGCCCGCGCCACGCTGGCGCAAGCCCTTGCCCGAGTGGGGCTGAATCCTGATCAAGAAGACGTCACGCCCACCAACACACCCATGGTGCGGCAGGCGCGCGCCCAACTGGAGGACGCCAAGTCGAAGTACGAAAGCGCCAGGAAGCTGGTGGAATCCGGTGACATCGCGCGCGAGCGCTTCACCGAAATGGAAAAGCTGGTGAACGCCCGCACGGCGGCGCTCGATGCCGCCGTGGACGACATGCGCACCAGCATCGCCAACGTGCAGACGATCCGCACCGACAAGCGCCTGATTGAAAAGCGCCTCGCCGACACCACGATTCGCGCCCCTTTTGACGGGCAAGTCTCCCAGCGTCTGGCAGCGCCGGGCCAGTACGTGAAGGACGCCAACACCATCGTCACGCTGGTGAAGAGTTGGCCGCTGCGGCTGCGTGCCGACATTCCAGAAGTGGGCGCGGCGGCGGTGCGGGTGGGCGAGACGCTCAGTTTTACCACCGAAGCGATTCCCGGCCGCAACTTCACGGCGACCGTCACGCAGCTGCACCCATGGCTCGAAGCGCGTGCGCGGTCTCTATCGGCTGAAGCCCGGCTCAACCAGTCAGATCCGTTGCTGCGCCCCGGCATGTTTGTGCAGGTGAAGCTGGTGGTGAGCAAAGCCTCGCCTATTACCGTGGTGCCAAAGCAGGCTGTTTATACGATTGCCGGCTTGAGCAAGCTGTTCACGGTCGAGGGCGGCGTGGCGCGCGAAGTCCGTTTCACCCCGGGACAGACCGGCGAGGATTGGATCGAAGTTACGGACGGCTCCATCCAACCGGGACAAACGATCGCCGTCACGCAGTTGCCGATGCTGTCCGATGGCGCGGCGGTACGCGTGGAATCAGGGCCCGCCGCAGCGCCTGCGACGGGAGCGAAAGGAGACTAAGCGCCCATGCAAAAACTCGCTGAAGTTTGTATCAAGCGGCCCGTTTTCGCCACCATGTTGGTTCTGTTCCTGGTGGTGATGGGGCTGGACTCGTACCGGAAGCTGGGCGTCGACTTCTTCCCCAAAGTCGAGTTCCCTATCGTCACGATTCGCACCACGCTCCGGGGCGCCGCGCCCGAGGAAGTGGAATCGCAGGTCAGCAAACGGATTGAGGAAACCGTCAACACGATCTCCGGTATCGACGACTTGAACTCCACGTCGGCCGAGGGCATTTCGCTCGTCACCATCCAGTTCATGCTGTACAAAGACGGCGACGTGGCCGCGCAGGAAGTCCGTGACAAAGTGGCGCAGGTGGTAGCCGCGCTGCCCGAGGATGCGGACCCGCCGGTGGTGGACAAGATCGCCACGGACGCTTCGCCGATCATCAACGTCGTGGTGTCTAGCCCGCGCGATCTGCGCGAAATTTCGAATCTGGTCGACGACCGGTTGAAGAAGAATCTCGAATCGCTCCCGGGCGTGGGCCAGATCCGCTTCGTCGGCGAGCGGCAGCGCCAAATCCAGGTGTGGCTCGATCCGAACAAAGCGTTCGCGCGCGGCATCAATGTGGACCAGGTGCGAGCCGCGCTCGCCGCGCAGAACGTTGAAGTGCCCGGCGGGCGCATCGATCAGGGAGCACGCGAGGTTTCAGTACGCACGCTGGGACGCGTCGAAAAGCCGGCGGACTTCGGCCGCATCGTGGTGGCGAATCTGAACGGCATGCCTGTGCGCATCGACGACCTGGCCTACGTGGAAGATGGATTTGAAGAACCGCGGTCGCTGGCGCGTCTGGATGGCACGCCCGCCGTGGTTCTGGAAGTTCGCAAACAAGCGGGCACCAATACACTGGACGTCATCCAGTCCGTCAAGGACCGGGTCACAGAACTGCAACCCTTGCTGCCACCCGACTTCAAGATTGCCTACACGCGAGACCAGTCGAACTTCATCCGGGAAGCCTTCAAGGCCGTCGAAGAACACCTGGTGCTGGGCGGCATCCTCGCCGGCGTCATCGTTCTGCTGTTCATGCGCAGTTGGCGCTCCACGCTCATTGCGGCGGTCGCCATCCCCGCCTCGATTCTCTCCACGTACACGCTCATGCACATCATGGGCTTCACGCTGAACCAGATCACCATGCTGGGCCTGGTGCTGATGGTGGGCATCGTGATTGACGACGCGATTGTGGTGCTGGAGAGCATCTTCCGCTACATGGAAGAGAAGAACCTGCCGCCCATGGAAGCGGCCATCCAGGGCACGCGCGACATTGGCCTCGCGGTCATGGCCACCACGCTGTCGCTGGTAATCATCTTCCTTCCGGTGGCCATGATGGAAGGCATCGTGGGCCGCTTCATGTCGAGCTTCGGATACACGGCGGCGTTTGCCATCATGGTCAGCCTGCTCGTCAGCTTCACGCTCACTCCGATGTTGTGCTCGCGCTACCTGAAGCACTCACCGGGCGAGGGCACCAAGGACACTTGGCTTTTCCGTATGTTTGCGGCCCCGTATCGCAGCTTGTTGCGCTGGTCCATGCGGCACCGGTGGATGGTCGCGCTGGTATGTCTGGCGGTGATGTACTCATCCGGTCCGCTGTTCATGAGGATCGGTAAGAACTTCCTGCCCACGGACGACCAGAGCGAATTTGAGGTGACCGTGAAACTCCCGCCCGGCGCTTCGCTCGACGGCACTGAACAGGTGATGCGGAGCGTGGAAGCCGAACTCCGCAAGTTACCCGGGCTGAAGAACATGCTCACCACCGTTGGCGCGGACATTCGCCGCCAGGTGGACCGCGGCTCCGTGCTGGTTTCGCTCGTGGCGCCGGAGAAACGCAAGGTCACGCAGGACGAGTTGATGATTGAAGCCCGGCGCACGCTTGGCAAAATCCCGAACGCCACCATCGGCGTACAGTTGCCTGCACTGATTCAAGGCGCCGATAACCGCGAGTTGATGTTCTTCCTCCAGGGGCCCGATCTCAAGCAGCTCGAACGGTACTCGATCGCCTTGAAGCAGCGCCTCGCCTCCGTGCCCGGCCTTGTCGACTTCGAAAGCAACTACGAGCCGGGCAAGCCCGAACTGCGCGTGATGATCAATCGCGATCGCGCGGCGGATCTGAACGTCAGCGTTGGCTCCATCGCCAGCGCCATGCGGACGCTCGTCGCGGGCGACCAGCAGGCCACCACCTACCGCGAGGGCGACGACCGGTACGACGTGCAGTTGCGCGTACGCCGCGAGTTCCGCGACTCACCCGGCGTGCTGAATCGTCTGTTTGTGCCGTCGTCTTCAATCGGCAACGTGCCGCTCTCCAACGTCGCGCAACTCATTCCCGCCACGGGCCCGGCGCAGATCACCCGGTACAACCGCCAGCGCCAGGTGCTGCTCATGGCCAACATTGCGCCCGGCCAGTCGCTGTCGAACGTACTCGATATTCTCAACGCCACGGTGGCGGAAATGAACATGCCGAATGAGTACCGAACCGGCACCATCGGGCGCACCAAGGAGTTCGCGCGCGCCGGCAAGGCGTTTGTGTTCGCTTTCCTGCTTTCGCTGGTGCTGATGTACATGATTCTCGCCGCGCAGTTTGAAAGCTTCATCGATCCGGTGACCATTCTGCTCAGTCTGCCGTTGTCGGTGCCGTTTACGCTGTTGTCTCTGATGCTCGCTAACGAGCCGTTTTCGATCATCTATTCGTCGGTGGGCCTGCTGGTGCTTTTCGGCATCGTGAAGAAAAACTCGATTCTGCAGATCGACCACATCAAGAACCTGAGGCGCGCCGGGACGCCGCGCCTCGAAGCCATTTTGCTGGGCTGCGAAGACCGGCTGCGGCCGATTCTGATGACCACCGCGGCGCTGGTGGCCGGCATGATTCCGCTCGCCTTGGGCGGCGGCGCCGGTTCGGGCAGCCGCCGCGCGGTAGCCATTGCGGTCATCGGCGGCCAGTCGTTGTGCTTGTTGCTGACGCTGCTGGTAACGCCGGTGGCCTACTCGATGTTCGATGACCTTGTGCATGCGCGATTCTGGTCGCGCGGGGCCGGCTGGTTCCGGTGGGGCGCGCCGCCCGCGCATCCGGCGGCGGAGGCGCAAGGAGATTGATGATGACGATGAAAATCCTTCACCGCTGGCTGGCGTTCGCGGCCCTGGCTGCTTTGATCGCGTTGGCGCAGGAGCCCGCACGCGTCGGCGTGGGCGTGATCGAAAAGAAACTCACGCTTCAGGAGGCGCTTGAGTTGGCGTTGCGCCAGAACCTCGAAATCGAGATCGAACGTACCAACATCGCCACGTCGCGCCAGTTGCTGAACGCAGCGCGCGGCGCCTTTGACGGCATCTTCCGCTACACGCCTGGTTTTGAGTCGCGCAATACGCCCACCACCAACGTGTTGTTTGGCGCGGACGGCAAGCTCACCGAGCGCTTTCACAACCAGAACTTCAGCTTTCTGCAGAAGCTGCCGTGGGCAGGCGCCAGCGCATCGGCTGGCTTTGACAACAGCCGCCAGTCCACCAACAATCCGTTCGCGGGCCTGAACCCGTACACGCAGTCGCGTCTCGTCTTCGGCATCACGCAGCCGCTGTTGCGCAACCGCGAGATCGATCCCGAACGCGCCGAACTCCGCATTCGCTCAAATGCCATTGATCTGTCCAAGACCGATCTCGAACTTCGCGTGATCGACATTGCCGCGCGCGTGGAACTGGCCTACTGGGATCTGGTCAGCGCGCGGCAGGCTGTGCGCGTGGCGGCGGACGGTGTGCAGTGGGGCCGCGCGCAGAAGGCGCGCAGCAAGCGCATGATCGACGCCGGCACGCTCGCGCCGGTGGAGATGGCGGGCGCCGAGGCAGAGCTAGAGCGCCGCCTCGATACCTACTACGCATCCATCAATCTGGTGGCCGACACCGAGAATGTCCTGAAGACGCTGATTGCCTCGGGCAAGGAAGACCCGATCTGGAACGACGTCATCATCCCTTCTGAAGAACAGCCCGTGGGCTCGAAGCCGCCCGCCGCCGAGGAACTGGCGAAGGTGGTGGACGCGGCCGTCAAGCAGCGGCCGGAGATGCGGAGCCTCGCGCAACGCCGGGAGTCCAACGACGTGCAGAAGGAGTTGGCGGCGAATCAGCTTAAGCCGCAGGTAAATCTGGTGGCGGGCTACGTCAACTCCGGGCTGGCCGGTGCGGTGCCGCCGGGCGGCGACAACAATCCGTTCGCGCGCAGCAACGCACTCACCGCGCAGCGCCTCAATGAACTGTCGGTGCGCGCGGGCCTGCCGCCGTTGCCGGTGGTTAGCTTCAGCGGCATTCCCGATTCCCTGTTGGGCGGCTACGGCTCGGTGCTCTCCGGTATTTTCGGCGGCAGCTTTCCGGGCGTGCAAGTGGGTCTCCAGATGGATCTGAATACGCGCAACCGTGCCGCCCAAGCCAACGCCGCCACCGTGGCCATCACCGAAAAGCGCCTGGGCCTCGAACGGATGCGGCTGGAGCAGGCCGTGGCCGCGCAAGTGCGCACGGCGATGCAGGCGCTGGAAACGGCGCGCCAGCGAATCCAAGCCGCTGAGGCGAGCGCCCGCGCGGCGAAGGAAAAACTCGACAGCGAGACACGCTTGTTCAGCGTCGGCGAGTCGACCAGCTTTCTGGTGCTTACGCGGCAGAACGAATACGCCGATTCGCTGCGCCGCGTGGTGGTGAGCCGCCTCGATTACAACAAGGCGATCGCACGGTTGAATCTGGCGACGGGTGAGACGCTGAGTGCGCACAAGCTGTCGGTGCGATAGGCGGGCGCTACGAAGCCGAGTACGCGCTAAGCTGAAGATGTTATGGCGATGCCAACTAGCCTGTTTGAGGAAACGGCGAGGCAGCTTTTCTTGCTCAAGCCGCGGGCAACGGCTAGACGCGCCGCTCTGATTCCAGGAGACGCGAAGCCCGGGAGAGAGTCTGCCGAGGAGCATTTGGTCAGCGAGGGCCAGAAAGCGGCGGCGCGCAAGATTCTCGCCGCCATGCCTGAGCGCGACCGAGCTATTCTTCGGGCCCTGTATCTGGAGGGCAAGACTGTTGAGGACGTTGCCGCTGAACTGGTGGTCACCGCGCACTATGTCCGAGTGATGACGCATCGTGCCAAAGCGAGGTTCCGAAAAGCATTGCTCGGTGGCGCGGCCTCCTTATTGTCCGCGGCGCGGCAAGATGAACTGGCGGCATAGAAACTTGCCATCGGCCAGATTGAGGCCGAGCCCACCACGAAGCGCTTTCAGGAACTCATCGCTGCAAAATACACACAAGGGCTGACTTTTAAAGAGAGACAGGAGATGAACAGTCTGGAGTCCGCGATGGAAGACTCCGAGGCGTCTTTCTATCGTCCAATTCTTGATCGGGCACGCAATAGCGCAACACGATCAGTAAGGAAGCGCCGCAGCGCATAGCAAACATGCGGCAAGCCGCTTCTCCGCATTTTCGCCGACGCGCCGAACCACCAAAGGTGTCCAGCCGCGATTATCAGGTATTTCGCGAAACTGTGCGCGAGAATTTCGTGGCGACTTGTTCCTATTGCCTACTGGAAGAGCGCTGGGCCGCAGGCAAGGAAAACTTCGAATTGGATCACTTCCGCCCTCAAACGTTGTTCCCTCAGTTGCGCATGAGTTTCTACAGCTTGTATTGGTCCTGCCATGTGTGCAACCGTTTGAAGCATGGTCAGTGACCCACACAGTCGATGCGGGAGGCAGGGTTCGTTTTTGCGACCTCTGTGCGCAACGCTTCGCCAATCACTTCGTCGAGTTGAAAAACGGCAAGTGGCGCGGCAGAACACCTTCGGCGCGCTATACCATCGACGCCCTCCGATTGAACCGGGCTCACCTGGTGGAACTGAGACTCGTTCTACGGAAGGTGGCGGCGAACGCTTAAGATCCCAGCTTCCCCGCGAGGCCCGCCGATAACCCGCCCTCCACCTCAAAGTGAACAGCGCGCTGGATCGCCTCCACGCGCACATACCCTAACGCCACCACCGCGCCCACGGAAGGCGAAAAGGCCGCCGACGTGATCTCTCCCACGGCCTGGTCATCCACACTCAGCTTCGCGCGCGGCGCGGGCGCAGTGTGCCCCATCAGCAGCAGGTTCACCAGCGCACGGTTGGCATGCCCGCGCGAACGTACGCGTTCCACAATCTCCTGACCAAGATAGCAGCCTTTGCTGAAGCTAACCGCGTGTTCCACCAGCCGCGTTTCATGCGGGATCTCTCGCTCGGTGATGTCGACGCCATAGCGCGGCACTCCTCGTTCGAGCCGCACCACATTCCATTCATCGAAGCTCGCCATCGTCGCGCCGGCGCCCGCGATCCAACTCATCACGCCCGGACCCTCCGCACGCGGCATAAAGAACCGGAACCCGCGCTCGCCCGTGGCCGACAACCCCGCCACCACCCACGTGCGCCAGTCCACCCAGCGAAACTCTTCCGGCGCGTCGATACCCATGCGCTCCATCACCGCAGGCGCCTGCGGACCTTCGAGCGCAATCACCGAAACATGATCGGTCAGATTCGTCACTTCCGCATCGTCGGCAATGATAAAGCGGTCCAGGTGCTCGTACATCGGCTGCGCGCGCTCAGCTTCGAGGTCCAGCAGCAGCGACGTTTCCGTGGCGATCACATTCACGTCCGCCAGCACTTTACCTTGCGCGTTCAGGAAAAACGCATAACACGCCGCGCCGGGCTGCAGCGCCTGAATGTGGTTGGTGGTCATCGCGTGCAGCAGCCGCGCGCGATCCTCGCCCGTCACGCGCAAATGGCCGCGGCCGCTTAAATCGAATACTCCCGCGCTTTCACGTAGCGCCTGATAAGCCTCGGTCTGCATGGTCACTCTCTCTAGGGATTCAGCGTCAGGTAACGGAGATACGCCGACAAGGCCAGAATCAACCCGCCCGAGACCAAAATGCCGGTGAGCGAACGCGCACGCTTGGCTGCGTCGGCCTTGGGCAGCAGCAACGCCACGGCGAATACGTGCAAGGCCAACAGAAACTTGATACCGAAGATCGCGTGGTAGCCCTTGGGCAATGCCGCCTTGGTCAGCAAATTGTACAGCCCGCTCAGCAGCAACCCGGCAATGGCCGCTTGCATCGCCGTCGAGTAGCGGGCGATCAGATCCGTCTGGCCCACCGCCACCAGCACCTGCCGCGCAAACAGCAACCCGCCGAGCAGCGTCACCGCCGACGAGATATGGATCAGGCGCGAGAGAATTCCAACAATGTCCGTGAGTTCCACTGCTATCCAGTATAAGGTTCCGCGGCCTCGACGTTACAATATGAGTTCATGATTCACGAGATTCTCCCCGTGGGCATGCTGGGCTGCAACTGCTCGGTGTTCGGCGACGAGTCGACGCGGGAGGCCATCGTGGTGGACCCTGGCGACGACATCGCGGAGATCCAAGCCATCCTCGAAAAGCATCAGCTGAAAGTGAAGGCCATCGTCATCACGCACGCGCATATCGACCACATCGGCGGCGCGGCCAAACTCAAAGCCAGCACCGGAGCGCCTGTCCACATGCATCAGCGCGACCAGGAACTCTACGACGCACTGGAGATGCAGGCAGGCTGGCTGCGCCTGACGGAAACGCCCGAGCAAACCGACATCGACGTGAACGCGCGTGACGGCGACACGCTGCGCGCCGGCGAAACCGAATTCCATGTGTTGCACACGCCCGGCCACACGCAGGGTTCGCTGTGCCTCTGGATTCCTGCTGAGAAGAAACTGGTCGCGGGCGACACGCTGTTCCGCGACTCGATCGGCCGGACCGATCTGCCCGGAGGCAACAGCCGGCAGATTCTGCACTCCATCAAAGACAAGCTCTATCCACTTCCCGACGACACACTCGTCATTCCCGGGCACGGCGAAAATACAATGCTGGGACGCGAGAAAGAATCGAACTACTTCCTGGGAGACCTTTAACGACGATGCGAACTTTACTCATATTGTTGGCCGCTTCCGGTGCCGCTCTGAACGCGGCCTCCGGTGACACCGCGCTGGACCGTTACGTCCGCAAGCCCGACGCAAGCTACCGTTGGGACGTGGCCGCGACGCTGCCCTGCTCCGGCGGCTGCACGGCCACGCTGATCGACATGAGGTCGCAAACCTGGCGCAAGCCGGAAGAAATTGACCGGACGCAATGGAAGCATTGGGTCACCGTGGTTGTTCCGGCCAAGGTCACTTCCTCCACGGCGCTGCTTTTCATAACCGGCGGCGCCAACGACGGTAAGCCTCGCACTGGCGTGGACCCGATGATCACGCTGCTGGCCGCCGAATCTGGCGCCGTGGTGGCCGAAGTGCGCATGATCCCCAACCAGCCGCTCGTCATGGCGGGCGAAACCCGCAGGCGTAGTGAGGATTCTTTCATCGCCTATACGTGGGACAAATTCCTGCGCGGCGGCGACGAAGAGTGGCCCGCCCGTTTGCCGATGACCAAAGCCGCCGTGCGCGCCATGGATACGGTGACCGACTTCTGCAAGTCCGACAAAGGCGGCAATGTGAAAGTGGATCGCTTCGCCGTTTCGGGCGGATCCAAGCGCGGCTGGACCACGTGGACCACCGCCGCCGTCGATAAACGCGTCGCCGGCATTGCACCCCTGGTGATCGATCTGCTGAATCTGCAGAAGTCGTTCATCCACCATTGGCGCGTCTACGGCTTTTGGGCGCCCGCCGTGGGCGACTACACCGAGACGAAGATCATGGACTGGATGGGCACCAAGGAGTACGCGCGGCTCCTCGATATCGTCGAGCCGTACTCATACCGCACGCGCCTCACCATGCCGAAGTACCTCGTCAACTCCGCCGGCGATCAGTTCTTCATTCCCGATTCCTCGCAGTTCTACTGGAAAGATCTGAAGGGCGAAAAGCTCCTGCGCTACATCCCCAACACGGACCACTCCATGCGCAACTCGGACGCCGTGCAGAGTCTGCTCGCGTGGTTCCAGTCGCTCATCGGCAACAAGCCCCGCCCGCGCTATGACTGGAAAGTGGCCAAGGACGGCACGATCACGGTGAACGCCGTCGACAAGCCAACGGAAGTGAAGCTCTGGCAAGCCACCAACCCGGAGGCGCGCGACTTCCGCCTGGAAAAGATCAAGGCGGCGTACAAATCGAGCCCGCTCACGGCCGACGCCAAGGGCCGCTACGTGGCGCGCGTCGACAAGCCAGCCAAGGGCTACACGGCATATTTCGTGGAGCTTACCTTCCCCGGCCCTGGCAAACACCCGCTAAAGGTAACCACGCAGGTGAAGGTCGTACCCGACGTCTACCCGCACGCCGCGCCGTTGGCGAAAAAACCGCAGTAATCAAGGCCACGGATGGTATCCTGAAGGGGATTCCCTTGAAGATTGGTTTTGTGAGCTTAGGGTGCCCCAAAAACCTGGTGGACACCGAGGTCATGATGGGTCAACTCGCGGCACGCGGCCATGAGCTGACCCCGCATCCCGATCAGGCCGACGTCATCGTCGTCAACACTTGCAGTTTCATTGACCCGGCCAAACAGGAGTCCGTGGACACCATCATCGAGATGGCGCAGTACAAACAAACGGGCAACGCTAAGCGTCTTGTCGTGGCCGGTTGTCTCGTAGAGCGCTACCGTGGCGACATCCAGCAGGACATGCCTGAGGTGGACGCGATCATCGGGACCAATCAGGTGGAGCAGATTGTGGACGCGTGCGAAGGTGGCGCAACCAGCGCGGCCGCCGCGCCGTATCTTTATCACGACCTCACGCCGCGCGTATTCACTACGCCGCGTCAGTTTGCGTATCTTAAGATCGCCGAAGGCTGCGATCACCCCTGCACGTTCTGCGTGATCCCGCATTACCGTGGCGCGTTCCGCAGCCGGCGTTTCGAATCCATCGTGGTGGAAGCGAACCGCATGGTGCAGACCGGCGTGCGCGAAATCAATCTCATCGGCCAGGACACCACGTGCTACGGCGAGGATCTCGGCATCAAAGACGGCCTTGCGGTGCTGCTCGAACGTCTCGCGCACCTGGACGCGCCCGCGCCCTATTGGGTGCGATTCCTCTACGCTTATCCGAATCGCGTAACGCAGAAACTGCTCGATACCATCGCGGCGCACGATGCGCTGGTGAAGTACATCGACATGCCGCTGCAGCATGCCGCCGGGCCGGTGCTGAAGCGGATGAAGCGCGGGTCGAACGGCGAGTTGTTCCTAAAGATCCTCGAACGCATCCGCCGGACCATCACTGGCGTGGCCATTCGTTCCAGCTTCATCGTCGGCTTTCCGGGCGAGACCAAAGAAGACTTCGATTATCTGTGCGACTTCGTGCGCGAAGCCAAGTTCGATCGCCTGGGCGTATTCACGTACTCCGACGAAGACACGAGCAAGAGCCACGCGCTCGACGGAAAAGTGGATGGCCGCACCATTCACAACCGCAAGCGCAGCCTGATGGCCGTGCAGCGCAAGGTGTCGCGCGCGATGAACAAGGCGCTCATTGGGCAGGAATTCCCGATCCTCGTGAGCGGCCCGTCACAGGAAACCGAACTACTGTGGGAAGGCCGCCTACCCTCGCGAGCGCCAGATATAGAC
>VFZP01000163.1 GCA_016871115.1 Acidobacteriota bacterium
TGCTTGGCCTGCTTCCAGCGTCTTCCCATCGCCATATCCGCATAGACGTCGGAAACAGCTCCGGGGTCACCTGTGCTGGACTTTTACCACGCGCTGCTAGACTTCATCATGATTCGCGGCTTTAAGAGCATCGCGGCAATTGAGAAGCTGGAGCTCCGGCCCATCAATTGGTGATCGGGGCGAATGGGGCAGGAAAGTCCAATTTCATCGGAGCGTTCGCTTTTTTGCGCGCGGTCCAGGAAGGCCGCCTGCAAGACACCGTAACAGCCGCCGGAGGCGCAGAAAAGGTGCTTCACTTCGGTTCGAAGACAACGGAAGATCTTTTCTTTGGCGTCTCGTTTCGAGGTGGCACGAGTGGCTGCGAGATTTCGCTTTCTCCGACCGGCGATGACAGCTTGTACCCCGCCTATGAGACCGTTCTCTTCCATGACAAACTGCGGTTTGCGGAGCCCTGGACTCAGCGGCTCTCGCCGCGTGAACGTGGACGCGAGGCCGGCATCAGTGACTCTAGTGCAACGGGCGCAGCCGGCTGGGTACATCAACGCTTGGGGAGTTGGCGGATCTATCATGTTCACGACACCAGCGCCACGTCGCCTCCCCGCAAGACCGGGAAGGTTGACGATAACCGCTACTTACGCCCGGACGGCTCCAATCTGGCCCCTTTCCTCTACTTGCTTCGCGAGACCGACGCTTAGTCTTATGGATTGATTCGGCGCACCATACAACTTGTGGCGCCGTTTTCGACGACTTTCGATTGGAGCCGCTGCTCCGCAATCAAGACACTATTAAGCTCGAATGGAGCCACCAGGGAACCGGTCAGTACTTCGATGTGTCCTCTCTTTCCGATGGCACTCTTCGCTTCATTGCGCTCGCCACGCTGTTCTTGCAGCCAAAGCGCTTCCGTCCTTCTGCCATCCTGGTGGCCGAGCCGGAACTTGGTCTGCATCCATATGCGATCGGTCTGCTCGCTTCGCTAATCCGGCAGGCGTCCGTCGATACGCAAGTAGTTGTCTCGAGCCAGTCGTCGCTCCTGCTTGACCATTTCAGTCCGGAAGACGTGCTGGTTGCGGATCGCGTGGAGGGCCACACGGAAATCAAGCGTCTCAGTCCGGCGACCCGCGAAGAATGGCTCGAAGACTGCAGCCTGGGGCAGTTGTGGAAAAAAACGAGATTGGCGGAAGGCCAGCGCGCGGTTGAGCACGTTGCGCGTCTACTTATCCATATCGAAGGCCCCACCGAGGAGGACTTCGTCAACGAGGTTCTCGGGGATTCCTTGCGGAACCATGGCTTTGTCTCAGTGAGCGCCCGCATTGTGGGCAACGCCCGCCGGCGGGACCGGCGCGGCGGGATCCGGCCGTGGGCCATGGCTCTGAAAGACATCGTGCGGCATCTCAGCCAAGACCCGGAGTGCTTGGCGTCGACCATGGTGGACTTCTATGCGCTGCCATTGGACTGGCCCGGCCGAGCCGAGGCCGCCCGGGCGTCAACAGCCGTAGAGAAGGGGCGCGTTGTGGAGCAGGCACTGCATGCTGACCTTTGCGAAGTGATGGGGCACCGCTTCAATGGGCAGCGGTTCATTCCCTTCTTGGCAATGCACGAGTTCGAAGCCTTGCTTTTCAGCGATTGTGCCGCCTTCAGCGCCGGGATCGGCGAGTCCCGATTAAATTAAAGGACGAATTTCAGGCGGTGCGGGATCAGTTCGAGGCGCCGGAAGAAATCAACGACTCGCCGGAGGCTGCTCCATCCAAGCGTATCGTCGACATCTTCCCCCGCTACGAAAAGCCGCCCATGGGCAGTCTCGCCGCCATTGAAATCGGTCTGGAAGCGATCCGGCGCGAGTGCCCCCACTTCAACGCTTGGCTCAACCGCCTCGCTGAAGCCGCCGCCCACTTCTGACCACCCCACTACCGCCGACCCCGCCCCTACCTGAAACGTAATTCCCGGCACTGTGTCACGGTGCCACAATATATTGTGGTGTCTCTTACTCCGAACCCCACTAAAGACACCCCCTCCGGTACTTCAATAAAGTCCACAAAAATTATTGACACGCTGAGGCTTACGCCGTAGACTCAACTTGTGGTCGGAAGTGGTCGGCCAGGGTTGAAAGTGGTTTCAAATGGCTGGCGAACTGGACAATAACAAGAGCTCCGGTCTCCCAGCACAAGACTCTCCCCGTGGTTCGATTGCGGCCAGCATAGACGATAAAGGCAGGCTGCGAATTCCTGCTGAATATGTAGAGTACATCCGTTCGCTCGGTGACGACAAGGTTTTTGTTACCGGACTCGATCGGGAAACCGCGCGCGTCTATCCGCTGTCGGTGTGGCGGAAGAACGAAGCGCAGATGAACAGCTACGGCGATGGCGACCGGGAAACGGCCGCGATGATGCGGGCCCTGGCGCTGGTTTCGCAGAAGACGGGTGTGGAGTCGGCGATTGACGGCAACGGCCGCGTCTCGATTTCGCCCCTGTTGAGGGATTTGATGGGGTTCGCCCCGAAGTCCTCCGTGCACATGACGTTTGTGCAGGGGGCGTTCGACCTGGAGACGGATGTGGTGGCGCAACGTAAGCTCCAGGCCAACTTGGACCTGTTGATGGACGGCATGTCGCTGCTCCGGGCCAAGGGCATCAAGTAGTGATTTATGGCGGCTGACCACCAGCCGGTGATGCTCGACGAAGTGTTGCATTACCTCGACGTTCAACCGGCCGATGTGGTGGTCGATTGTACGCTCGGCATGGGCGGGCATGCGGCGGCGATTGCCGCGCGGCTCACCGCGGGCGGCAAGTTGATTGCGCGGGATCGCGACGTGGAGTCGCTCGAGTTGGCGCGTCAACGCCTGCAAGGGTTGGAAGACCGGATCGTATTCGATCCGGGCAAGTTCTCGGGTTTGCGTGCTGCGCTGACCCGGTTAGGTTTCCCGGTGGCGGACCGGGTGCTCGCAGACTGCGGCATCAGTATGTACCAATTAAAAGCGCCGCAGCGCGGGTTCTCGTTCCTGGAGGAGGGGCCGCTCGACATGCGCATGGGCGCGACCGAGGAGGGGCCCACCGCCGGCGAAATCGTCAATTTTTATTCTGAAAAGGACATCGCCCAAATCTTAGAAGCGGGCGAAGAAAGGAGGGGACGGAGAATAGCCAGAGCCATCGTGAGGGCAAGGCCTGTCGAAACAACTACGCAGTTGTCTGGCATCATTCGACGGGCTTTGCCGCCGATGGACCGCTCGCGCATTCATCCGAGTACCCTCAGTTTTCAGAGTCTTCGCCTGGCAGTTAACCAGGAGATGGAAGAATTGCAAGCGCTGCTTGACGCGCTGCCGGAGGTGGTGAAACCCGGCGGCCGCGTAGTCTTTTTGACGTTTCATAGTTTGGAAGACCGGCCCGTGAAGCAGGCCTTCCAACGGCTGGCGCGCGAAGGCCGCGCCCGCCTTCTCAATCGTCACGTGGCGACGGCCACGGACGAAGAAACTCGCCGCAACCCGGCCGCGCGGTCGGCTAAGTTGAGGGCGCTCGAAATGACTGGCAGCTAAACGAAGAAGAGCGAGCGGAGGGACGAAGCATGGCAAGCGTGGCAGTTTATCCGGTGGGGCAGGGCTTCCGGGATGAGGACCGCTGGAACGGTCCGGAAGAGTGGGCGGCTGAAGAGCGCGTGAGCGCCTGGCGCCAGGAACAGATCCGCCCGTCGCAGTGCCATGTGCGCGCGTTTCCAAACGAAGACATCCTGTTCTGGAACAAGCCGGAGATCGACAACGGCCGCGTGGTGCGCCAGCACGATCCGCATGCGGTGACCGCGTGCTGGAAGGGCGTGAGCGCGGCGGCGGCGGTAGTGTTGATCGCCGTCGGACTGCTGCTGCCCAAGGCGCATGGCCTGATCAGCGGTATGCAGGTGGACCATCTGTGCAAGCGCCAGTCGGAACTGATCGAACGCCGGCGCCAACTGACGCTGCAGGAAACGCAGCTCACCACGCCCGCGCAGATTGAGGAGATGGCGCGCGAGTTTGGCTTCCAGCCGCCGACGCCGGAAACGATGGCGCGGCTCGATGCCGGTTCGCTGGCTCCGTCCGTTGAGCGCAACGCTTCCAACCGCAACGGCGGCAGCGCCGGCCACTAGTCCCGATCCAACGTCCGAACTGCAAGGAACGGTAGCAAACCCATGACCGCCAAATCCACCAGCGCCGCGCCGGAACTCCGGCGCATCCGGTGGCTACTGCGTGCCGCGGTTTTGTGGGCTGTAGTCATCTTCGGCAAGCTCGTCTACCTGCAGATCTATCAGCACGACCAGTTGATGAAAGTGGCGCGCAACCGCCAGGAAGACGATATCCCGATCAACGCGCCGCGCGGCAACATCCGCGACCGCCATGGGTACGACCTGGCCATCAGCACCAAGTCATGGACGGTGATCGTAAACCCCCGGAAATTGAATGCGAGTGAGGAGGCCCTGGCCGCCGCTGTACTGGCCCGGACGCTGCACCTGGATGCGCCGAAGATCTCGGCGCTCCTCACGGAGGCGCGCGAAAAGAACCGCGGGTATCTCAAAATCAAGAACCGCGTCGACGCCACCGAATACAACGCGCTCAAGGCGTGGGTGGAAGAGTTCAACGCCAAGACGACCGAAATGACCGACGATGTGGAATGGCTCGGATTCCAGCAGGAGAGCTGGCGCGCCTATCCGCACAACGAACTTGCCGCGCCTCTCATTGGCGCGGTGGACGCTGAAGAGAATGGCAACGCCGGGCTGGAACAGGTGCTGCAAAACGACCTCGGCGGCAAACCAGGCCAAGCGCGCATTCTGACGGACTCGCTCGGCCGCCACGTCGACACGCTGGACTTTGTCGAACCGGTGCCAGGGAAAAACGTCTACCTCACCATCGACGCGCAACTGCAGTTTCTGGCTGACCGCGAACTGGCGAATGCTGTGCGCTCCGAGGGATTTACCACCGGCTCGCTGGTGGCGATGAATCCGGTGACGGGCGAGATCTACGCGATGTCGGCCTATCCCAGCTTCAATCCGAACGAGCCGCCGAAGAAAGGGCAACTGGGGCGTCGCGCGCACCTCGCTGTGAGCCAGGCGCTCGACGGCGGGTCCGTGATGAAGATGATGACGATTGCCGCGGCGCTGCGTCACACCCGCCTCCGCCCGCACTCCTTGGTGGAAACGGGCGAGTTCCGGTACGCCGATCAGCGGATTCAGGATACGCACTCGCTCGGTCTGGTGTCTCTTGAAAAGGTGCTGTGGATCTCCAGCAACGGCGGGGCGATCCGCGCGGCGGTGGAAGTGGGGCGCGACAATCTGTGGAAGACCCTGCATGACGCCGGGTTCGGCCAGAAGACCGGAATCCAACTGCCCTGGGAATCGGCCGGCGTCCTGAACGCTTTGAAGAAGTGGCAGTACAGTTCGCTCTACTACGTCGCCATCGGGCACGAGATGGCGGTGACGACAATTCAGCTTGCGCAGGCCTGCTCCATCTTCGCCAATGGCGGCTACCGGGTGCAGCCGAAGCTGATTGTTTCCAAACAAGCCGATGGCGGGCCGGTGGAAGTCATGCCGGAAAGCCCGAAAGTCCGTGTCATGGAAGCTTCCACCGCCATTGACATGCGCAAGATGTCGGAAGGTGTGGTTTTGTACGGCACGGGCAAGAGGGCCCGTATTGCTGGCCGTACGGTAGGTGGCAAAACTGGAACCGCCCAACTCTACGATCACAAGACGCGCCGCTATCTGAAGCTCTACTCCTCAAGCTTCATGGGCTACGTGCCTTTGGGAGCGCCGAAAGTTGTAGTTGTCGTCACCCTCAACGGCGGCCGCAAGTACGGCGGAGAAAGCGCGGCTCCTGTTTTTGCCACCGTAGCCGAAGCGGCTTTGCAGATGCTGGGCGAACCGGCGGACGTGCCGCAGGCAGCGGCGCCCGACAAATCCTCCGCCGCCGAGGATGGGGTGCAGATGAAACTGGCCACGCACTCCGCACCCGCCGCCGTGGAAGAAGTGCCGCAGCCGGCCGCGACCAATGAAGTGCTAACCGGCGCGGCGGTACCGAATTTTGTGGGACTGGATAAACGCGGCGTGATGCGCACGTCAGCCGAGACAGGCGTGCCGGTGCGGATGAGCGGCGCGGGTCTGGTGAGGTCGCAAACGCCGGCGCCGGGTAGCGTGTTGCCGCCGGGTGAGCCGGTGCGGTTGAGGTTCCAACCATGAGCTCCATGGCGATCCCACTGAGCGACTTGCTGAGCGCGGCGCATCTGGATGCTTCGGCGTGGGCGGCGGCGGGTTCAACGCCGGTGTCCGGGATCAACTACGATTCGCGCCGGGTCCAGGCGGGCCATGGATTCTTTGCGTTTCCTGGGGCGGGCCAGGACGGCCGCGCGTTTGCCTCCGACGCGCTGGCGCGGGGCGCCGTGGCGATCTTCTCGGAGACGCCCGCTCCGGCTGACTTTTCTGGGTTGTGGATTCCGGTCCCACACGGGCGCCGCGCACTTGCTCTCATGTCGCGGCGTCTGTATTCTTCCGTTGCGGAATTGACGCTGACCGGGATCACGGGGACGAACGGCAAGACCACCACTTGTTATCTGATCGACGCGATTCTCCGCGGCGCCGGGCACGTGACCGGGCAAGTGGGCACCATCGAATATCACGTGGCCGGCGAAGTGCGCAAGGCCGTGAACACGACGCCTGAGTCGTTGGACCTGTATCGCCTGTTCGATGAGTTGCGCCGCCGCGGCGGATCGCACGCCACCATGGAAGTTTCTTCGCACGCCCTCGCACTCGGGCGCGTGTGGGGCTTGCGGTTCACGGTGGCCGTGTTCACCAATCTCACGCAGGATCACCTGGATTTTCATCGCACCATGGACGGCTACTTCTCAGCCAAGTGCGAACTGTTTGCCGGCCAGGATGCCGCGCCGCCCGCCTTCGCCGTGCTGAATGCCGACGACGAGTGGGTGGGGCGCGTGCAGCCGGCGGCCTCGACGCGCGCCATCTGGTATGGCATGTCCGAGTGCGCTACTCTGCGCGCGGAAAACGTCGAGATGGATTTTGCCGGCCTGCGTTTCGACGCGATGTGGGAGGGCCGGCGCACGCCCGTTCGCTCTGTGTTGACCGGGCGTTTCAATCTCTACAATCTGCTGGCGGCCTTCGGTGCTGGCCTGGCGCATGGGATAGAGCCGGAGCAGATCGCCGCGGCGATCGCGAGCCGGCCGGCCGTGCCTGGGCGCTTTGAGGCCGTCGACTGCGGGCAGCCGTTTCTGGTGGTGGTGGATTACTCCCACACTGACGACGCGCTGCGCAATGCCATCCGAGTTGCGCGGGCCTTGACGCGCGGTCGGGTCATCACAATGTTTGGTTGCGGCGGCGATCGGGATCGCGCCAAGCGCCCGTTAATGGGGCAGGCCGCCGGCGAACTGAGCGACGTGGTGATTCTGACGAGCGACAATCCGCGCAGTGAGGACCCGATCGACATCATCAACGACGCGCTGGTGGGCCTACGGCGCACCGATACGCGCCACTCGATTGAACTGGACCGCGGGCGCGCCATTCGTCTGGCGATCGGTGAAGCCCGTCCCGGTGACGTGGTGTTGCTGGCGGGCAAAGGGCATGAAGACTATCAGGTCCTGAAGGACCGCACGCTTCATTTCGATGACCGCGAGGAGGCCCGCGAGGCGCTGGCGGAGCGGGGCTTTGGGAAAGCCCGGGAGCCGCGGTCGTGACAACAGTTTTTTCGGACGGGCGCGCACCGCTTGGTTGCATCTAGTGGCGCGTCCAGTGCTCGAAGGAAAGCACGGCGCCGGTCCGGCGGCAATGACTGGGACGCAGGCTACCGGAGTTCTGCTCGAACCCGGCGTCGCGCCTTTTTTATTTCGAGCGAGGTTCAAGACGGTACACACGGATGCTCTACTGGCTGCTCCATGAAAATCTGTCGCACCTGTTCGGCCCGTTCCGTCTGTTCGGTTATGTAACCTTCCGGACTGCGGTAGCGAGTCTGACGGCGATGCTGCTCTGCATTGTCTTCGGACCGTTTCTTATTGAACGTCTGCGCCGCTTTCAGGTGAGCCAGTACATTCGCGAGGACGGTCCGCAGTGGCACAAGAAGAAGCAGGGAACGCCTACGATGGGCGGTCTGCTCATCATCTTCTCGATCGCCATTCCCACATTGCTATTCACCAATCTGCGCAATCCGTATGTTTGGGTAGCGCTGTTTGGCCTGTTGTCTTATGGGGCGATCGGGTTTTGGGATGACTATGCGAAAGTCACCAAGCGGCAGAACCTCGGGCTGACGGTCCGGGCCAAGTTCAGCATGCAAGTGGCCGCGGCGATGGCGATCGGCGTGATGCTGATTCTGCTGCAGGCGCGCGGGTTGTACTCGACCGTGATCAACGTGCCATTCTTAAAAACCTTCAAGCCGGACTTGCTCATCGACCCGCTTCTCTCTTCGCCCTACACGTACCCGTTGGCGTTTGTGTTTTTCTTTGTGTTTCTCGTGTTTGTGCTGGCCGGTTCGGCGAATGCGGTGAATCTGACGGACGGGCTGGACGGGTTGGCCGCGGGACTGATGATCATTGCCGCCACGGCGATGACCGCGCTCACCTACGTGAGTTCTCACCGTGAGTTTGCCGACTACCTTGGCTTGCAACGTCTGCCCGGCAGCGCGGAATTGACGATCTTCTGTGGCGCGATGGCTGGCGCCTCCATCGGGTTCTTGTGGCACAACGCGCACCCGGCGGACGTGTTTATGGGCGATGTGGGCGCGCTCGCGCTGGGCGGCGGCATGGGTACGGTGGCGGTATTGATCAAACAGGAAGTAATGCTGCTGTTCATCGGCGGAGTATATGTAATTGAACTTCTCTCGGTAGTGATCCAGGTGGCCAGCGTGCGCCTCACCGGAAAACGCGTGTTTTTGATGTCGCCGCTCCACCATCATTTCGAATCGCTCGGGTGGGATGAAACCAAAGTGGTGGTGCGGTTTTGGATTCTCGGGCTGATCATGGCGCTGTTTGCGCTGACGACGTTGAAGCTGAGGTAGCGCGGGATGCAAGTGGCGGGCGTGGAACTGCGGGGGGTGCGGGTGCTGGTGGTGGGGCTGGCGCGGTCCGGCGTGGCCGCCTGCCACGTGCTCGCCCGCGCAGGCGCGCGCGTGACCGCGTGCGACACGAAGCCCTTCGAAAATGTCCCCGGCGCCGAGGCGTTTGTGTTGCAGGCGCCAGGTGTGGCTGCCGGCTACGCGCTGGTGGTGATTTCGCCCGGCGTGCCTATCGATGCGCCGATTCTGAACGAAGCTCGCGCGGCGGGAATACCGGTGATTGCTGAGATTGAACTGGCCAGTTACTTTCTGCACGGGCGGATCATCGGCATAACGGGGTCGAACGGCAAAACCACCACCACCTCGCTGATCGGGCATATTCTGTCCAATGCAGGCGTGCCAATGCAGGTGGGCGGCAACATCGGCACGCCGCTCGTGGCCATGGTGGAGTCCTCGCGGGACGCGCAATGGAACGTACTCGAAGTCTCCAGCTTTCAGCTTGAGGCTGTGGCGAACTTTTGCGCCGACATCGCCGTATGCCTCAACATCACGCCGGATCATCTGGACCGCCACGGCACGTTGGAAGTGTATGCCGGCGCCAAACGCCGTCTGTTTGAAACGCAGCAGGCAGACGGGTTTGGTGTATTGAATGCGGACGATAAGTGGTGCGTCTCGTTTGCCGCCACCATGCCGGGCCGCCCGGTCTGGTTCAGCCTCAACAATCCGGTGACGCCGGGCTGCTGGCTGGAGGGCGGACAACTGGTGTTCGATGGCGAGCCGTTTCTGGCCGCAGACGAAATTCGTTTGCGCGGTCTGCATAACGTGGAGAACGTTCTCGCGGCCTCGGCGGCGGCCCGGTTGGCGGGCGTGCCGCTGGCGAAGATCGCCGAGGCAGTGCGGAGTTTTCCAGGGGTGGAGCACCGCCTGGAGCGCGTCACAACGATCCACGGCGTTGAATATTTCAATGACTCCAAAGCCACCAACGTGGATGCCACGCTGAAGGCCATCGACGCATTCCCCGGCGGTTTGTGGGTGATTCTGGGCGGGAAGGACAAGGGCAGCGACTATACGGCGCTGCGCGAGCCATTGGCCGGGAAAGCCCGCGCCGCGTTGCTGATTGGCGCGGCTGCGCCGAAGATCGCCGCACAGATCGCGGGCGCAGTGCCGGTGATTCAATGCGGCACCTTGGAGCGGGCAGTGGCCGAGGCCCATTCCCACGCGAAACAAAATGAGGTAATTTTGTTAGCACCGGCTTGTGCGAGTTTCGATCAGTTCGATAACTACGAACATCGCGGCCAGGTGTTCAAGCAGTTAGTCCGCGCGTTGCGCGGGGAAGGAGCCGCCGGCTAGGAAAGCAGTTATGCGCCTGAAGATGGATTGGATTCTATTCGGCACCGTGCTGGCCATGGTTTCATTTGGCCTGGTGATGGTCTACAGCGCTTCTTCCGTGGCGTTGGAACTCAAGCGCAAGGCGGCGCTTGAACGTAAGGAACAGGCTGCCGTTGCCGCGGTGGAGGCCAAGGTGGACCCCGCTGCCGCTAAGACGGAAGAAGAAGGCGAAAACAGCAGCAGCGGCCGCGCCACCTGGCGCATGCCATTCGGTTTCACTACGCGCCGCTTGATGGCGGCAGTGTTGGGCCTGATTGCCGCGCGCTTTTTCTGGCATCACTATTCCACCGGCGTCTTCACGTGGCCCTGGGCGTTGTTAGGCGGCTCGCTTACGGTGGTCTTGCAGTTTCTGGCTTACTGGATGGATGCCAATCCCGCGCCGCATTTGTCGTTAGTGGTGAAGCAGTCCGGAGCGGCGCTGGGCGGCTTCTTTCTATTGATGTACCTGAGTCAGCGCGATTACCGGGAATTCCGTACGGCGCAGTGGGCCTTCTCCACGCTGGGCTTTGTGATCTTTCTGCTGATCGTGGTTTACTTTGCCGACCCGAAGCATCGCTGGCTGAACGTGGGCCTTTCGATCCAACCGGCTGAGCTGGCCAAGCCCGCGCTCGTGCTGTTTCTCGCCTGGTTCGTCACGCTGCGCCGCACGGCCATCAATCACCCCGCCACCATCTGGCCCGCCGCGCTGGCGTTGGTGGTCCTGGCCGGCGCGGTAATGATTCCCGACGTGGGCACGGCTGTGGTGCTGGTGGTAACGGCGGCAGTGATTTTCTTTCTCGCGGGGCTGAATTGGCGTTACTCGGTGACGGCCGTGGGCGTGGGCCTGCTGTTCTTCGCCATGGCCATCGTCTATGAGCCGTACCGGCTGAAGCGCGTGATTCAGTTTATCGACCCCACTTACAAAACGCTGGCGAAGATCGATCCGAACCGTGTGTTGTGGAACCATGCGCAGAAGTCCACGCGCGTGTCGAATACGCGAGACCAAGCCGTCAACTCGACGATCGCCGTCGGCACGGGCGGCATCTTCGGGCGCGGCGCGGGCGGCAGCCGGCAGAAGTTGCTGTATCTGCCCTTGGCGCACAACGACTATATATTCGCCATCGTGGCCGAAGAGTTCGGGCTCTTGGGCTCGTCGTTTGTGCTGGTGGGTTTCGTGGTGATTCTGTGGCGAGGCTACCGGTTGTTCTGGGCCGCTTCGGATGACTTTGGGCGCTATCTCGCCGTGGGCATCAGTACGATGCTGGCGTTCCAGGCGCTGCTGAATATGAGCGTGGTGCTGGACCTGTTTCCCACCAAGGGCATCCCGCTGCCGCTGATTAGTTCCGGCGGCACGTCGATGCTCAGTTCGATGGTATTGCTCGGGCTGCTGTTGAGCGTCAGCCAACGTTCGACGCAGAACGCCTAGCTCGCATATCTCATGGGGTTTCGTCGTGAGACGCTTGAGCACGGTGAGCAAGCGCAACCGAGTAGACGGGGCCTTATCGCGCGTCGCAGCAGAAAGCCTCTGAGATATGCGGGCTAGCGTGGGCGCATCGTTTATCATGGCCGGTGGCGGCACGGGCGGCCATGTGATGCCGCTGCTTGCCGTGGCGCGCCTGCTGGCGGCGCGCGGGCATCGCGTGGTGTTTGCCGGCACGCGCGCGGGGATCGAGTCGCGCTTGGTGCCGGCCGCGGGGTTTCCACTCGAGTGGATCGAAGCCGGCGCGTGGCAGCGCGTGCCGATGGCGCGGCGCGTGCGCACGCTGTGGCAGATTCCGATGGGCGTGTGGGCGGCATGGCGGCTGCTGGGGCGCGAGCGCGCGGCGGCGGTGCTTTCGCTGGGCGGATACGTGGCGGCGCCGGTGGTGGCGGCTGCGATTCTGCGCGGCGTGCCGGTGGTGGCGCTGGAGCCGAATGCGATGCCGGGTATGGTGAACCGGCTGGCGGGGCGCTGGGTGCGCCGCGCGTTGGTGGGGTTTGAGGAGACGCGGCGGTGGTTTCCCGCGGGGCTCACGGAAGTGACAGGCGTGCCGGTGCGCGCTGAGTTCTTTGCTTTGCCCGCGCGTGCCGCCGTGGACGATCAGAAAGAGTGGACGAAGGTGTTGACGACGGGCGGGAGCCGCGGATCGCGGACGCTCAATGAAGCATTTCGGGCAAGCTGGCCGCTGTTTCAGCGGGCTGGCGCGCGTTTGCGCTTCCGTCATCAATCGGGCGTGGAGGCGCAGGCGGAACTCGCCGCGGCGTTTGCGCGGACGGGGCTGGCAGGTTCGGTGGACGCGTTTATCGACGACATGCCCGCGGCGTTTGTCGAGG
>VFZP01000164.1 GCA_016871115.1 Acidobacteriota bacterium
TGCTCACCGAAAAGCACTTTCGCAAAACCATTGGCCATCGCGACATGTGGGCGCTGGCCTCCATCTTAGAAAGAAACACAATTGCTCAGAAAATTGTTCCAAACGAAAGCAAGGTAGCGTAACATGTTCTTACACGCTGTCCCGACCTTCAGCTATATTTGGGACATCCTCATCGACTCGCGCAGATGCTCTCGCGAGCGCGTTGCGCCGATGGCGGCGAGGTCCGGCCCGAGCCGCGAAGCCGCGCTGTTACAATTCCGGCAGGCGTTCTGGAAAACAGCGGCGCCTTTCACCGGATCGCCACCGCTGGCGTCGGCCCGGCAGCCCTGGCCTCGCCCCAATGCGTTCTGTTCGATCTGCCGAACGAAAAGCAGAATCTTCCAGACTTCATCCTCTTCGAGAGGATGGCCGGTCATTTCCGTGCCGGGCACGCCGTCGGCGATGCTGCGGTAAACCTCACGGTCGGACGAACCGTGCTTGCGGTAAGGGGAGGCCAGTTGCGCACCGCGGCCGGAAGCGCCGTCCATTCCATGACAGAAAACGCAGTAGAAGCTATAGAGCTTCCGGCCCGTCGCCAAGGCGTCGCGGTCGGTGAGCGCGTAGGGATTTGTCTCGCGCGTTTGGGCGTTGGCGCCAAGCGCGAGGAGAACCAGGAGCAATCGCACCCGGCGAGTATATCACTGGTTTTTCTAAATGACATGGCCGCTAGAGCCCGCGCATGTGAAAGCCGCCGTCGACGTTCAGAATCTGGCCCGCGGCGTAATCCAGCAACCCGTCGGCAATCGCGCGCACAGCCTTGGCCACATCCGCCGCCTCGCCCATCCGGCGCTGCGGCAGCAGTCCCCCGGCGATGCGCTCTTTGTATTGCTTCTCCACCGCCGTGATCATGTCCGTACGAATGATGCCCGGCCGGATCTCAAACACCAGAATCCCCTCGGGCGCAAGGCGCTGCGCGTACAGCGAAGCGCTCATCGCCAGCCCCGCCTTGGAGATGCAATACTCGGCGCGCATCACGCTGGGCGCATACGCCGAGATGGACGTTACAAACACCACGCGCGCCACGCCGCCCTGCTCGCGCATCCAGCGCGCGGCCATCTGCGTGAGAAAGTGCGGCCCTTTTAGATTCGTGTTGATCAACTCATCGAAGCTCTCTTCGGTGGCCTCAAGAATGTCGGCGCGCACGCGTTGCGTGATTCCGGCGTTATTCACCAGCAGATCCAGCCGCTCGAACTTCTCGCGCGTGAAGGCGAGCAGCCCCAGCCGGTCCTCAGCAGAACCGACGTCGCACTGGAAGATCTCGCAGCCCGTTTCCGCCTGCAGCGACTCGGCGGCATCCCTGCGCCCCTTGTAAGTGGCAACCACGTTGTGTGTGCGAAAGAGGTCCTGCGCGATACCGCGCCCGATGCCGCGGCTGGCGCCTGTCACGATGGCAACCGGTTTCATGCGGCGAGGGCTTCCTGAATGGCTTGAGACAGCTCGGCCTCGGTGAAGATCTCGATGAAGGCGCGGTCTTGCACGTACACCGTGGGAGTCTTGACGACGCCGCGCGCGACGCCTTCCTGATAGTCGGCCTCCACGGCGGCGCTCCACCGCGGATCGCCGATGGCCGCAAGCGCGGTAGCGGCGGATTGGCCGTGTTCAGCGGCAAAGCTGCTCACATGCGACAGAAACGTATCGACGCCGAGTTGCTTGATCTGCGCCAGTGTGCGGCGGCGGAATTGAACGCCCTGTGCCGGGTCGATCGAGTCGAAATAGCGCGCCGCGGCGGCGGCCAGACGGGCCCAGTTGTGTTTGGGCAAGGGAAAATCGCGGTGTTCAAATGCGACTGCCGCGCCAAAGCGCGGCAGCAGGGCGGAATCGAGCATCAGGCGGTAGGTCTGGCAATCGCCGCATTGGAGGTTTTCATACACCACCACGCGCACGGCGCTGGCGGGGCTCCCCTCGATCAGGTGGTGGTCCGTCGTCACAGACCTCCAGTTTACGCGACGTGCAGGAAGGCCCGGGGCGCGCGGTACGGCTGGAAGCGATAGCCCACGCCGAAGATCGTTTCAATGTACTTGTCGCCGTACTGGCCGAGCTTTTTGCGGAGGCGGCGGATATGCACGTCGAGCGTGCGGGTGCGGATTTCCGTGCTATAGCCCCAGATGTCCTTGAGCAGAACGTCGCGCGGCACAATCTCGCCGGCGTTCGTGGCAAGAGTCGCCAGCAGCTCGAACTCCTTGCGGGTCAACGTCGTAGGTTGGCTGTCCACGAAGGCTGCGTGGTTCTGAAAATCCACCTGGCAGTGCTCGTCGCGATAGGGGCTCGTGTTCACCATAGCAACTTAAGACTAAGCTTTTCCGGTAAGAAGGTCGTTCGCAAGTTGTAAAAATCTTGTAAAACGCCGGGCTGTGGGAAAGCCGCAGATGCCGCAGATAATAATAAGGAAGCGTTGCGGATCTTGTTGCTTGCCACGTATGAGATGGGCCGCCAGCCATTTGGGCTGGTCTCGCCCGCGGCGTTTTTGCGCGCGGCCGGGCACTCGCTGCGCCTGGTGGACGCCTCCGTGGAGACGATCCCGATGGCGGCCGTGCGCGAGGCCGAACTGATCGGCTTCCATCTGCCCATGCATACGGCCACGCGGCTGGCTGCGCCGCTGATCGGACGGATCCGCGCGGTGAACCCGGCGGCGGAGCTGGTTGGCTACGGACTTTACGCGCCGATCAACGCGGCATTTCTGCGCGGGCTGGGTGTGCGTTGGATTCTGGGCGGCGAGTACGAGGGCGAGTGGGTGAAGTTGGCGGCGGACCCGGCGGCGTACGAGGGTAGCGGCGTTTCGCTGGAGCGCCTGGCGTTCCCCACGCCGGAACGTACCGGGCTGCCGGTGCTGAACCGTTATGCGGCGCTGGTACGGCCCGACTGCGGCGGCGAGCGCGTGGTGGCGGGCTACACTGAAGCGTCGCGCGGTTGCCTGCACCGGTGCCGGCATTGCCCCGTGATGCCGGTGTAAAACGGACAATTCCGCGTGGTGACGCGCGAGGCGGTACTCGCGGACATTCGCCAGCAGGTGGTGGAGGGCGGCGCGCGGCACATCGCCTTTGGCGATCCGGATTTTTTCAACGGTCCCACCCACGCCATACGCATCGTAGAGGCGCTGGCAGCCGAATTTCCCGGCGTCACCTACGACGTGACGATCAAAGTGGAGAACCTGCTTCGGCATCGCGAGTTGCTACCCGGGCTGGCGCGCACCGGCTGCGCGTTTGTGACGTCCGCGGTGGAGAGCCTGGATGACGGTGTGCTGTCGCTGCTTGAGAAGGGCCACACGCGCGCCGATTTCTATGAGGCTGTCGCGCTGTGCCGTGCGGCGAACCTCGCGCTGGCGCCGACTTTTGTCGCTTTTACCCCGTGGACAACGGTGGCGTCGTACCGCGAGATGCTCACTGCGATTGCGGAGTTGGGGCTGGTTGAAAACGTAGCGCCCGTGCAGTTGGCGCTGCGGCTGCTGGTGACGGCGGGGTCCCGGTTGCTGGAACTGGACGGCGTGCGCGCGGCGGTCACGGCGTGGGACGCCGCGTCACTCACGCATCGCTGGAGTCACACAGATCCGGCCGTCGATGCTCTTGTCGCCCGCCTGCTGCGCGTGGTGGACGAAGCGGGCAAGGCGGGGTGGACCGGGCGGCGGCGTTCGGACGCGTGGCCGAGGCGGCGGGGCTGGCCGCCAAGGATCTCCCCGTGCTGGCCTCGCGCGCGACGGTGCCGTATTTGACCGAGCCCTGGTATTGTTGAGCGGAGCCGAATCAGGAGCAGGTGGCTCTTGTTTGATATGTACGGATCATTCCCCACGCGGTGTCAGTTCCACGCGAGCTCGGCATACCCGATCGCTCCGTGAATGTTCTCTGCCGGGTGGGGCACGTCGCCGCCGCCGAACCAGAGGCGGAGGATGCCAGGGCGCGCGGAGTCTGGGAGGACGGTAGGGTCGCAGAGTACAGCGCTGTTCCAGGGAGCTTCGCCGCTCAGGATCGCCACCGAGTCGCGCCAGCGCTCCCAGTGGACGCCGTCGGGTGACGAGGCGAGGCCGAGGCGGCGGCGCTCGGTCCTGTCACGGCCGGTGTAGAGCATCCACCAGCGGCCGCGGGCGGCCCAGATGGCTGGCTCGCCGAGGCCGTTTTCGTCGAAGGCGCCTTCGGGACCGATTTCGAGGATGGGGTTTGAGCGGAGCTTGGTCCAGGTGAGGCCGCCGTCGGTGGAGCGGGCGAGCCCCAGGCGCTGCTGGCGGGCGCGGTTCTGGCCCAGGAAGTACATGTAGAGCGCGCCGCCGCTCTCGCCGGGGGCTTCGATCACATACGGGTCCGCGACGCCGCGCTCGTCCCAACTGCCGCGCGGACCAGTGGGGACGACGGGATCGCCGTGCTTGCGCCACGTCGCGCCGTTGTCGGAAGAGCGGGCGAGACCGAGGCGTGGCGGCGAGCCGGCCTGATACCAGTAGAGAAGCTCTCCGCCGCCGCGCACGAGTGCCGTACCGTTGGCGGCGATGTAGCGGCCTTCCCACGGGAGGTCCGGTGAGAGGACGCGGCGGCGGTTGGTCCAGGTGAGGCCGCCGTCGGTGGATTCGGCTACGCCCGTGTGCCAGGTTTTACCGTCATAGGCGGAGTAGACGTTGAGCAGCTTCTGGCCGCCGGGGAGGGCGACGACGGAGGGGTTCAGCACGTCCGTGGATTCCCACGTGCCGGGCGCTGTACGATCCATGACGGGCGCGGGGCGGACCTGGATGCGGGGCGGAGGCGAGGCGCCAGTCGGACCGCCGCCGCCCGGCGCGGGGGGCAGCGTGAAGTCAGCGTAGCGTTGGCAAGAGGTGGATAGGAGTAGGAGGAAAAAGGCCAGCGATCTCACTTAGGAAATCGTACCTGGAGACGCGACCCGCTGCCAGGAGCGGAATCGATCTGCAGGTCGCCATCGAGCAAACGCACACGGCGCCTGATGCTCGACGGCCCGATATGCTGGTGTTCCAGCTCGTTCATGCTCAGCGATCCGGAGAACGGGAAGCCCTTGCCATCGCCCGAGATCACGAGCTTCACGTGATCGTCCTCGCTCTCCACCTTCACCTTGGCCTCGCTTGCGCCCGCGTGTTTGCGCACGTTGTTCAGCGCCTCGCGCGTCAAGTGCAGCATCTGCACGGTTTTCTCCGGCTCCAGATGCGCGTCGAGCTCACCCTCAGAGCTCACCTCAATCCCGCTGTCTTTGTGGAAGGTGTCACAGTCGTTGCGCAGGGCCGCCTGCAAATCGCCCAGGACACTGGCTACCAAGCGGATGGAATGCACAAACGCGCGCATCTCAGCCACCTGGTTTTTCCAGATCTTCTGCAGCTCTTCGAGTTCGACGAGCGCCTTGTCCTTGAGCATGATACGGCGCAGCACCTCAAGGCGCACCTGGAAACTGATGGTGCCCTGGAGCGGCCCGTCATGGAAGTCCTCGGCAATGCGCTCGCGCTCATCGGCCTTCATCAACTCTGCCTGCGCGCGGGCCATCACCGATTGCCTCGACACCTGGTAGATCCGCTTCTCCATCCGCTGCCGCTGCCAGACGCCCACCAGCGCCAGGCCCGGCATGGTGGACACGGCCATCACCAGAGGCTAAAACTGCACGGGCTTGCGCACGATCGCCAGCGCCAGTATGCAGATGGTGACGGCAATGATCTACCGCCAGTCATGCAACAAGACCGCGGAGGTCATCAGGAACAGGAACCAGAGCGTGCCAAAGGCGCCTAGCTCCGGAATCTCCACCACAAACGCCGCGATGATGAAAAAGACCGTATCGATGACCAGCGTGCCCAGAAAATAGGGGGGGGACGCGCCGGCAGACGCCAGAACAGTAGCGCGGTCGCCGCCGCGAGGTAGAGTGCTCCGAAAAGCGGATTGGGCGCCAGGCACAGCAGCGCCAGCAGCACGCGCGCAACAGGCAGCGCCCCCGCCAGGCCGGTGCCTTGAGTAGATGTAATGACGACAAGAGCCCCTAACGCCGGTAGAAATATAACGTGTGCGAACGGCCCTCACCGTCGTCGTCGATGCTTTCGACCTTCTCCGGCGTCCAACCGGAGATTTCGAAGTCGTGCGAAACGATTCGGGTGCCCTTTTTTAATTGCCTGTCGAGGAGCGGCCGGAGCTTTTCGTTCGAGCTTGGCAATAGATACACGGTGAGGACATCGGCAGAAGTGTAATCTTGCTTCATAACGTCGCCGTGAATAATTCGGGAGCGCTTGTCGAGTCCCTTCTTCTTGATCTTGTCGGAGCTTTGCTTAAAGAGGTCTGCGTCGAACTCAACGCCGGTGGAGTCCGCCTTGAACTTCTCGGCCGCCATGATGACGATACGGCCGTCGCCGGAACCCAGGTCAAAGTGCTTCTCGCCCGCCTTGAGCGCGCCGAACTGTAGCATTTTTTCCACGATGGTTAGCGGCGTGGGGAAGTAAGGCGCGAGTTTTTCAATGGCTGCGGCCTGTTGCTGGGCGCTGGCCGCCGACGCGGCGGCGGTCAGCAGGAGGGGAAGAGCGAGCCGGTGGATGGACATGGTTGGTTCTTCGATCCCTTCTAATCTATATCTCGTCAGCCGGTGGACGCGCGCCGCCCTAGGGCGGTTGCTCCCCTCCAGGCGGGGTTTCTGTCTGCAACTGGCGCTCCAAGCGGCGGACGGCGCGAACCAGTTCGCCCAGTTTCGGAAACGCGGCTACCGAGCGGCGCCAGGTAGCGGCGTCGAACGCGGGCGAGCCCGACATCACCGCACCCGCTTCCACGTCTCCGCCAATGCCGCTCTGCGCGTAGACGATGGCGTTGTCGTGAATGGTGAGGTGGCCGCTGATGCCCACCTGCCCGGCCAGCAGCACGTTGCGCTTGAGGATCGACGTGCCGGCGAGGCCCGTCTGCGAGCAGATGATGTTGTCCTCGCCTACCTCACAGGCGTGGCCGATTTGCACGAGCGAATCGACTTTGGCGCCGCGGCGAATGCGGGTTTCGCCGAGCGAAGCGCGATCGATGTTTGTGAGCGACTGGATCTCGACGTCGTCTTCGATGACGGCGGTGCCGGATTGGACGATCTTGTAGTGCGACCCATCGGCGCGTTTGGCAAAGCCGTAGCCGTCGCCGCCCACCACCACGTTGTTTTGCAGGATCACGCGATGGCCGATCTGGCAGAACTCGCGCACCACCGCGCCTGAGTGCGCAAGGAAATCGTCGCCGATGGTGACGCCGTCGTAGATCACCACGTGCGGATGAATTACCGCGCGCGCGCCGATGGTGACCTTTTCACCGATCACCGCCAGCGGCCCGACGGATGCGCCTTCGCCGATGCGCGCCGTAGCGGCGACGACGGCCGAAGGATGAATACCCGGCGCGGGGCGCGGAGGCTGGTAGAAGAAGCCGAGTGCGCGGGCGAAATCGACATAGGGCTGCGCGGAGACGAGCGTGGCCATCTCCACGCCTTCGATCGGCTTCGATGCGAGAATGGCCGCCGCACGCGACTGGCGGACTTTAGGCGCGTACTTCTTGTTGGCGAGAAACGTGATCTGATCGGGCCCGGCTTGTTCGAGCCCCGCGACGCCGGCGATTTCGCGCGCCGGGTCTCCGTTGTGAAGTTGGCACCCGAGGCGCGCGGCGAGGTCACCGAGAGTCATTCTTTAGAAGGTAGCAAGCGGGCGCGGGCCTGGTGACACGGCGCCCGCCCGGTAAGGCATACCAGGCGCATTCGACGCCTGTGGATTGCGTTGTTATTGGCCCTGCAAGCGGTGGCGATCACGGATGAGGAGATCCGCGCCGAGGTGGCGCGGATTGAGAAACTGGCGGCGCAGGATTCACCGCACCTGGCCGTGCCGGCGTTGCTTCGCGCAGCCACCGTGGTGAACGGGTATGCGCCAGCGGAGCGGCGACGTTCAACAGTTGCTACGCGGCTCAACCCGGTAAACAAATACCATCGAAGTTTGATGTGGTAAAAGAGCGGGTCGAGCCTGTAGTCCTCTCCGGCAACTTTCAAAGGGTACTGCCTTCCGAGGAACGAAAAGCCTGTGCCCAGTTCCAGGAGGAACTTCTGGATGCGGCCCACGAGGCCGTTTTCCACTTCGCGTTCATCGGCGTCCTTGGACAGCGCGAGGAAGTCGAAATTGTAAGGATCCTTGAGCAGATGCCGCGCCAAATCGGACTGGGGAGCTGGGAGTGCCTTGGTGAAATTCGTGATCGCCCTGCTCTGTCGCCGATCAAGTCCGGCCTCAATCTGGATCACGAGAACGTTGCGGCTCCAGCCGTGTTCGATGGCGGCACGGGCGTACCACAGCCGCTAGTCCCAGTCCTTAACGAGATCCAGGAGCCGGACATTGTGACCCCAGGGCAATTGTGCAATAGGCTGTTGCACAAATTGCTCGTCGGGCAAGGCCTCCGCGAAAGCCCTCATGTACTTCAGGTTGCGCGGCGACAGGCCCTTCATCTCGGGAAAGCTCCGCCGAAGATCGAAGGCAAGCTGGTCAATGACCTTGGTCCCCCATCCTTCCTCTTGCTGACGGGCGAGAATCTCCTTCCCGATGCCCCAGTACAGGAGAACCAATTCTTGATTGACGGCAGCGGCGGCACGAACCTGGGCAGCCTGAATCCGCTCCTTGATTGTGGCAAGAAGACTGGCGTAAGTCCGGCGATTCGGTGTCTGCCTGCCCAAGGGACCCCTCTACGGCAGCGCGAACGTCAAAATCGCACTCTGCGACGCGATCGCCACGTACTGCTTTCCGCCCACCGCGTACGCCATCGGTGACGCCACGATCGCCGCGCCCGTGTAGTAGTGCCACAGGTACTTCCCCGTCCGCGCATCGAGCGCGACCAGATTCCCGTCGTTCGACGACGCGAACGCCACGCCGCCCGCCGTCGCCAGCACGCCCGTGGCGGATGAGCCGATCTGCAGCGGAAAGTCCCACTTGCGCGCGCCCGTCAATGCGTCGAGCGCGCGCACCGAGCCCGGCGTGCCGATCTTCGGATCGATCTCCTGGCCGCCGCCGGTGTAGCCTTCGCCGGGTACGGGCGGCTTGGTCACGCTCGTGTACGTGGCACACGCCTCGCGCACCGACACGAGGAAAAAGTTCGTCGCTGGGTCATACGACGGCGAGCCCCAGTTGGCCGTGCCCGCCGCGTCCGGGCAGACATACACGCCCTGCGGAGTCGGATCATTCCCCGGAATCTCAATCGGGCGACCCTTGTCGTCGAGCCCCTTTGCCCACGTCTGCTTGGCGTACGCCTGGCCCGTGATGAACTGCCCGGTGACGCGATCCAGCACGTAGTAGAACGCATTGCGCTGCGCGGTCACCAGCAGCTTGCGCTTCTGCCCGCGGATCGTCCCGTCGATCAGCACCGGCGTCTGCGTGCCGTCCCAATCGTGCACGTCGTGCGGGCGGTATTGGAAGTACCACTTCATCTTGCCAGTGGCGGGGTCGAGCGCCAGCACACACGTCGAATAGAGATTGTCGCCGAGGCGCACCGTGCCGTCATAGTCCGGACCGGGGTTGCCAGTGGTCCAGAAAATCGTGTCGGTGTCGGCATCATAGGTGCCGGTCATCCACGTGGGCGAGCCGCCGTAATCCGCGGACTCTTCGGGCTGCCACGTCTTGCGCGCCGGGTCGCCGGGGCGGGGCGTCGTGTAAGTGCGCCACAGGCGCTTACCCGTCGCCGCGTCGAACGCATCCACCGAACCGGTGAGCGCGCACTCGCCCGCTGTCACTCCGATGATGATCTTGCCGTCAATCGCGAGCGGGGCATGCGTGATCGAAAAGCCCTTCTTGTAATCCTCCACTTCGACATCCCAAATCACGTTGCCGCTCTCGGCATCCAGCGCCACCAGATGCGCGTCGAGTGTGGCGAGATAGACGCGATCACCCAGCACGGCCATGCCGCGGTTCGTCATCACCGTGCAGTGGCTCGCCACCTGCGGCAGCCGGCGCGTGTAGCGCCAGATGGGGCGGCCCGTGCGCGCGTCCAGCGCGGCGGCGTTGCTCAGCGGCCCGGTGACGAACATGATGCCGTCCACCACCAACGGCGTGGTCTCCACCGTGTTGCCGCCGAGTTGAAAGGTCCACGTGCTGCGCAAGGACGCCACGTTGGCCGGCGTGATCTGCCGCAAGCCCGAGTAGTGCGTACCGCGCAGGTCACCCCAATAGCTGAGCCAGTTGTGCGGCTCGGCGGCGGCGTTCTTCAACCGCGCGAACGTCACATTGAAGTCGGGCGCGGGGGTCCAGGCGGCGGGCGCGGTGGGCGTCATCGGGGCCTTCAACAAAAACGCCGTGACGTTGTCGCGCTCAGCCGGCGTGAGCGCGGGGTGCGGGCGCTCGGCCTTGCCGAAGCGCGCGTTGCCGCGCTTGCTCAAGAAATGCCATTTGCGCTGCTCGTCCATCAACTGCAACGTGAAGGTGTCCTCGCCCCTCTTGATGCCGCGAATGCCTCCGGGCGCTTCGGTGAACTCAATCGGCTGTTCCAGCGCCTTCGCCAGCGACGCCTGCTTGTGCCGCGCGCGCACATTGGTGAGGTCCGCGCCGAGAATGCCGCCCTCGCCCGCGAACATGTGGCACGTGGCGCAGCGTGCGGTGAACACGCCGCGGCCCGCGCCCGCGTCGCCCGTCACGCGCACATCGTCGCCCGCGCTCAACGTGCGCAAGAACGCCACAATGGCGCGCGCGTCCGCCTCGGGCAGCGGAATCGCAGGCATCTGCGTCCCCGCAATGCCCTTGACGATGTTGCGCACGATGTCGTCGTCCGACCCGCCGTGTTTCCAATCGCCGGTGGTCAGATCCGTACCGCGCCCGCCTTTGCCCGTGTCGCCATGGCACGCCGAGCAGTTGCTGACAAAAAGACGCTGCCCGGCGCGGATCACCTCCGGGTGTTGAGCCTGCATGGCGAGCGCGAAGCCAGCCATGCCGAACACGAAGTTGCGAAGCATGTTACTCCATCAGGTCAAAAGTAAAAAGGCCTTTGCCGATCGCGACTGCCACATACTGGCGGCCTTCCACCATATACGTTACCGGGTTGGCGCCGATACTCAGGCCGCCTTTGAAGCGCCACAACACGGCGCCAGTTTTCGAATTCAGCGCGGCGAAGTCACCCTGGCCTACGCCGGCAAACAGCAGGTTCCCGGCCGTGGTCAAAATGCCCGCGTTCGCCGGGTTCACCATGCGGAACTCCCACTTCAGGTTGCCGGTCTCGGGGTCGAGCGCGCGAATCGCGCCATACGGTTCCTCTTCGGGCACCGTGCGCTGGCCGCCGCCGTTGAAGAACTCGCCCGGCTTGTAGATCGCCTCGCCTTTGAAATAGTATGCGCCCTGCTCGCGCGTGGACACGTAGAAAAGATTCGCCAGCGGACTATACGACGGGCTGTACCAATTCGTGCCGCCGCCGAGCGACGGCCAGATGAGATTGCCCGCTTCCGTCGGCTCGCTATTGGGCACCAGAATCGGCCGGCCGTTGTCGTCCAGGCCCGTGGCCCACGTCACTTTCGCAAACGGCTTGCCCTGGAGAAACTTGCCGTTGTCGCGATCCAGCACGTAGTAGAAGCCGTTGCGATTGCCCGTCACCACCATCTTGCGGCGCGCGCCGCGGAACGTGCCGTCCAGCAGCACGGGCACTTGGGTCGCGTCCCAGTCGTGCGTGTCGTGCGGCGTGAACTGGAAGTGCCACTTGCGCTCGCCGGTGTCGGCATCGAGCGCGACAAAGGAATCGGAGTACAGGTTGTCGCCCTTGCGCACATCGCCGTTCCAATCGGGTCCGGGGTTGCCGGTTCCCCAAATCGTGACGTTCGATTCGGGATCGTACGAGCCAGTGATCCAGATGGACGCTGAGCCCGTCTTGTGCGAATCGCCGGCCCACGTCTCGCGGCCCGGTTCGCCATCGCCAGGCACGGTGTAGAAGCGCCACACGCGCTTGCCGGTCTTGGCGTCATAGGCGTCGATAAACGCGCGGATGCCGAATTCGCCGCCCGCAATGCCCGTGATGATCTTGTCCTTCACGGCCAGCGGCGCCACCGTGGACGAGTAACCCAGCTTGTGGTCCGCCATCTTCACTTGCCACTTCACGCGGCCCGTGCGCGTGTCGAGCGCGAGCAGATCACCCTGGATCGACGCGTAGTAAACACTGTCGTTCAGAATCGCTAGGCCCCGGTTGGGCCGCCCGCAGCACAGCCGCAGGTCCGACGGAATGCGGTGCTCGTAGCGCCAGAACTGCGTGCCCGTCTTCGCATCGAGCGCCTTCACCACGTTCGGCGCTTCGGTGATGAGCATCACGCCGTCCACCACAATCGGCGACGTTTGGTGCGACTCAAGCGTGCCCGTCTGATGCACCCACGCGACTTTGAGCCGCTTCACGGTGGTCTCGTTGACCTGGTTGAGCGTTGAGTAGCGCTGGCCGTTGTAGTTGCCTGAATACGTGAGCCAGTTCTGCGGCTCGCGCGCGGAGTTGAGAATGCGCTCGTACGGCACGTTTTGCGCGCAGAGGCTCGCGGCAGCGCTGAAAAGGATTGTCCAGCGCGGAATCATTAGGAAAACGTGGTGGCGCACAACGCCAGAATCAGCGCGGCGGCCGCGGATCGTTGAAACATGGATCACCCCTGAAGATGAGGTCGGAAACGTCCTTCAGCCTAGCACATGGGAATTGCGGCGCGCGCTATTTGATCCCGTCGATGTACACCACTTCG
>VFZP01000165.1 GCA_016871115.1 Acidobacteriota bacterium
AAGGGATGTTTTCACGTGCCCCGCGGGTTGCTGTACAGCTTGCAGAGTCTGGAGCGGATAGGATGAGCATGGGCAACAGAAACCCGTCAGGCAAGTCTTGTCTTTTCAGTATCCGTGCACGGGCGGATGCGGCGGGCTCAAGCGCCAACGCGCGGGGCGCGTTTCTTGTCCCAGGAACTCACGGCCGGGCACTTTGCCCGTTCCCGTGGAATCAACAGGTTGGCGGTGAGTTCCTGGAGAGTCCGCCGCAAGCTAAAGCTCGCCCTACACAGACGCCGAATGCGCTGAAGATTGCAGCACTCACGCTTCTGGCAGCGCCTGCGTTTGCGCAGTTACGGTCGGCCGAAATCGAATTCACCGGCGTCAACTGCGCGCCTTGCCTGGAATCGCTCCCCGCGCGCATCCAACGGATGCGTGGCGTTGAAAAAGCCGAGGTCATCGCCGCCAAGGGCCTGCTCAAAGTCACCTTCGCCGAAGAAAACCGCATCCGCCTCGAACAACTCCGAGACGCCATCGAACCGGACGGCACCAAAACCACACGCGCCCGCCTCCAGGCTCGCGGTACGGTGGAGGAAACGCCCGCAGGCCAGTGGCGGTTGAAGCTGCCAAACGGCAGTGTCTTCGTACTCCAGCGCGGGGACGCAGGCGTGCCGGCTGAGCAATACGCCTTGAAGCCCGGCCCCGCCACCATCACCGGCGTCATCACGAACCTGCGTGCCGCACCGATGACGATCGAAGACGCCGAACCGGCCGAGGAGTAATGTCGAACTTCGAACTTCAGCAATTCCGCAGCCGCCTGCTCTCCACCGTCGACATCCTCGACGTCGTCAAAGAACGCGTCGAAATACGCCGCAGCGGAACCCGGTGGACGGGGCGCTGTCCGTTCCACAACGAAAAGACCGCTTCGTTCGGCGTCACGCCGTCCATGCAGAGATTCAAGTGCTTTGGCTGCGGCGCTGGCGGCAATGCCATCGACTTCGTCATGCAGTATGACGACATGACCTTTTGGGAAGCCTGCAAAACACTCGCCGAGCGCTACGGCGTGCCGCTCCCGCCACGCTCCTCCGACAACGACCCCAAGACCCGCACGCGCGCCGGCATCTTCGAAGCGCACGAACTCGCCCAGAAGATGTTTCGCGCCAACCTCGGCGGATCGAGCGGCGGCCCGGCCCGCGAGTACCTCAAGCGCCGCGGCGTCACGCCAGCGCTGGCCGAAGAGTTCGGCCTCGGATTATCGGACCGCGGCGGCACGACCCTCACCAAGCGCCTGCAACAGGAGGGCTACAACGCCGACCAACTGGTTGAAAGCGGTCTCGTAGGCCGCCGCGACGACGGCAGTTTTTATGATCGCTTCCGGGGCCGCCTGATGTTCCCCATTCAGAACGAGCAGGCGAAAATCATCGGCTACGGCGGCCGCGCGCTGAACGACGAAGACCAGCCGAAGTACCTCAACTCGCCGGAAACCGAGCTTTACCGCAAGAGCTACGCGCTCTACAATCTCCACCGCGCGCGCAAACCGATCCGTGAACAAAGCCTCGGCATCCTGGTGGAAGGCTATATGGACGTCATCGGCCTCGCCAGCGGCGGCGTGGGGGAAGCGGTGGCCTCCTGCGGCACTTCGCTCGTCGACACGCAGGTGCGGATGATCCACCGCTACACCGACAACATCGTAGTGAACTTCGACTCGGACAACGCCGGCGTCAACGCCGCCGAGCGCTCGATCCGCATCCTGCTGCAGGAGGGCATGCATATCCGCGTGCTCGAACTCCCGGGCGACGTAGACCCGGACGAGTTCATCCAGCAACAGGGCGCCGATGCCTACCGCGCACTGCTGCGCACCGCGCCGCGCTACTTTCACTGGCTGCGCGACCGGATGCGCAAGCGCCACGACATGCGCTCGGCCGAAGGCCGCGCCGAAGCCGTGCGCGAACTGCTGCCGTCGATCCGTTCGCTGCCCGACAAGTACGAGCGCGCCGCCGTCGCCGTCGAACTCGCGCATGACCTGTCGATCGACAAAACGCTTCTGCTAGAACAAGTGAAGGGCGCACCGGTGGGCTCACCCACGTCAGCGCCCAAGGCCCCGTCGCGCGCGCCGCGCCCCGAGTTGCCCGCGGCTGAGCGTTTGCTGCTTGAAAACCTGCTCGAAAGCGCCGAAGCCCGCATGGTGGCCCTGCCCCGTTTGGCCGAGTTGCTGGAGCGTCCGGATGCCGAACGATTGCCCAGTTATCCCATCGCCGCGCAACTGGTCGATCTCGGTACCGAGTTTTCGTATGAGGCCCTCGAACAGCGGCTTTCGGATCGGGACAAGGCCCTATTGTCCACCCTGGTCTTTGCCGATGAGACTAGAAAGCATTCCGGTACTGGTGAAGAGCAGTCGGCCGCTCAGGCGATGCAATGCGTAGACCGCATGGAGCAGGAGTTGGACCGGCGAGCGGTGGATGAACTCAAGGTGAGGATCAAAGCCGCCGAAGAGTTTGGCAGGATGGAAGATGTCTTGCGTATGAGTGAAGAGTTGCAGCGGCTCATGCGGAAGGATCCGCGGCGGCGCGCGCGGCCGGCCGAGTGACCGGCCGGTGCTGTTGTAGACTGAGGGAGTACGGTCCCTCTCGAGACAGCGCGCAAAGATAAAAACGAAGCGAAGGCAAGAGAGATTTCTTGGGCGTGGAAGACAAACAGGATTGCAGTTTCGGCCTCGACGACGACTCCGGCGACAACCTCCCCGAAGGCCTGTCGGCGGGCCGTGTGCTCGACAATCTGCTCGCCGACCTCGAAGAGGGTTCGGTTCAACTGATCGAGGACGGCTCCACGGCCAAAGAAAAAGACGGCGAGATCTCTGACGATTTCCCGGACCTTGAGTTCGTTCAGGAAGTTTCCGACAAAACCACGGACCCAGTGCGCATGTATCTGCGCGAGATGGGCACCGTGCCGCTGCTCAACCGCGAAGGCGAAATCGAACTGGCCAAACGCATTGAGCGCGGCCAATCGGTGGCCATTCGGGCGCTGTCGCGCTCACCCCTGGTGATGAACGCACTGGTGCGCCTCGCTGACGATCTGCAATCCGGCAGCCTCAACGTCCGCGCCGTGCTGCAGATGCCCGATCCGCCGCTCACCGATGAGTTCATCGATGAAGAAGGCTTCAAGCTGATTGCAGCCATCGGCGAAATCGAAAGGAATCACAAGAAGGCCATTGGGTTCCGGCAGAAACTTCTTTCGATTTCGCGGAACCTCAAGCCCAAGCGGCACCGGTCGCTGCGGTGGCACCTCGGGCGCACGCTGGTCCGCATTTCACGTCAAGTACGCGCCTTGCAATTTCTCCCGGAGTTCCGCTACAACCGCCTTGCCAGGTGCATTGATGCAGCCGTTGAGCGGCTCCGCGCCGTGGAGCACGAGATTGCGCGCACGCAGCGTCAGATGGAAGACCCGGCTGCGGCCGGCCAGAACGACTATAAAAAGCTTCAAAAGCAGTCCCAGCAGGAGTTGCAGGATCTCGAAATCGAGTTTGGAGCCAGTTCCACCGATGTGCGCCGCACGCTGCAAGTGGTCCAGCGCGGCGAGAACGAAGCCAAGGAAGCCAAGCAGGATCTGGTGAAAGCCAATCTTCGTCTGGTCGTGTCCATCGCCAAACGCTACACCAATCGCGGCCTACAGTTTCTCGATCTGATTCAGGAAGGCAACATGGGCCTGATGAGGGCCGTCGACAAGTTCGACTACCGCCGCGGCTACAAGTTCTCCACCTACGCTACCTGGTGGGTGCGCCAGGCCATCACGCGCGCGATTGCCGATCAGGCCCGCACCATTCGCATTCCGGTGCACATGATCGAGACCATCAACAAACTGGCGCACCTGCAGCGGCAGATGCAACAGGAGTTCGGGCGCGAACCAACCACCGAAGAGCTCTCGCGCAAGATGGAACTGCCTGTGGGCAAGGTGCGCCGCATCATGCGCATCGCGCAGGAGCCGATTTCGCTGGAAACCCCGGTGGGCGAGGAAGAAGAGTCGCACCTCAGCGACTTCATCATCGACAAACATGCCAGCTCGCCGTCTGAAGCGGTGATCAATCTGAACCTGCGCGAGCAAACCGCCGAGGTCCTGAAGAGCCTCAGCCCGCGCGAGGAAAAGATCATCAAGATGCGCTTCGGTCTGCAGGACGGCTCCGAGCACACGCTCGAAGAAGTGGGCCAGCAGTTTGCCGTCACGCGCGAACGCATTCGCCAGATTGAAGCGAAGGCGCTGCGCAAGCTGCGTCATCCCAGCCGGTCGCAAAAGCTCAAGGCGTTCCTTGAGACCGGTGTGCCCGAATAGCGGCTACCCGTACAAACTGGAAACTTTCGCCACGATGGGCTCGGGCACCAGGTGCGCCCACGGCCGCCCGCCGGTAATGCGTGCACGGATCTCGGTGGCCGATACGTCGTTCCAATCGCCGGGCACCGGCAGCGGCCGGATGCGCACGGTAAATTCGTCGGGGGGCAAATAGCGGCCCTGACGCTCGGCCACCAGTAACCCAAACTCGTTGAGCTGTTCAGCAAAGCGCCCCTCGGCGCCGTAGTCCCATCCCACGATGCGCTCTGCTGCGTCGCGCCCGCACAGAAACCAAAGCTCGGCGTCATAGCCGTAGTCGCCGCGCGCGTCGCGGGCGATCTCCACGAACAGGCCGCCGTTGCTGACGGCCACCGAGAAGCCCTCGCGCCCGGCCACGGCGTCGCGTACGAGGCCGATGCGGTCTTCGAGGCCCACGCCTGCGTACGCCTTGTGCGGGAACTGCCGTGGCATGACAAGCAGCACTTCATCGAGTCCAGCCGTCTCCAGCGCCGCCTCGGCCAGTGCAATGTGCGCGCGGGTGATGGGGTGAAACGAGCCGGAAAGCACGCCCAGACGGTGCGCGGACTCCGTCTTGCGGGCGGCACGTACAAGAAACTCCATGGAGGAACCTTCGAGTATACCAGCAGGCGCCGCGGTAACCTTGGTTTCGATGCGCTGGACAGCATCGATCGCGTTGGTCCGCCATCCCGGCGCTCCGGCCGATCCGTTGGTTCTGCCGTTTGCCAACGATGCCGAACCTTGCCGCGATTTGGCGCGCCAATTGGGCTCGGCTCTGGCGCGAGTCAGACGAGACCGACTTATCAGAAGCCGTGTCCCCGCGTCAGCACGGTTGCATCGTGGGTCACAACGGCCTGGACGGAGGCGAGGACCCGCCGTCGAGACTCCTGGCGCGTCTCATCACGGCGTTTCCGAAATCCACGGTCCTCGCGCTCAACCTGCACAGCGTGGTCGATCTCTGAGCCATCGCGTTCTATGAGTCGGGCGTTTGCCGCCGCCGGGCCTGGCGCGCCGATGAAGGCAGCGTTGCCAATGAAGGCGAACCGTTGACGGAGGAGGCGGGCGAAATGGAGGGGGAGCCCGCATTGGGAACAGTCCTTTCTCTGCTTCGACCGCCCCATCTGGCGCGACCGTCTGCTGATCTGGATCCGGCCGCATAAGACAGTTGTTAAAACATTTGTTTTTTTTGCGGTATGGAGTTGCATCCTTGGGATGCATCACTGAGAAAGGAGGTGGTGCAGCACATGGATGGGCTCTGGGAGAATCATGTTCCATGGTGGCCGCCGCCGCTAAGGTAGTAGTAAACGATCTGACGTGAGGCTCGCACAGGAGGTGACCGACTGCTGAAGTCGGTGCTCCTAACGCTCAAGGTCTCGCCAGTGTTCGAGGCCGCTGTTCCTGTGGACCGGCGCCTCCGGTAAAGTGAATCACGAGATCGGAAGACCCCGCTTGGGCTGAGGCCCTGGCGGGGTTTTCTCTTTCTTCCGAGCCAGCCGCGCCGCATGCAACTTGGCTTGCAGCTTATTTCTGACAAAATGGTGGCGTTGCCTCTTACTGAAACATCCGCGTTGACCGCCGAGCAGCTCATCGAAGCCTACCGGCTCATGTATCTGTCGCGGCGGATTGACGACCGCGAAATTCTGCTGAAGCGGCAGAACCGCATCTTTTTCCAGGTCAGCGGCGCCGGCCATGAGGCGATACAGATTGCAGCGGGGCTGGCGCTGCGCGCGGGCCACGACTGGGTGTACCCGTATTATCGCGACCGGGCGTTGTGCCTCACGCTGGGCATGACCGCCGAGGCGATGCTGTTGCAGGCGGTGGGTGCGGCGAGCGATCCGTCCTCGGGCGGGCGTCAGATGCCGTCGCACTGGAGCAGCCCGGAGTTGCGCATCGTCTCGGCCTCCTCGCCAACCGGCACGCAGTATCTGCAGGCGTGCGGGTGCGCGCATGCCTCACGGTTGCTCGGCGATGCCGGCTCCCCGGAAGTGGTGCTGGTCACCTCCGGCGATGGCGCAACCAGCGAAGGCGAGTTCTGGGAAGCGCTCAACATCGCCTGTCTCGATCGCCTGCCCGTCGTCTTCCTGATTCAGGACAACGGCTACGCGATTTCGGTGCCGATTGAGGAGCAGACCGCCGGCGGCAGCATCACGGCGCTGGCGGCGGGCTTTCCCGGATTGCTGCGCCTGGACACCGACGGCACCGACGTCGCGGCGTCGTTCGAAGCCATGCGCCGCGCGGTGGACTACTGCCGCTCGGGCGCCGGCCCGGCGCTGGTGCGCGCCACTTGCATACGCCCCTACTCGCACTCGCTGTCTGATGACGAGAAGGTCTACAAGACCGAGGCCGAACGCGAGGCCGAAGCCGCGCGCGATCCGCTGTTCCGCTTTCCGGAACGGCTGGTGGCAGAGGGCGCGCTGGACCGGCATCGTCTGCAGTTGGTCGCCCACGAGGCCGACGCGGAGTTGCAGACCGCCACCGGCGCCGCGTTGCGGGCCGTGCCACCAGCGCCTGAGACGGCCTTGCGTTTTCTCTATTCCGAGCGCGTGGACCCCGCCGGGCCGGCGTTTGACACGCCTCCAGCCTTCTCCGGCGCCCCGCGGACAATGGTGGACGAGATCAACCTCACCCTCGAGGAGGAAATGGCTCGCGACCCGCGAGTGCTGGTCTTCGGTGAAGATGTGGCGGACTGCGGGCGGACTGGCCATCTCGCCTTCGTCAAAGGCAAGGGCGGCGTGTTCAAAGCCACGCAAGGTTTGCAGCGCAAGTTTGGCCCGGGCCGCTGTTTCAATTCCCCCATCGCCGAAGCCGCCATCGCCGGCCGCGCCATTGGCATGGCCACGCGCGGCTTAAAACCCGTGGCCGAGATTCAGTTCTTCGACTACATCTGGCCGGCGATGATGCAGATCCGTGACGAGATGGCCACGTTGCGCTGGCGCAGCCACAACGGCTTTGCCTGCCCGCTGGTGCTCCGCGTGCCGACCGGCGGCTACCTCACGGGCGGCGCGATCTACCACAGCCAATGCGGCGAATCGATCTTCACCCACGTCCCCGGTTTGCGGGTCGTGATGCCGTCAAATGCGCTCGACGCCTGCGGCCTGCTGCGCACGGCGATACGCTGCGAAGATCCGGTGTTGTTCCTCGAGCACAAGAAACTCTACCGCGAGGCCTACAACCGGTCGCCTCATCCCGGCCCTGAATTTACCATCCCGTTTGGCAAGGCGCGGACGGTGAAGACCGGCGCGAACCTCACCATTGTCACCTACGGCGCTACCGTGCAAAAGTCCCTACAGGCCGCCCTGGAACTTGAGCAGCGGCTGCCGCACTGGACGATTGAAATCCTCGATCTTCGCTCGCTCAATCCCTACGATTGGGAAGCCATTGCGGGGTCGGTGCGCCGCACCAATCGTGTGATGGTGGTGCATGAAGACACACGCGCCTGGGGCTATGGCGCCGAACTGGCCGCGCGGATTGCGGCCGAGTTGTTTAACCGGCTGGACGCGCCGGTGGGCCGCATCGGCGCGCTCGACACGTGGGTGGGCTACGCGCCCGATCTCGAAGACGCGATCCTGCTGCAGGCGGCGCAGATCGGCGCAGAAGCCGAGCGGCTCTTGCGTTACTGAGTCATTCGGCGGCGGCGACGGGCGGCTCTGGCGTTCCGGTGGGCTCGATCAACAGGCACGCTTGGTCGGCCCGTACTGGACGCGATAAGTAGTAGCCTTGCCCGAACGCACAACCAAGTTCACGCAGCCGGTCTACTTGCTCCAACGTTTCCACGCCCTCGGCCACCACCTCCATCCCGAGATTGCGTGCCAGTTCGATGATGGTTTTCACCACGTCCATCGATTGATTGTCCTGGCACATGCTGAAGACAAACGAGCGGTCGATCTTCAGCGTGTCAAACGGCAGTTGCGTGAAGTACTGGAGCGAGGAATAGCCCGTGCCGAAGTCGTCGATCTTGAGGCCCACGCCCAGTGCCTTGAGCCCCCAGAAGATTTCAAAGACCGATTCAAGATGCTGAATGAGGATGCTCTCGGTCACTTCCAACTGCAGCGTGTTGGCGGCGATGCCCGACGTCTAAATCGCGCGCTTCACCTGGTCGGCGAGGCCAGACGTGCGGAACTGCCGCACGCTGAGGTTCACACTCATTTCCAGCGGCTGCAGCGAAGGATAACGCTCCTGCCATTCTTTCAGGGTCTGGCAGGCTTCCTTCAGCACCCATTCGCCGATGCGCACAATCAACCCGGTTTGTTCGGCTACGGCGATAAAGCGGTCAGGGACGAGCAGGCCACGCTCGGGGTGCTGCCAGCGGATCAGGGCTTCAAAACCGGCCAGACGGCCGGTAGTCAGGTTCACCTTGGGTTGATAGAAGAGCCGGAATTCATGATGCTCGATGGCGCGCTTCAGGTCAGACTCGAGTTCGAGGCGGTCCACGGCAGCCTGACGCATAGCGGGCTCAAACGGTACCGCTTTTCCTTGCCCGGACAGTTTGGCTTGTGAAAGCGTCGTGTCGGCGTCGCGCAACAAGTCCTCGGGTGCGAGGTGTGCTTCCGAGGCGGTGACAAACCCGATGCTGGCGCTGGGGAACACGCTACGCCCGTCAATCTTCACCGGCGCCGCCAACGCCTGCGGCAGGCTCGCGGCAAGGTGGTCGGGCGACCGGCGTTGTGAATCGCGGAGTTCCATCAAGATCGCGAACTCGTCGCCGCGGAGCCTAGCGAGCACGTGCCCTTTGCCCGGACACCACAAGCGCATGGCCGCACGCAGGCGCTTGGCCACCTCCACCAAGAGCCGGTCGCCAGCCTTGGACCCGAGACTTTCGTTGACGATCTTGAATCGGTCAAGCCCCAGGAGCAGCACGGCCAGATTGCCGCACTCGCCATTCCGCCGCCGCTCGAAGCTCCGCGCGGCCGCTTCTTGAAAGAAGGTGCGGTTGGGCAACCCGGTGAGCGAGTCGTAAACTTTGCTTTGCGTGACATCGGTTTGTGAAACAGTCAACCGCTGGAGCCGCCAGTTGGGGTCGCGCTGCGCCATGGCGCGCGCCCGCATCCAGCGATAAGATCCGTCACAGTGCTGCAACCGGTACTCGGATTCGAAATCGGTCGTCGTGCCGGGTTGCCGCGCCGCCGTGATCTGATCTTCCACATGCGCGCTGTCTTCGGGATGAATGCGCGACAGCCACGCATCGAGACCGCCAGCCGTAGTTTCGCCTGTTTCGCCCACCATCTCGCGCCACTGCGGCGACAGATACAACGTGCCGGCCCGCAGATCCGAGTCCCAGAACCCGTCATTGGATCCCCGCGCCGCGAGCGAATACCGCTCTTCGCTTTGCCGCAGCGCCCGGTCCGCTTCGCGGCGCGACAATTGCACGCGGATGCGGGCCAGCGCCACCGGGAAGTCAATGGGCTTGGTGACGTAGTCATTGGCGCCCAGATTGAGCGCCTCAACCACGCGCTCGCTTTCGCTCACTGCTGTCACCATGATCACCGGGAGTTCGGCGGCTGAGTGCGTGGCGCGCAGCAGTTGCAGCAGGCTCAGGCCCGTCATGCCCGGCATCATGTTGTCCAGCAGCACCAACTCGAAGGACTCCCGATTCAGCGCCTTGCGCGCGTCGGCCGCACTAGTTAGGATAAGAACGCTGCGGCACTCAGGAGCCGGGCCAGCTCTATTGAGGAGATCACCATGACGAAGTGCAGAACCATCGCGATTTGATTGCTGATCGGCGCAGTGTGGGGACAGGCCGCGGCGCAAACGCCCAAGCCGAAACGCATCAACCGCGCCATTGAGTTGCTGGAAGCGGGCCAGCCCATCTATGACACCGGCGGCCACGGCGGCTACGAAGAAGGTGAGAAGATGGCCGGCGCCAAGGCCGACTACATCAACTACGAGATGGAGCACGGCGCGTTCGACATGAAAGAGCTGCGCGACTTCATGCGCGGTCTGGTGGACGCCGGTCCAACGCGCACCGGCCACCGTACGCCGACTGTCATTGTGACGCTTCCCATTCTTGGCAAGGACCCGGCGGCAATGCGCGCCAACTACTGGGTGGCGCAACAGGTGATGGCTGCCGGCGTGCACGGCATTCTGCTTTGCCATGCCGAGAATCGGGAAGCGGTGAAGATCTTCGTCGAATCGCTACGGTATCCGTTCGCGCCAAAGCACCCCGGCCTGGACACGGGCATTCGCGGCAATGGCAGCCAGAACTTCGCGTCGCAGATTTGGGGACTGCAGCCGAATGAATACATGTTGAAAGCCGACCTGTGGCCGCTCAACAAGAATGGCGAAGTGCTGCTGGGCGTAAAGATCGAAACGCCGATGGCCGCCGAGAACTCCGAGAAGACCACTCGCATTCCCCGGCATCGGGTTTGCCGAATGGGGTCCGGGCGATCAGAGCTTTTTCCTCGTAGGTCCGCCGACGAGCACCAGCCGCGGCGCGCGCGAGGATCACCCGGCGATGCAGAAGGTGCGCACGCGGGTCTTTGCCGCGGCCAAGGCGGCGAAGTTGTACTTCCTCAACTCGTGCAATAAGAACAACGTGGTCGCCATATTGAAAGAAGGCGTGATGATCTGTAAGGGCGGAGATGCCCCGGCGGCGGACAAAGGCCGCGCATTCAACAAGCGCCAGGGTCCGTGGTAGAGAACAACGGCGCCAGCGCCTCTAGGCGCTGGAGGCGGATCCGGCGAGTTCTTTCTACAGCCATACACGCGCCAACGCCCAATCGCGCTTGACGGTCTTCACCGAGATCTGCAGCGCGTCGGCGGCTTCCTCCACGGTCAGGCCGGTGAAGAAGCGCAGTTGTACAACCTGCAGGAGCCGCGGGTCCATCGTCTCGAGCTTCTCCAGCGCCACGTCCAGTTCCAGAAAGTAGTCCGGCCGGTCCGGCGAGCCCGCTACCACGTCGGTGAGTTCTACCTGCAGCGCCCCTGGGCCACCAAGCTTGTCCGCCGCGCGCGTACGCGCATGATCGATCAGGATCCGCCGCATCACCTGCGCGGCGGTCACATAGAAATGACCGCGGCTGGCCCACTGCACCGCTTTGCCGCCGAAGAGCCGCACATACGCTTCATTGATCAGAGCCGACGGGCGCAGCGTGTGATTGTCGCGCTCACGCCGCATGTAGCCTGCCGCGAGACAGTGCAGTTCCTGATACACCGCGTCCAGCAGTTTCGGTTCACGACGCCGGTCTCCCGACGCGATTTCAGAGAGGATGGTGGTGATGGGAGCGTGATCGGCCATGGCTACCGTTGCGGGCCTTTCACCCTATCTTTGCGCGCGCGGATTTCGCGTACCGCATAGATCCGGCGACCTTGGCTTTCGAAGTATACACGCATGAGAATCTCCCCCAGCAACCCGGTGGAGAACATCAGCAATCCCGAGAGCAGCAGCAAACCGCCGGCGACCATGAGAGGGCCGTGCTGCACCATGATCTGGCCGCCGAGAAGCTTGAACACCAGCAGATAGCCCAGGATCGCGCCGCCGAGGACGAGGCCCAGCAATCCCAGCTTGCCGAAGAAATGCATGGGCCGCGTGAAATAGCTGAGCAGGAACTTGATCGTGAGGATGTCGAACATCACACGAAACGTGCGCCCGATGCCATAGTGCGAAGCACCGGCCGCGCGCGGCACGTTGCGGATAGGCACCTCAGCGATGCGCGCGCCGTAGAGGCTGGCGAGCGCGGGAATGAAGCGATGCAGTTCGCCGTAGAGATTGATGTCCTTCAGAATTTCGGCACGGTAGGCCTTGAAGGTGGTGCCGAAATCATGTAGGTCCACGCCGCTTGCTTTCTTAATCAGCCAGTTGGCGATGCGCGACGGAATCTTGCGAGACACGGCGTTGTCCACGCGGTGCTTGCGCCAGCCGCTGGCGATGTCGAATCCCTCGTCGATTTTCGCGAGCAGCGCCGGGATATCATCGGGGTCGTGCTGCAGGTCGCCGTCGAGTGAGATGATGATGTCGCCTTGCGCTTCGTCAAAACCCGCCGCGAGCGCAGCGGTTTGCCCGAAGTTGCGGCGCAGACGCACCACGCGGAGACGGGCGTCGGTTTCCACCAGGTTGGCCAGTAGTTCGAAGCTGCGGTCTTTCGAAGCGTCGTCGACAAACACCATTTCATACGGCCGCCCAACGCACCGGAGCACGGCGGTGAGTTGGTCGTAGAGCGGGAGGATCGAAGGTTCCTCATTGTGAATCGGGATCACAATGGAAAGCATTGCCGTATGATACCGCGGCTTTGGACGCGCTAGTGTCCTGTAATGGAATTAGCGTTCAATAGCGGCAGCCAGGGATTCCCGCGCCCTGGTGATCTTTCGGAGGAT
>VFZP01000166.1 GCA_016871115.1 Acidobacteriota bacterium
CCGGCAACTGCCCGGTGACTGGGAACAGCGATATGGGTATCGGCCGTGGTTGCTGGAAACCTTGGTGGAAGTGGCACCGTTCCGGGGCACCTGCTATCGCGCGGCCAACTGGATCCGGGTCGGCCAGGCTGCCGGGCGAGGCCGCATGGATCGCCTCAATCTTCGCAAGGAGCCGGTCAAGGACATCTTTGTCTATCCGCTGGTCGGCGACGTTCAGCAGTTGCTACGCCGCTCAACCCGGTAAACAAATACGGTCAGGCCTGCTTCTTGTACGGGAACGTCTTCCAGTTTTCGGCGGCGCGGCCGTTGAGGTCCCACACCACCTTGCCTTTGCGCAGGGTGAGTTCGGCGGCGATGTTGCGCGTGCCGGGGTGGGCCGCGCCGGCCGAGTCGATGAAGCCGAACGAGCCTCGGTCGACGCGCAGCACCGCCACGTCGGCTTCCGCGCCCACGCTGAGGTGGCCGAGGTCGGGGCGCTTGATCTCCCGAGCCGGATTCAAGGTGGACATGGCGATGACCTGCTCGATGGACGCGCCGAGGTTGAGGACCTTCGCCATGGTGTTGGCCATGTCCTTCATGCCGGCGTTCCTGCTGCCCGAATGCAGGTCCGTGGAGATGGAGTCCGGCACGAAACTCTGCTGAAACGCCGGGATCGCGACGTACCAATAGAAGCTGCCCGCGCCGTGGCCCACATCGAAAACGATGCCGCGCCGGCGCGCCTCGGCGATGGCCGGGTTCACCTTCCCATCGGCCAGTAACTCCTCGCGGTGGCCAGAATAACAATGCGTGTAGGTGTCGCCAGAGCGGAGCTTGTCCAGCAGGAGGGTGGAAAGATTGCGGACTTTGTTCAGATAGCCGAAATCGATCATCACCGGCATGTCCGTCAGCTTGCCCGCCGCCACGGCCTTCTCGACAGACTCCCAACCGGGGCCGCCGTAATGCGCCGACTTGAAGCCGACAATCACGTCCTGATTGGCTTTGGCTAGCCTTGTGGCGGCTTCGACATTGAGTTGCCCGGGGTCATCCTCCTCGCCTGTGCCCATGCCTGCTTCAACGATGTTGAGAAACGCAAGGACGCGGGTTTGCGCGGCATCGATGACCTGCTTGCGGAAGTCCGGGAAGGTGCGGGCGCCGGTGGTGCCGGCGTCCACCATGGTGGTGACGCCGCTGCGGAAGGAGAGTGCGTCGGGCTGGACGCCGGGCCGCCCGGAGCGCGGGAATACGTGCACGTGGACATCGATGAGGCCGGGCGCGACGTAGAGGCCCTTGGCGTCCACCGTGTGCTTGCCCGAGGCCACCGGAATCACGCCGCCCACTCTGGCAATCTTGCCGCCGGCAATGGCGACGTCCATCACGGCGTTCAGGTTGTTCTTCGGGTCAATGACGTGGCCGCCCTTGATCACGAGGTCGTAGGGTTGAGCGGCGAGCAGCGCGGCCGCCGCCGCGGTGGCGAGTGCAAGCTTGTTGGTGGTGGGCATTGGGGTCCGGCGAGAAGTATACAGGAACTCCGCGAGATAATTGCGCATGGCCATTGAATACCGCACCGGCAACGGGCTGGACCCCGATCAGGCGATCGATCTCTACCGCGCGTCGACGCTGGGCGAGCGGCGCCCGGTGGATGACCGCGCACGGATGGCGCAGATGCTGGCGCAGGCGAATCTGGTGATCACGGCGTGGGATGGGCCGCTGCTCGTGGGCATCTCACGCGCGCTGAGCGACTACTGTTACGTGACGTATCTAGCGGATCTCGCTGCGCGCGATTCGCACCAGCGCCAGTTAATCGGACAGGAACTGATGCGGCGGACACAGGCGGCGGGCGGCGAGGCATACATGGTGCTGCTGGCGGCGCCGAAGGCCGTGGATTACTATCCGCACGTGGGGTTCACGCGCCACGAGTCCGCCTGGATGTTGCGGGCGGGCGAGACGATTGCGCGGCGCGAGAGAGTTGACTGAAGCGGACTAGCGCTTCAGTCCCGCCAGTTGCTGCGCCGTGTCCTTCTCCACGATCTCGTGCAGTGAGTTGCCGTGCGCGTCCATCGTCACGATGGCCATGAAGCCCTTCACGCGCAGATGCCACATGGCTTCCGGAATGCCGTACTCTTCCAGCATGTGCACGCGCAGCACCTTCTGCACCGTACGCGCGTAGAACTGCGCCGCGCCGCCGATGCCGTTGAGGTACACGGCGCCGTGCTCTTTAAGCGCCGCCAGGGTTTTCGCGCCCATGCCACCTTTGCCGATCACCGCGCGCACGCCGTACTTGCCGATCACATGCGCCTGGTAGGGCTCTTCGCGAATCGACGTCGTGGGGCCGCCGGCCTTCATCTGCCACTCGCCGTTCGGCTGCTTCAGCATCACCGGCCCGCAGTGATAGAGCACGCTGCCCTGCATGTCGACGGGCGGCGGATTCTTCATCAGGAACGCGTGGATCTGGTCGCGCCCGGTGAACATCTCGCCGTTGACGATGACCACGTCGCCCACTTTGAGCGAGCGCATCTGCGCTTCGGTGAGCGGCGCCTCGAGGATCACTTCGCGGCCCGTGAGCGGGAAGCCTTCGCTCGACGCCATCTTTTCCACCTGGCGCGCAGGGTCGCGATACAGCCACTTGGTAATCGCGCCGGAAGCGGGATCGAGGCGCACGCCCAGACGGCGATACGCCCAGCAATCGTAGGCCACGCTCACAAAAAAACTGGCGGGCAGACGGTTAGCGGCTTTGATCTTGCAGCCGATCAGCGAAGCCTTGCCGCCGAAACCCATCGGCCCCACGCCCAGTTTGTTGGCCTCCACCATGATCTCGGCTTCGAGTTTGGCGAGTACAGGCACGGGGTTCACGTCGTCCAGCGTGCGGAACAGTTCGCACTTGGCGAGCGAGTAGCCATGCGCACGATCGCTGCCGATACAAACGCCCACCGCGCCCGGCGCGCAGCCCTGGCCCTGCGCCTGCCACACCGAGTGCAGAATGCACTTGCGCACGCCTTCGAGGTTCCGGTCCGCGCGGCCCATGCCTTCGAGTTCGCATGGCAGCGCATATTGGATGTTCTTGTTCTCGCATCCGCCGCCTTTGAGGATGAGCTTGACGTCGATTTCGTCCTGCTCCCACTGCTCAAAGTGGATCACCGGCGTTTCCGTGCCGAGGTTGTTGCCGGAGTTGACGCCTGTAAGCGAGTCCACCGAATTGGGGCGGAGCTTGCCGCGCTTGGTGGCCTCGGCCACCGCGTCGACGATGGCGCGCTTCACATGAATCTGATTGACGCCCACCGGCGTGTGCACAACAAAGGTGGGCATGCCCGTGTCCTGGCAGATCGGGCTTTCGGCTTCGGCCGCCATATCGATATTGGTGGCGATGACGCTGAGCGCCTGCGCGGCTTGCGTGCCTGCGGGCTCAGCGCCGATGGCCGGGCCCATGGCCGCGCGTACATCCGGCGGCAGGTTAGCGGCGGTTTGCGTGATCAGTTCGACGAGGCTGTTGACGAGGAATTGCATGTCTACTGTAATTTTACTCTCACCACGGCGTGCAGGCCCGGCTTCACGGATGCATCGGGCGCTTTAAAATCCACGCGCCAGCCGCCGGACTCAGTGCGCTTGAGTTCGCCGGCGATGCCTTGCATCGAGAGCTCGACGATTTCGACAAGCGCGGGCAAGCCGTCCTTGAGCACGGCGGCGGCTTTCGGATCGGGAGGCTCAATGGGCACCTGGAGTTCGTCGGCGGCCACGGCCATCTGGAAGATGCCGGTGTTGGCGGCCTCGGTCACTTCGTCGCCGGGCTTGATTTTGACGGCGATCACCACGCCATCCACGGGCGCGTTCACGGCGGCGGCATTGAGATCGCCCTGCGCGGCTTCCACCTCGCGCGTCTTTTCATCGAGGATCCGCTTGGCGGCTTCGAGTTCGGCGGTTTGGCGCGTCACGCGATCGTTGGCCTGCGTGACGGTGGTGCTGGCGGCTTCGCTTGCCGCGGCGGCAGCGGTGGCCTCGCCCTTTGCCTTTTCAAAGCGCAGGCGCGGCGTGGCTCCTTCGTTGTAGAGCATCTCTTCGCGGCGGGCGTTGCGGTCAAAGCGGTCTGCTTCGCTGCGCGAGCGGTCTGCTTCAGCGGCGGCGCGCGAGGCTTCGAGGCGCGCCACAATTAACGTACTTTCGAGAGTGTTGACGCGTTCAGCAGCATTCTCCAGGTCCGTGCGCGCGTTGGCTTGCTCGGTGGCGAGGCCCTCGTTCTTAATGCGCGCGAGCGGCTGATTCTGCTCCACCACCGCGCCTTCGACGACGTCGACGGTCTCCACCGTGCCATCCATGGGAGCGGCGATCAGTAGGATGTTGCGCGCCTGCACAGCGCCGGAGAAGGTGAGTTCGGAGCCGGCGGCGTACTCCTGCGCAGCTTTCGCCGCGGCTTCCGCGGCGGCTTGGGCGGCTGCGGCGGCCTGCGACGTTTTGTGGCGGTGCCAGGCGTAGTAGCCGGTGCCGGTGAACATGGCAAGCACGAGGAGGAGGCCAATGACGAGGAGCCAGGCGTCGCGCAAGGTGGGTTCGCAGCCGGCATCGTTGCGGGGAGGAACACTTTGGCGGGCCGGCACTTCTCAGATCATAGCGTGAGGGGTGTATGGTACAAAAAGCCATGCCGCGATTCATACTGCTGCTCCTTTCGGCACTGGTTTGCGCCTTCGGCGCTTCACTCGAGTGGAACACCGTGCGTGCCCTGCCGGCCGGCCAGCCCGTGCAGGTGAGCTATGCCAAGCAACTCGTGACAGGCCAACTCGTCAGCGTGGCAGCGGATCAGATGGTGATCCGCACAAAGACGGGCGGGGTGACTGCGGCCCGTGTGGATGTGAAGAAAGTGTGGACGCCTGCGCACCGCCGGGGGCGCAACGCGGCCATTGGCGCCGCGATCGGCCTGGCGGCGGGACTGGCGCCGGGAATGATCGGGCGTCTTCGTTTCAACAATGAGGGAGGCGGGAGCGGCAAGGTTCTGGCGGCTACGCTGGCCATTACCGGCGGGATCGGCGCGGGCTTGGGCGCGCTCAATAGAGGGCGCGACTTGGTCTATAAGCGCCCCTAGCGGGGCAGCGATCAGCCCGCCTGGCGGTATTCGCCGAACACGCCCCGCAGGCGGTCACTCATCTCGCCCACTGTCGCGTGGACTTCTGCTGCGGCGAGGATGGCCGGCATGAGGTTCGCCGTCCCCTGCGCCGCGGCTTCCAGCGCGGCCAGCGTAGCTTCCACGCGCGCGGCATCGCGCCCGAAGCGCAGCGCCTGCAGGCGCGCCACTTGCGCAGCTTCGAGCGACGCATCAAACTGGAACGTCGGCACGCCGCTCGATTCCTGCGCGCCGGCAGCGAAGCGATTCACGCCCACTACCACGCGCTGGCCTGTCTCGACGGCGCGTTGATACTCATACGCCGCCGCTTCGATTTCGCGCTGCGGGTAGCCTTGCTCAATCGCGCGGAGCATGCCGCCCATTTCATCAATCCGTCGCAGGTACGCGCGGGCCTCCGTTTCGAGGCGATCGGTCTCCTGCTCCACATGCACCGCGCCGCCCAAAGGATCGGCCACACTCGCCACGCCCGTTTCGTAGCCGATGATCTGCTGCGTGCGGAGCGCCAGGCGCGCGGACTCTTCGGTGGGCAGCGCCAGCGCCTCATCGCGCGAGTTGGTGTGCAAGGATTGCGTGCCGCCCAGCACCGCCGCCAGCGCCTGCACGGTGACGCGCACCAGATTATTGTCCGGCTGTTGCGCCGTGAGTGACGCGCCCGAGGTCTGGGTATGGAAACGCAGCATCTGCGATTTGGGATTGCGGGCGCCGAAGCGCTCCGCCATCACCTTGGCCCACAGCCGGCGCGCCGCGCGGAACTTCGAGATCTCTTCTAGAAAATTCGACGAAGCATTGAAAAAGAACGACAGGCGCGGCGCGAAGTCATCCACGGCGAGGCCCGCCGCCAGCGCTGCGTCCACATACGCGATGCCGTCCGCCAGGGTGAAAGCGATCTCCTGCGCGGCGGTGGAGCCGGCTTCGCGGATGTGATAGCCGGAGATGGAAATGCTGTTCCACTGCGGCAGCTCGCGCGCGGTCCAGGCGAACAGATCAGTGATGATGCGCATCGCCGGGCGCGGCGGAAAGATGTAGGTGCCGCGCGCGATGTACTCCTTCAGGATGTCGTTCTGAATGGTGCCCGCCAGCTTGCCGAGGTCCGCGCCCTGGCGCCGGGCGACGAGTACATAGAACGCCAGCAGCATCGCGGCCGTCGAGTTAATCGTCATCGACGTGCTAACCGTATCGAGGCGGATGCCGTCGAACAGGCGCTCCATGTCGGCGAGCGAGCAGATGGCCACGCCCACACGGCCCACTTCGCCGCGCGCGAGGGCGTGGTCTGAATCCATACCCATCTGCGTGGGCAGATCGAAGGCGACGCTAACGCCGGTGATGCCCTGCGAGAGCAGATAGTGGTAACGCTGGTTGCTTTCCTCGGCGGTGCCGAAGCCGGCGTACTGGCGCATGGTCCACAACCGGCTCCGGTACATGTCCGGGTAGATGCCGCGTGTGAACGGAAATTCGCCGGGCCGCTCGGTCATGACCGGTTGATTTTGCGCGCCCGCAACAGTGAGTGCAGGCCGTAGCCGCCCATCACCAGCGTGAAGGTTGCGCCCAGCAGAATGCGCCCAAGCACGTCGAGTTCACCGTTGAAGTCCCGGCAGGATTTGTAGATCGACGGCAGCGGCATCACCGCCATCACGAAGAACGCAAACGCGAAAATTTCGTTCCACAACACGCGCAGCGGCTTGAGAACGCCAGGCAGCACGTGTTCGGCAAATTTGCGCGCGACTCCGATCATCGGCGGTTACGATTTCCCCGCGTGCGTGTGCTTCTGCGCCACCTGCGGCGCGAAGACGGAACCGCAACTCGGGCACTTCACCATCTCCACGGTATTGGGATGGGAGGCGCTCTCCGCCGACGCTGTCGTCATTTGCTGGAACACCTTCCCCAGCATCCCGATGGATGAGCGCAAAAGAGTAATGGCGATGAGCGCCCCAAACAGGATGAGAACGGTGCGTACCATCGTCACTTCACTCCGCGGTCAAAAAGACCCGCTGTTACTTCTTGGTTGCTTTCTTTGGAGCACCCTTCTTGGCGTCCGGGTTCTGGAAGGTGGTGGTCACGGTGGACTCCATCGCCTGAATCATGCCCTTGGCGCTGTCGGCAAACGAGCCGGTGGGCTTGAGGTCCAGGTAGGCCTGGAACGCCTCGCGCGTGCCCGGAGGCATAACGACCTTGCCGTCAACCGTGGTCTGCGCCTTGCCGGTCAGGAAGATGCCGTACTGATACTGCGCGTCGGCGTGCTTCGGGTCCGCGTCGATCGCCTTCTTGAAGGCCGCACCGGCCGCGTCGAGCTGGCCGAGGTTGGTGAGCACCGCGCCGAGGTTGTAGTAGTAGGTGCCCGCGCCCGGCGGATTCAAGGCAGCCGCCTTGTTCAGTTCCTCTTCGGCTTCGGGAATCTTCTTGGCCTTCACGAGTGCGAGCGCATAGTTGTTGTGATAGCCGGCGTCGTCCGGCTTCAGGGCAATCGCCTTGCCCCAGGCCTCCAGTCCCTTGGCCATCGTCGCGGTCTGCTCGTCGCCAGTCTTCGTGCCCGCCTGACCCATGTAGGAGTCAGCGAGGTTGGCCCAGATGACATGCTGATTCGCGTCGAGCGTAGAGCCCTTGGAGAAAGCCTCCACGGCGGCGTCATATTGCTTTGCGGCAAGAGCGGCCATGCCGGCGTTGAACGCGTCGTTCAACTCCTTGTTCTTCTTCATGGCCTCCGAACGCTCTTTCATCTGCTTTTCGAGCGCTTCCTTTTCGGCCTTGCTCATGCCGCGGAGAGCTTCGTTCTTCTCGTCGAGCTTACCTGACTCGGCGGCTTGTTGCATGGCGGCCTGCTGCGCTTGACGCTGCGCAACCTGCTTGGCAAGGTCGAAGTTGATTTCCACGGGGTCGCCGAGCGTGGTCTTCACGCCGCGGACGTTGTCCACCATCTGGCCGTTCACTTCCACGGCGACGTTGTACATGCCCAGCGGCAGGCCGGCGTGGAAGTACTCACCCTTCTTGTTGGTCTTGACCTTGTAGTTGCCTTTGATGTCGGTACGCTCGATCTTGACGAGAGCGTCTTTGAGAGGCGAGCCGTCTTCGCCCTTTACTTTACCCGCAATGGCGCCCGTTTGGCCAAAAGCGGCAGAGGAAAGAAACAGCAGCAATGCACCGAGACCGAGGGATTGAAACGGACGAAGAGCAGTGGAAATCATGCTTGAACCTCCCGACATGGAGAAAGTGGGACCTGGACACCTTTCTCAAGATAGTATACCCGCCCCGTGCCAATCCAGGAGACGCGCCCGGCGCTTGGGCCGTTTATCCCAGGGAGGCGGTATAGTGGTGGCTGCTTGCGCCTTCTCGCTCTTGCGCTGTGGCTGGCGGTTTCGCCCGCTGCCAGGGACCTTTATGAACGCACCGAATACCGCGCGGCGCTCGCGGCGCTGAAGCCGGAGGCCTCTTCGGACCCTGCCGTGTGGCATCTGGCCGGGCGCGCGTATTTTCAGTTCGGCGAACAAACCAAGGCCATCGCGTGGTTTGAAAAGGCCGCTGCGGCCGAGCCAAAGAACAGCGAGCACATTCACTGGTTGGGGAAGGCGTGGGGGCGGCGCGCGGAGACGTCCAGCTTTCTCACCGCACCCAAGTATGCCGTGGAGTCCCGGCGCGCGTTTGAAAAAGCAATCGAGGTGGATCCCAAAAACACCGAAGCGTGGGCGGATCTGCTGGAGTACTATCTTTCCGCGCCCGGATTCCTGGGCGGCGGCATGGATAAGGCCGTGCGCGCGGCCGGGCGAATTGGCGCGCTCGACCCGGTGGAGAAGTTTTTCGCGCAGGCCAAGCTGGCCGAAGCCCGGAAGGATTGGGCGGCCGCCGAGCAGCACTGGAGACGCGCGGCGGAACTGGCGCCGAAGCAGGCGGGCCGGTGGATTGACCTCGCGCAATTCTACGCGCGGCAGAAGCGGCAGGCCGATACGGACGCAGCGCTGGATCGGGCCGGACAGGCCGAGCCCGGCGCACCGAAAGTGTGGTTTGCGCGTGCGCAGATTTATGCGGAGGCGAAGCGGAACCTGGGCGAAGCGCGCGCGCTGCTGACACGCTATGTGGCCGCACCGCTGGCGCCCGACGATCCGCCTCGCGCCGAGGCCCAGGCGCTGCTCAGAAAGCTGCCACAGCCGTGAGACTCCGCGACCTGTTTGCGTTCAGCTACCAATCGCTGGCCGCCAATCGCGTTCGCACGCGGCTCACCGCGCTGGGGCTGCTGATTGGGAACGCGGCGGTGATCTGGGTGGTGACGATCTCCCTGGTCTCGCGCGAGCTGATTCTCGAACAGATCCGCGGCATCGGCTCCAACATGATCTACGCCTACCTAGAATCCGGCGGCATGACGGCGCGCAACGTGGACGCAGACTATTTGAAGATGGCCGACGTGGAAGCCGTGCGCGAGCAACTCGGCAATCGCATTGTGGCGGCCACGGGCGTGATGACCAATTTTGACCGCATGGTGATCCAGGGCCGCGAGGAAGACGTGAAGGTGATCGGCTCAGACGATCACTATGCGCACGTGCGGAACCTGGTGCTGCTGGCCGGGCGCTTCATGGATTCAAGTGACGTGACGCTGCGCCAGCACGTGGTGCTGTTGACGGATCGCCTGGCCACGCGTCTCTACGGAAGCCGCACCGCCGCGCTGGGGCAGGTGATGAAGCTCTACGGACTCCAGTTCACCGTGGCCGGCGTGTTCCGCGAAAAGACCGACAGCTTTGGGCAAACGGAACTGTCGCAGGAGACCGCGCTGGTGCCCATCACCGTGATCCGCTACTTCACGCCGGTGGAGCGGATTGACCCGCTGTACGTGCAGGCGCGGACGCTCGAAGAAGTGCGGCCGGTGACGGAGGATGTGCGGCGGTTGCTTGAGAGCCGGCACCGCCCGGGCGCAAAATACACCGTGGAGAATCTGGCGGCGATTCTCGACACGGCGTCGCAGATCACCGTCATTCTGACGATTGTGCTGGTGCTGGTGGCCGCCATTGCGCTCGTGATTTCGGGCATCGGCATCATGAACATCATGCTGGTGACGGTGACCGAGCGCACGCGCGAAATCGGCGTGCGGATGGCGCTGGGCGCGCCGCGCCGCGCCGTGCTGATTCAGTTTCTGATGGAAGCGGTGTTGATCAGCCTGGGCGGCGGGCTGCTGGGGATTCTGCTGGGGTTGGCCGTGCCTGTGGCGGCGCGCGTGCTGGCCGGGGTGACGGTGCCGGTGTCGTGGATTGCGGTGACGGTAGCGTTCAGCGTGTCGTTCTTCGTGGGGCTGGTGTTTGGACTGCTGCCCGCCAGCCGCGCGTCGAAACTCAATCCCACCGATGCGCTGCGGTATGAGTAGAGTGTGCGGCAGCTACTTTTTCTCCTTTTGATCTCCCCTGCTCTCTTCGCCGAAGTCCACACGCTGACGCTGCGCCAGACCGCGCAGCGCGTGCTGACGCAGAGCCCCGAGGCATTGCTCTCGCGCATCGATGAGTTCAAAGCCGCGCGCGATGTGGATGCCGCGCGAGACCCGTTCGTGCCCAAGTTCTACGCGGGCAGCGGCCTTGCCTACTCCTACGGTTTCCCGATGAGCATCGAAGGCTCAGCGCCCAGCATTGTGCAGGCCAAAGGCATTGCGTCGGTCTACAACCGCAAGCAGCGGCTGGAACTGGCGCAGGCGCGCGAAGCGGCGCGGGGCGCGGGGATTGAAGCGGAACAGCGCCGCGAGGCCGCGCTGTTTGCGGCGGTTGAGTTGTACCTGGAGGCCGAGCGCAAGGCGCGCATCGCCGAGATGGCGCGGCGGCAGATTGAGAGCGCGCGCAAGGTGGACGAACTGGTGCGGGCGCGGGTGGCCGAAGGGCGGGAGTTGCCGGTGGAGGCGCGGCGCGCGGCGCTCGAAGTAGCGCGGGGCGAGCAGCGCGTGGCGGCGCTCGAGGCACAGCGGGATTACGCCGAGGGGTCACTCGCGCTGGCGTTGGGATTTGCGCCGCAGGATCGCGTGCGCGCGGCGGCGGAAGAACGCGCGCCGGTGACGGCGGCGCCGGCGACGGAGGCAGAGGCGATTCAGCAGGCCGAGGCCGCCAGCCGCGAAATCCGGCGTCTGGAATCCGCGCTCGCCGCCAAAGGGCTGGAAGCGCAGGCGCAGCGCGCAGCGCGCCTTCCGCAGCTCGATCTGGTGGCGCAGTACGGGTTGTTTGCGCGCTTCAACAACTACGAAGATTTCTTCCGCCGTTTCCAGCGTCACAACGGGCAGTTCGGCGTGTCTGTGCAGGTGCCGCTGTTTTTGAGCGCGGGAGCCAAGGCACTGGCGGCGAAGGCAGACGCGGACTCGTCGCGCCTGCGGATTGAGCTGCAACAGGTGCGCGGCAAGATTGCCCTTGAAACGCAGCGCCGTTGGCGAGACCTGGCGACGGCGGAATCGGCGCGGCAACTGGCGCGGCTCGATCTCGACGTAGCGCGCGAGCAACTCTCCGTGCAACTCGCGCGTATGGAAGAGGGGCGGGCGACGCTGCGTCAGGTGGAGGAGTTGCGGGTGCTGGAGCAGGAAAAGTGGATGGCTTACTTCCACTCCCAAAGCACGGTGGAACATGCGCGCTACGCACTCCTGCAACGTGCCGGAGTGTTGTCCGCCTCACTTCAATAGTACGTTCAGTACTCACATTTCCATGGCGCTTTTGGGGAACACGCGCCTTGGGGCATACTTCATCGTGCAAGCTACACCGATAGAACCTGCAAATCATGAGCTCCGCCGCTGCTGCCGCTACCAATTGGTCCGCGGCCCGGCTTACGCACGAGTACGACTATCGCCGCGGCCAACCGCAGCCCCGCATAGCCGTCGATTCGAGCGGCTTTGCCATGCATCTGGAGGAGGATGGACAGCTCCGGCGCGATCCGCTGCTCCAGGCGCAACTCGCCATGCAGCACTTTCACGGGGCGCTGGAGGCTTCAAGCCAAGACGAGATCGCCGAGCACCACGATGGGTTCCTCTCCGCCAGCGAAGCGCTGCTGCGCGAACTGCGCCCGGCCACGCTGGACGGCAAGCCGGCGCTGCTCGGGCTCTCCTTCCGGCGGCATCCGGATTTTCCGGGCCATGCCACGCCGTGGATCTCGGCGCGCACGCAGGCAGCCGTGATCGGCGTGTTGTGCCGCATGTATCAGGGTTCGAACCGCGAGACCGTGATTGAGTGCGCGCGCGCGGCGATGGCTCCCTTTCTCGTGCCTGTGCGCCAGGGTGGACTGGCCGCCCAAGTGACCGGTTGCGGCGTCACGTGGTTTGAAGAATTCCCCTTTCCATGCGCCAGCCGCCAGGGGCTGAGCTGCCATCTGACCGCACTGTTTGCCATCCACGAACTCATGCGCGCGAGCGGCGGAGACGCCACGGCCTCGCGCCTGTTTCACGAAGGCGCTGCGGGTCCGGCGCGCGCGGCCGGA
>VFZP01000167.1 GCA_016871115.1 Acidobacteriota bacterium
CTCAAAAAGAAGTCTACCGTCTTGCCCGCTTTGTCGACCGCTCGGTAAAGGTACATCCATTCACCGCGTACCTTCACGTAGGTCTCATCCATCCGCCACGAGTCACCCACCGGGCGGGCGTACCGCTTCCAGCGCTTCTCGAACTCCGGCGCGTAACGCTGCACCCATCTCATGATGGTGGTGTGCGCCATCGCAATGCTGCGCTCACTCATCATGCTCACCAAATCCCGATAGCTCAACTTGAAGCTTAAATACCAGCGGACGCACAACACCACAATCTCCGCGTCGAAATGGCGGCCAGCGAACAGCTCTTCAACCGGAACGAAGGAGGGCATTGCGACAGTTTCTCTCATCTTGGCCGGTTTGCACCAGAGCCCACCAACCCCGGTTTTGGCCAATACACGTCGCCCGGCCAGTCTCAGCGCGTGGTGCAGTTGGGGGCACTGGTGCGGTTTTAGCAGGGCACCACGTATCCTGAGAGAGTGAAGTTCTCGCTCGCCCGGACGCCGTTACTCCTGCTGGCGGCGCTGGCGCGGCTGCACGCCGCCGCCTCTCCCGCCGGCGTGGCGGCCGAGTTACGCCGGCTTGAACTGGACCCCGCCGAGTGCTACCGCGTGCGCGATGTGCCGCTCACGCGCGGCAGCGGCGACATCAAGCTCTACTTCAACGAGGGCTTCCTCATCTTCGGCAAACCCGTCGCCGGCCGCCGTATCTCGGCGGTGTTCGCGGCGGACGTGGAGGGCGGCGACGGCGAGGTGCTGGTGATCCCGCCGTCCAAGGGCGAGCGGATTTCACTCAGCGCCTTCACGCAAACGCCCACCATGAATGAGCATTTCCGGGCCGCGCTCATGCTGTTCACCGATGACACCGCGGAGGCGCTGGCCGCCGAACTCAAACGGCGCGATGCGCAGCGCACGCCAGACCGCGGGTTGCTGATGGCGCAGGAATGGAACTCGGTGCTGGGGAACCTATCCGGAAGCTTCTCCATTCGGCTGATCCAGCAAGTCTCCGGCAATCTGCCCGCCAGCCGCGGCGTGTTCTATGCCGCGCTGCAGGGCCGGCGGCTGGGTAACTTCGACGTCTCCTATGATCCGGATGCGCCGGACCAGATTCACATCGGCCAGATCAAGTACAAAGAAGAACGCGGCTACTACGACACCTGGACCAGCTTTCCCTCGAGGCCCCATCGGGGTGACCGCGCGGAGCCTCTTCCTCCCGGCGACGTGTCGCTCGACAACTACCGGATTGAGGCTTCGCTCAACGACGCGCTGCGCCTCAAAGTGGTAACGCGCGCCACCGTCACGCCACGGCGGGGGCCGCTCCCGGTAGTCGGCTTTGAGATCACCGACGGCATGAACGTCACCGCCGTGCGCATCGACGGCGCGCCGGCACAGCTCTTCACCCGCGAAGCGCTACGCGCCAATCTCCTGCGGCGCAACGAGAGCATTCTGTTTCTGGTGACGCCCGCGCAGCCACTGGAAGCCGGCCGCGCCTACGAAGTGGAGTTTGAGCACGAAGGCAACGTCGTGCGGCACGCCGGGCGCGACGTGTACTTTGTCAGTTCGCGTTCCAACTGGTATCCGCAGTCCGGCACGCTGTTTGCGCGTTACGACATTCGCTTTGAATATCCGGGCCATCTGCAAATCGTCTTTCCCGGCGAGTTGAAAGAAGACCGGGAGAACGGGTCGCGCCGCGTCACGCGACGTGTTTCCACCGCTCCGCTGCGCACGGCTGGTTTCAACCTGGGCAAGTACGAATCGGTGAAGTCCACCCGCGGGATGCTCACCGTGGAGCTATTCGCCAACAAGCAGGTGGAGTTTGCGTTGCGCAGCCCCGGACCGGGCCCGGTGATCATCCCGCCCCTGCCGTCGCCATTTCCGCGCCGTGGCCCCGGTGTGCCAAATCAGACGCAGCAACTGCCGCCCGTCGTCATGCCGCAATTGCCCAATCCGGCGGCGCGCCTGCAAACGATGGCCGGCGAAATCGCCAGCGGCTTTGAGTTCCTCGCTTTGTTCCTCGGCCCGCCGGCCTTGCCCACCCTGATGGTGGCGCCGATTCCCGGCACTTTCGGCCAGGGCTTTCCGGGACTGGTCTACCTTTCCACGCTGTCGTACCTCGATCCGCGCGAGCGCCCCGCACCTGCGCGCGAGGGGCGGCTCCGGCTGTTCTTCGACGAGATCCTGCACGCGCACGAAAGCGCGCATCAATGGTGGGGGAACGTGGTGAGCGCAGGGCCGCAGGACGATTGGCTGCTGGAGTCGCTGGCTAACTACTCGGCGCTGCTGTACATCGAAAAGCACAAGGGTGCCAAGACCGTGAACGAAATTCTCAACGAGTACCGCCAGCGGCTGCTGCGCAAGGAAGGCGACCTGGAAGTAGATCAGGCCGGGCCCATCCGCCTGGGGACACGCCTGCAGAACTCGCTGGTACCCGGCGCCTGGCGCGACATCGCCTACGGCAAAGGCTCGTGGGTGCTGCACATGCTGCGCAAGCGCATGGGTGACCCGGCGTTTCTGAAGATGCTGGGCGACATCTGCCGCCAGAAGCGCCACGGGGTGATCACACTGCGCGAGTTCCAGGAGTTTGCCGTGGCCGCCATGCCGCCCAAGTCAGCGGACCGGAAGCTCGAGGCGTTCTTCGATCATTGGGTGGACAACACCGGTATCCCCGCATTGGAAATGACCACGGCCATCAAGGGGCGAGCGCCGAAGGTGCAACTGACGATTACCGTGAAGCAGTCCGCTGTGGACGCCTCGGCCAGTTTTGCCGTTCCGGTGGAGGTGCAACTGGGGCGCGGCCGCACGCAGACGCATTGGGTGACGACGGGCGAGGAACCCGCGGTGCTGACGCTCGCGCTGCCCGCGCCACCCGTGAAGGTGACGCTCGATCCGGATGAAAGCGTACTGAAACGATAGCCGCCGCGCGTGTTTGTTAGCCGTGGTATAAGTAGGGCATGAAGAATAGCGTTCTTGCGGGTCTCGCCATCGCGAGCACCGCTGCTTTCGGTGCCTCCGTGCACGATTTTTCGCTGAAGTCGATCGACGGCCAGGACTTGGCGCTTTCGGCCTACAAAGGGAAAGCGGTGTTGATCGTCAACACCGCCAGTCAGTGAGGGTTGACGCCACAGTACTCCGGTCTGGAGTCACTCAACAAGAAGTACGCCGCCAAGGGTTTGGTGGTGCTGGGCGTACCGGCCAACAACTTCGGAGGCCAGGAGCCCGGTTCGAATGAGGAGATCAAGACGTTCTGCCAGCGGACATATAAGGTAACGTTCCCGATGGCGGCGAAGATATCGGTAAAGGGCGCCGATCAGCACCCGTTGTTCAAGCACTTGGCCGAGGCCACGTCGGCCCCGGAATGGAACTTCACCAAATATCTGGTGGGCAAAGACGGCAAAGTGATCAAGCGATACGGTCCGCCCACCGACCCGGAGTCGGCGGAATTGACCGCGGCGATCGAAGCAGCGTTGAAGTAATAACGGGCTTACGCGGCGGGAGTGCCCGGCTTTGCTTCGTCCCCGTTCACCAAATCCTTCAACTCTTTGCTGGGCTTGAAGTAGGGGATGCGCTTGGCCGGCACTTCCACGCGGGTGCCGGTTTTAGGATTGCGGCCGATGCGGGACTGGCGCTGGCGGGTGCGGAAGCTGCCGAAGCCGCGAATCTCGATTTTGTCGTCCGTTTTGAGCGAGCGCACGATGCTGTCAAAGATGGCTTCGACGATCACTTCAGAGTCTTTGCGTGTCATCTCGACCACACGCGAAACTTCCTCAATCAGATCGGCCTTGGTCGTCGTAGACACGGTGGTTCTCTCCTCAGCAACGCTAAGCCGCTAGCTTAGCATGGTTTGGCTGATCAAGGGCCGCTATGCCGGGCCGTCTTCTTCGCCGGGCTCGCGCACGGCGCCCTCAAAGTCGCCGGACGCGGCCGCAGCTTGGCGATGATACTCGCTGAACCGCGTGCGCTCGGTATCTTCGAGCACGGCGCGCGCGCTCAAGCCGATCTTGTGATCGGACTCCACCATCTTGATGATCTTGAAATCCATCTCCGCGCCGATGGGCAGCGCCGGATCGTCCTTGCTGCGGCCGGCCATCGGCGGGGTCTCCGATTGGTGACAAAGGCCCTCAACTCCGGCGGCGAGTTCCACAAACACGCCGAACTTGGCCGCGCGCGTCACGCGGCCGCGCACGATATCGCCGGGGTTATGCACGTGGAAAAACGACTCCCAGGCGTCCGGCTGCAACTGCTTGATACCGAGCGAGAGGCGGCGGTTGTTCGGGTCGATGGCGAGGATCACGGCCTGCGTGATCTGCCCCTTCTTCAGCGCTTCAGACGGGTTCTTGATGCGCTTGGTCCAGCTCATGTCGGAGACATGCACCAGCCCGTCAATACCCTCTTCGATTTCGATGAACGCGCCGAAGCCAATCAGCTTACGTACGCGGCCTTCGACCACTGAACCGATGCTGTAGCGCTGCGCGACCGTGGTCCACGGGTCGGCTTCGAGTTGCTTGATGCCGAGTGAGACGCGATGCTGCTCGGGCTTCGCGTCCAGCACCACGGCAGGCACCAGGTCGCCCACCTTGACGACCTTGGACGGGTGCTTCATGCGCCGCGACCAGGTCATTTCGGAAATATGAATCAGCCCTTCGACGCCGGGCTCAAGCTCCACAAACGCGCCGTAGTCGGTGACGCTCACCACGCGGCCCTGCACGGGCGTGCCGGGAGTATAGCGCTCCACCACGCTCGCCCACGGGTCCGGGGTGACCTGCCTCAGGCCGAGCGAGATCCGTTCCTTCTCGCGGTCCAGCTTCAGCACCTTCACGCTGATCTGCTCGCCCACCTGCAGCGCTTCGGACGGATGCGTGATGCGCCCGTGCGAGATTTCGGTGATGTGCAGGAGCCCATCGATACCGCCGAGGTCGATGAACACGCCATAATCCGTGAGGTTCTTCACCACGCCCTGCACGACGGCGCCCTCTTCGAGCGCGGCAAGCGTCTCGTGCTTCAGATTGCCGTACTCATCTTCCATCGCGGCTTTGCGCGACACGACGACGTTGCCGCGGCGGCGGTTGAGTTTGACGATCTTGACGGCGATGTCGTGGCCGAAGAGCGAGTCGGGATTCGTGTACGGGCGGACGTCGATCTGCGAGCCGGGCATGAAGGCCGGCACGCCCACGTCCACATCGAGCCCGCCTTTGGTTTTGCCGGTGACGCGTCCGGAGACGAGCAGCCCGCTGCGGAACGCCTGTTCGAGCGTGTCCCAGCTTTTCATGCGGGCGGCTTTGAGATGCGAGAGCGGAAGGTAGCCTTCGGCGGCGTCGGCGTGGCGGTCGACGATGCATTCGAGTTCGTCGCCGGCTTTGACGGTGACCGATCCGTCGGGCTGGGTGAATTCGTGGAGCGGGATCAGGCCTTCGGTCTTTTGGCCGATGTCCATGAACACGCCTTTGGGCGTGACCTTGACGACGATGCCCATGAAGGTCTCGCCCTGTGCGTGGTGCGAGGGTCCTTGATGAAGCGCTTCGTCGAGAAGCTGACCGAAATCCTCCGAGTCACCCCCGGGTTCGGGTGAGCCAGGCCAAAGTTCATCGTCCAGGTTGCTCGACATAGCCGAGTTCCAAAAGCCTCGATTTCAAGGGGGCAGCAGGCCTAGGTGGGCGACTGGGCCGTTAAAGACACTCCAACCCCTTGATAAATTTGTACCTCCGAACTATAGCCGAGGGGGTTGCGGAAGTCAACGGGGGTGGGTGTTACTTTGTGGTGGGTCGAGGAGGGCGAGGTTGCGGGCGGCGTGCAGGTGTTGGGTGGTCGGGGCCGAGGGTGGCGGTGCAGATGCGGAGGGCGCGTTCGAGGTAGGCGCGGGCGGCGGGGAGGTCGCCGAGGGCTTGGTGGATCTGGCCGAGGTTGTTGGCGTCGGTGGCGACATTGGGGTGGTCCCGGCCGTACACCGCTTCGTCAATGCGCAGAGCGCGCTCGGTGTATTGAAGCGCGGCGCGATTATCGCCAAGAATCCGAAGCGTGTGGCCCAAATTGTTGGCGCAGACGGCCACCTCAGCGTGCTCTGGCCCCCAGACTCCCTCCGCAAGGACCAGCGACCGACGGTAAACCATTAGCGCATCCTGGTAACGGGCCACGGTACCCAGGTAAATACCCACCTGGTTCAGCAGGCATGAGTAAGCCGCCAAGTCCACCTCCGCCGTGATCGCCTCATCTAAGACAGCCAGCGCATGCCGTTCCACCGGGCTCGCGGATCCCAGGATTCCGGTTCGTTCTGCTTGAACCCAAAACCCGCCGCCGCTGCTTTCAGCGCAGCCTCCAGCACTGCCCTGTCCCGGCCCGCGTCACGCAGCATCTTCCGCACCACGGCCTGCACCAACCGGTGAACCGTCAGGGTCTCGCCGACGTGCTTATTGCGTCCCAGCTTCGCGAGCGAGTAGCGCGTCACCAGGGCCTCCACCGCTGCGCCCCGCTCCAGTTCATCGCCGGAGGGCGCGAACGGGGCGGGCAGCAGCAAAAATGGGATCGACTCCGGTGCGAACCACGCCGCCCGCTCCAACGCTGCCAACGCGGCGGGGCATTCCGTTTGCAGGCGCTGAAACGCGAGGCGCCACGTGGTGGCCACCGGATGCGGATAGTCCGGCGATGGCGGATAGAGCGTAAGCAGTTGGTCCTTGTTAGTGTCCAGGAGCCGCGCGTAGCCAGCCAGCGTGGAGCGCCGCGCCTTCACAAACGCCGCCGCCTGTTCGAGGGCGAGCGGCAGATCTTCGAGTTCCGTCGCCACGGCTTCGGCCGAGGCGCGATCCGCATCGCCGGTGCGCTCCAGAAGGAACGCGACGGACTCGGCGCGCTCCCACTTGTCGACTTCAATCAGCGGCGCGAGGGTGAGGCGGGACCAGTCCGCATTGCGCGACGTGATGAGGATGCGCCCGTGCCGCTCGCCGCGCACGAGGAACGGCTCCAGTGACTCCACGGTTTCGGCGTTGTCGTAGATCAGCAGCCAGGGACGGCCGTCGGCGCAACTGAGGCGGGCATCGCGCAGGAAGAGGTGGACGGCCTCCACGGTCTTCTGGTTGGGTTCCGGTTCCGGCAGGCGCGCGGCTTGGGCGAGTGCGGCAAAGTCCGCATAGAGGCCGTTGGCGGCGTTGATGAACCAGGCCAAGCCGTAGTCCGCGCTGTGCCGCCGCGCGTATCCGAGGGCCATCTGCGTTTTGCCCACGCCGCCGAGCCCGTGGAGGGCGGCGACGATGGCGGGGGAATCGCTGTTCTGCAGTTGCTGGTGGATCTGCTCGAGGTGATGCGCGCGGCCGGTGAAGTGGGCGGTGGGCGCTGGAATGTTGTGGAGGCGGGCGGGCTCCGGGATGCGGATCAATGCCCTGTCCAGCTTCCCATCCAAGGCCGCGACTTGGTCACTCACGCCAGCAACCGCATCGAGGACGCGTTCGGTTTGGCGCTCCAGTTCGGCGATGACCGCGCTCTGCATCTCGTTCGTGTCGCGCGCAAGCGCCTCGATGCGATCCGCCAGATCGCCGTGATCGGTGCGCGCTGCGGCGGCGATGGCCTCAAGAAACCGCTGCTGATAGGCGATCCACGCCTTGCCATGCCGCGGATCGCGCAGCAAGTGGAGGTACGCCTTGCGGAGATCACTGTACAGACGCGGACGGAGAAACTCGCACGTGTCGGCGGGAATGCCCTCACCGTTCGACCAGCGTAGAAGCGAGGGCAACATCTGGTCCCACCATTGCTCGGGAGTGAGTTCGGCGGTCAACTGGGTAGGGTCAGTTGGATCGGTGGTCACGAACAGCCCTTCGCGAGCATCCGGCGATGCATCGAGCAGCCGCTTCCTCCACGTGGTAAACGGGCAGGCGTTCGCTACAGGGAGTTCCTCTCGCGCAAACTCCAGTGCCTTCGCCAGCGCTTCGGCGAGCGCCGCCTCCGAGTGAAAGTTGCCGTCGTGCCGCAGCGACTCCAGTGTGGACTCGGCCGCGCTGCCTGCAAGGTCGCCGAAAATATCGGCCACGGAGTCGACGGCAAAGCTCGCCAAGCTGTCTTTGTCCAGGCATGCGCCCGCCGCCTTCATCGTGGATCAGCGGATTGATCACAATCCCGGCCGCGCCGAGCAGGAAGGGTTCCACGCGCCTACTGTATGGGAAGGCGCGGTAAAGCGCGCGGCGAGTAGAATGAAAACGTATGAAGTTCCCGGTCAGCATCTATCGTGACGAAGACGGTATGTACATTGCGGACTGTGCCGTCATCCCCGGTTGTGTCAGCCAAGGCAAGACCGAGGAGGAAGCAGAGGCCAATATCGCGGACGCGATCCGCGAGTGCCTGGCTGCCCGTGGGGAACTCAATCTGCCGCTGACTGTCATCACTCGCGAGGTTGAAGTGGCGGTCTAATGCCACCAGTTCCGGCGCTCCGGCCCCGGCAAGTGATTCGCGCCTTGGAGCACTTGGGCTGGCAGGTTGTCCGCCAGCGGGGCAGTCATATCATCTTGAGCAAACCTGGATCCATTGCATCGCTGTCCGTGCTGCAGCACGAGCAGGTTGCGCGTGGAACGTTGCGCACATTGATCGCGAAGGCCGGGATTTCGGTGCAGGCCTTCCGGGATGCCTTGGGCGAGTGAGCCGCGCCCGGGGTGACGCTACCATGGTCGCAAGACCCCCATGCTTCCGCTCCCGTCCATCTCTCGCTGCGCGTTCCTGGCCGGTCTTCCTCTGGCGGCCCAGACCACGCGTTAGCAACCGACCTTCTCCGTCGACGTCAAAGTAGTGAACCTGCTGGCCACCGTGCGTGGCCCGCGCGGGGAACTGCTGCGCGATCTGGGCAAAGACGAGTTCACGATTCTCGAAAACGGGTGGCCCCAGGAGATTCGCTACTTCGCCCGCGAAACCGACCTGCCCCTCACCGCCGGCATCCTGATCGACACCAGCCTCAGCCTGGAGAAGATCCTCGACGCCGAGCGCGGCGCCAGCTTCCGCTTCATCGACCGCGTGTTGCGCGAGGGCAAAGACAAGATCTTCGTGATGCAGTTCGATCTCGGGATTCTGGTGAACCAGGCGCCGACGGACTCGCGCAAACTGCTGGAAGACGCGCTGTCGCAAGTAGGCACGCCCACGCAGCGCGAACTGGCGCTGCAGACCGGCGGAGGCACACTTCTCTATGAAGCCGTGATGCGTTCCTCGCGCGACATCATGGCGGCGCAGGGGAATCGCAAGGCGCTGATCGTGCTGTCCGATGGCGGCGAGAACGGCAGCGTGGCCACGCGGACCGAAGCGATCGAAGCAGTGCTGCGGGCCGACACGATTGTCTCCTCTATCTTCTTCGCCGGGCGCGGGCCGGATGGGCGCGAGAATCTCGCTGCGCTGGCGCGGGACACGGGCGGCGGATACTTCGCGGTGTCGAAGAAGCGGCCGATTGACGACGTGTTCGCCGTCATTCAAGATGAACTGCGCGGGCAGTACAGCCTGGGCTATGTTTCAAGCGAACCGGTGCGGATTCTAACCTTCCGCCGGCTTCAGGTCTCCGTGGCGCGCCCCAAGGTGACGGTGCAGACCCGCAGCCGCTACTGGGCCACGAACTGATGCTCCCGCACCAATAAGCAAAACGGGGAGGCCCGCAGGCCTCCCCGTCTCCAACTTACTCCACTCCGCGTGAGTTAGTAGCGGTAGTGATCCGGCTTGTACGGCCCGTCGAGCGGCACGCCGATGTACTCGGCCTGCTTCTCGGTCAGCACCGTCAGCTTCACGCCGATCTTCTCCAGGTGCAGCCGCGCCACTTCTTCGTCCAATCGCTTCGGCAGCGTGTAGACGCCCGTGCGGTAGCTGTCCCTGTTGCGCCACAGATCGATCTGCGCCAGCGTCTGGTTGGCGAAGCTGTTGGACATCACAAAGCTCGGATGGCCCGTCGCGCAGCCCAGGTTCACCAGGCGCCCTTCGGCCAGCATGAAGATCTGGTGGCCGTCGGGGAACGTGTACATGTCCACCTGCGGCTTGATGTTGGTCCGCACCACGCCCGCCGCCGTGTTCAGAATGTCGATCTGGATCTCGTTGTCGAAGTGGCCGATGTTGCACACAATCGCCTGATCCTTCATCTTCGACATGTGCTCGAAGGTGATGATGTCGACGTTGCCCGTGGTGCTGACGTAGATGTCGCCGCGCCCGAGCGTGTCTTCCACGGTCGTCACTTCAAAGCCTTCCATGGCCGCCTGGAGCGCGTTGATCGGATCGATCTCGGTCACAATCACGCGCGCGCCCATGCCGCGCAGCGAGTGCGCCGAGCCCTTGCCCACGTCGCCGTAGCCGCACACCACGGCCACTTTGCCCGCCACCATCACATCGGTCGCGCGCTTGATGCCGTCCGCCAGCGACTCGCGGCAGCCGTACAGGTTGTCGAACTTCGCCTTCGTCACCGAGTCGTTCACGTTGATGGCCGGCACCAGCAGCTTACCCTCGGCCTGCATTTTATAAAGACGATGCACGCCCGTGGTGGTCTCTTCGCTGACACCCCTCCATTCCTTCACGATGCGGTGGAAGAAACGCGGATTTTCGGCGTGAACCTTCTTCAGCAGGTCCTTGATCACCTTCTCTTCCTGGCTGCCCGATGGCGAGTTCACCCAGTCAGACCCGTTCTCCAGTTCATAGCCCTTGTGGATGAACATCGTCACGTCGCCGCCGTCGTCCACCACCAATTGCGGACCGAGGCCGTCCGGATGCGTGATGGCCTGCAGCGTACACCACCAATACTCTTCCAGCGTCTCGCCCTTCCACGCAAACACGGGCACCTTGGTCGCGGCAATCGCCGCCGCCGCATGGTCCTGCGTCGAGAAAATGTTGCAGCTTGCCCAGCGCACGTCCGCGCCGAGGTCGACGAGCGTCTCAATGAGGACCGCCGTCTGGATGGTCATGTGGAGCGAACCGGTAACGCGGACACCCTTCAGCGGCTTCTCGGCCGCGTACTTCTTGCGGATCGACATCAAGCCGGGCATTTCATGCTCGGCGATGCCGATCTCCTTGCGGCCCCATTCGGCCAATTTCATGTTGGCGACTTTGAAGTCCGTTTCAACACGGGTGAGAGTGGCTGTGCTCATATTCCTCTTGGTACCTATCAATGAATCGGGATATGTTGATATCATACGCTGTCGCTCTTGATGCCGTCAATCCTGGATTCGCTTCGACTTCTTTCAGACCCTCTGCGAGCCAGAATCGCCTTACTTCTGGCCGAAGAAGAACTGTCCGTCGCCGAACTCCAGGAAATTCTGGCTATGGGGCAGAGTCGCATCTCCACGCACCTCGCCCAACTCAAGCGCGCCGGCTTGGCCGACGACCGGCGGCAGGGGAAGAACATCCTTTATCGCCTCCGCAACGACGACGCTACGCGCAGCCTGCTGGCGCTGCTCCGCGCGCAGACCGGCCTGCCCGAAGCCGCGGCCGACACGCGGGCGCTGCAGTTGGCGCTGCGCCGGCGGGCCGACAAGACCCGCGCCTACTTCGATGAGTTGGCCGGCAAGTTCGGGCGTCATTATGTGCCGGGCCGGTCTTGGAAGGCGCTGGCAGAGACGCTGCTGCTGCTGCTGCCGCCTCTCGACATTGCCGACCTCGGCGCGGGCGAGGGGAGCTTCTCGCAACTTCTCAGCCGCCGGGCCAAGAGTGTGATCGCCGTCGACAACTCGCAAAAGATGGTGGACTTCGGCTCTGACCTGGCACGCCGCAATGGCCTGACCAACCTCGACTACCGGCTCGGCGACCTTGAATCGCTCCCGATCCCGAATACCTCGGTTGACCTCGCCTTTCTCTCGCAAGCCCTCCACCACGCCACGCACCCGACCCGCGCCATTGCCGAGGCCGCGCGCATCCTTCGGCCCGGAGGCCGCATGGTGGTGCTGGATCTGAAGAAGCACAACTTCGAAGAAGCCCGCGAGATGTACGCGGATCTCTGGCTCGGCTTCTCAGAAGTGGAACTCGAAGCGCTGATGGCCGGCGCGGGGTTCCAAGCCGTGGAGGTCACCACCGTGTATCGCGAACAACAGGCGCCGTACTTTGAGACCGTGCTGGCGCTGGGAGTCAAACTATCATGATGAAGCCACTTGGCATCGCATTGCCGTTGCTGTGGATGGTTACTGCCCGGGCTCAGCCGAGTTCGGAGCCGCTGCGAAACGCCGACGGGCGCAACGCGGCCTACACCGGCATCGGACGTCTCTCCCTCAGCGGCAACTGTACTGCCCTCCTGCTGCGCGCGCCCGGAGGCGCCGCTGCGCCTGCCTACGCGCTCTCGGCCGCGCACTGCTACTCGTTCGATGCGCGAACCGTGGTTGTGAACGCCGCGCCCCCGGCCAACATGCGGCCGGTGGTGTTTCACTTCTTCGCCGATACTGTATCGAGGGCTCTGGTGCAAACCGGCCAAGATGAGAGAAACTGTCGCAATGCCCTCCTTCGTTCCGGTTGAAGAGCTGTTCGCTGGCCGCCATTTCGACGCGGAGATTGTGGTGTTGTGCGTCCGCTGGTATT
>VFZP01000168.1 GCA_016871115.1 Acidobacteriota bacterium
TTGGCCGTGGTCCGCCTTGGGCTCGTGAAAACCGAGGCTCACGCCCAGCAGTCCGCTGCCAGAGCTACGTCCTACTCTGTTGTTCTATTTCTTGCCAGCCCCTTAACGCCTATTGGACGAAGACCCCATCGGAGCCGGCAAGTTATCAGGCCGACAACTCGCGGTGCAATTCGTCGAGCAAACGTTCGAGATCTGCCAGCATCTCGGGCGCATGCGAGAGTTGGCTCTGCCGTCCACTCATTTCAAGGTCCAATGCGCGCTTCTGCGCGGCCTCGGCGCCCAGTGCCCCGAGCGACCCCTTCAAAGAGTGCGCCGAACGGTACAGGCCGTTGGCATCTCCAGCACGCACCGCCGATTGAATCTCTTTCAGCACCGAAGGCAACTCCTCCAGATAGATGCCAACGATCTCGGCGAACAATTCCTCATCGCCGCCCACCCGTTCCAAAGCAACTTCGCGATTGAATACAACCATGGAGGTCATCTCGTTTTTGCCTGCCTGAGGTCCCTTACCGTCCACAGGGGCAATTCTGTGAAACCGTCTCTACTTCAGTTCTTTCACGCGCAGGTTGCGGAACTCGACGCGCGAGCCATGACCCAGAAAGCCGATGCGTCCGGTAGTACGCGCAACGCCCGGGTGCTTCTTCAAAAGCGACTCATCTTTGATGCCGTCGAGGTTGGCATCGACAATCACCTCTCCGTTCAACGTCACCTTGATGCGGCGGCCGTCAGCTATGATCTCTTCGCTGTTCCACTCGCCGGCGGGTTTTAACGCACCCGTCTTGGCTCCCACCAAATCGTAGATGGAGCCGTGGTACTGCGTGGGCTTGAGCTTGCCTTTGTACTTTTCGTGGTCGTGATCGAGTACTTGAATCTCCATGCCCGAGTAGGCGATGTCACCGGCCAGCGGCGCGCGGATACCGATGCCGTTGTTGCCGCCCGGCTCCATGCGGAACTCAAACCGCAGGACGAAGTTGGCGTAGTCCTTGTCGGTGAGCAGATTGCCGCCGCCGTTGGACGGGCATACAATCGTGCCGTTTTCCACCACGTAGCCGTTGCCGGGTTTGTCCTTATCGACCAGCGTCCAGCCGTTCAGCGTCTTGCCGTCGAAGATGGCCTTGAAGCCACGTTCGGCGGCCGGCGCGGCCAGCACCCCGCAAAGGAAAACAGAAATGCCCAAGAATCGTCGCATAGCGGTATCGTACCGCAACGGATTGAAAGCCGCGCGCTCACGGCAAATTAATTTGCCGCTGGCCGGGGCTGCGCGCCGGCGGCATAGGGCACGGACTTGCGGCTCATCTGGGCTCGATACGCCTGACGCACCGGGTCCGGCATCGATGCCACCACGCGCTCAATGCGGGCGCGCAGATCGGCCACCACCCGCGGATTTTCGTCCGCCACGTCGTAGCTTTCGGCGGGGTCGTTTTCGAGGTCGTACAATTCGGGCTTCGCCAGCGGCAGGCTCATGCGGCCCGCTGCCGGCACGGGGTTGTAGATCATCACGTTGTGCCGCGCGATGTGGATCTTCCACTTGCCGAGCCGGGCGCACTGCACGTTGAGGCCGTCCAAGTAGAGGAACGCCTCGCGGTCCACGGTCTGCGCCGCGCTGCTCAGCAGCGGCCAGATATCGATGCCGTCAAACGGATTGCGCCCGGTTGCGCCGCACAACTTCGCCACCGTGGGATGCAGGTCCATCACGCCGGCCACCCCGCCGCATACTTTGCCTTTGGGAATGCGGCTGGGCCAGTGCGCGATCATCGGCACGCGCATGCCGCCGTCCCAGGTGCCGCCTTTGCGCCCGCGCAACGGGCCTGAACTGCCCTGGAACCACGGCCCGTTGTCGGAACTGAAAATCACGAGGGTGTTGCGCTCGGCGCCCGCGCGTTTCACCGCGGCCAGCACTTCTCCCACGCTCCAGTCGAGCTCTTCCACCACATCGCCATACATGCCCAGCGGCGACTTGCCGCGGAACTTCGGCGACGCGGCCAGCGGAATGTGCGGGTACGTGTGCGGCATGTAGAGAAAGAACGGCTCACCGGCGCGCGCGGACTCTTCAATGAACCTCACGGCGCGTTCGGTATAGCGGGGCGTGAGCGTCTCGAGTGTGGCCTGTTCTTCGATCACCGTGGTGTCTTCCATCAGCCACCGTGGATTCATGTCGTTCGAGTACGGGATACCGAAGTAGTGGTCGAAGCCGCGCGCCGTGGGCAGGTAGGCTTCCTTATGTCCCAGGTGCCACTTGCCCACGCACAGCGTGCGATAGCCGCGCGTCTTGAGCGTCTGCGCAATGGTGGTTTCCGTTTCCGGCAGCCCGCCATGGTCTTGCGGGAACAACACGCGCGGTACGCCGGCGCGCACGCAATAGCGGCCTGTCATCAATGCCGAGCGCGAAGGCGAGCACACTGGATTACCCGAGTAGAAGTGCGTGAAGCGGATACCTTCGGCGGCCATGCGGTCGAGGTTCGGCGTGCGGATGCGCGAGCCGTAGCAGCCGAGGTCCCCGTAGCCGAGATCGTCGCAGTAAATGATAACTACGTTCGGGCGCGTGCGGTCTGGCGCGGCGAAGGCGGTGGTGAGCGAGGCGGCCGTAGTGGCGCGGAGGAAGCGGCGGCGATTGAGCATCCGTACGATTATGCCCTACGCGGCCCTGCCAACCCGTTACTGGAAGTTCTCCACCAGCATGATCTCCACGTTCTGCTGATCCACGCGGTCCATCAGCAGCCACTGGCGATCCGGGGAAATCACAAACGGCCCATAGAGATTCGGCCGCGGGCCGATTTCAAACAGCGGCTTGGTTTGTTTGGTGGACTCGTCGTAGCGCTCAATCGACTGCATCAGATTTGTCCAGTTGCGAGCGAAGATCACGCCGCCGGGCACGAACGAAAAGTCGCGCCAGAAGGCACGGGCCAACACCTCTTCCAGGCCCTGTTCTTCGCGGGCATTCACCGGCAGCCGCCACAGCTTGTTCTGGCGCGCGACGTAGAGAAAGTTGCCGTCTTCGGATTCCACCGCGTCCGACAGGCCCTGGGTGGTGACCTGCTCCGGCTCGGCGGACGGACGTCCGGGTGCGGGCATGCGCCACAGTTGCTTGGAGCCGCTACGGCTGGACATGAAGTAGATGGAAGCTCCGTCGCGCGAAAAGCGCGGCAGAAACTCATCGGTGGCGGCCGTGGTCAGCCGTTTGAACCCTTCACCCTGCGCGCCGATGATCGCCAGGTCGGCATGGCCTTCAAAGCGCGAGTCGAAGACGATCCATTTGCTGTCGGGCGACCACCGCGGCGACGCGGACTGTTGCCCGGGCGTATTGGTCAACGGCAGCGGCTGCGATCCATCGGCTCGCGTGGTCCAGATCTCCCAACTCCCCGAACGCTCCGACGCAAACACAATGCGCTGGCCGTCGGGCGAATAGTCTGGCTCCGTGGAAATGCGGGTGGACGTCACCAACTGCTCCGGCGCGGGTTTGCTGCCGGCCGGCGCATTGAGCGGATAGCGCCAAAGATTGATATTGGTGCGGCGGCTGAGATAGGCGAGGCGCTTGCCTTCGCGGGCAATGGAAGGCGAAACGGCGTCCGAGCCCGCCGGCGCCACCGGCTGCGGGTCCCCGCCCCGGACAGCCACGCGCCACAGCGCAAACAGCCCCTGCCGGTTTGAAGAGAGTACGAGGCTCGCGCTGTCCGGCGTCCAAGCCACGCCGCCGATGGAGCGCATATCCCGCGTCAACTGCTTGCTGGAGCCGGTCCTGACGTCCATCACAAAAAGATCGTGAGAAATGAACCCGGGGCCGCGCAGATATGCGAGGCGCGAACCATCGGGCGAAAACACCGGGTTGGCCAAGTGGTCTTTGCCGCTCACCAGCGTGCGCGTCTGGCCAGATTCCACGCTGGCCGCCACCATCGACGGCGGGCTGTCGGCCTCAAGCTGGTCGCAGAAAATCAACTCGCGGCCTTCGGGCGACCAGGCCAGATTGCTGCCGCCATGCAGGATCGGCACGCGGGATGGTCGCGCTACTTTGCGCTCCTGCCCGCCGAGGGCCGAAATCACGTAGTAGCCGTTCTCGCCGCTCACCCCTGCCATCCCGGTGCGCAGAAACGCGATGCGCTCGCCGGTCCAGGCAAACACCACGCGGTCGCCCATCGGTGAGAGCGAGGGCGCGTCCTTATCTCCCGGCACGCTCACCAACGGCGAGAGTGTGGCCGGCGGCAGCTTCGCGCTGGGGCCGCCGAAAAAAGTCCAGTAGCCGAGAGCCGCTGCGGCCGCCGCCGCCGTAGTGCCCAAGGCCACCTTCCATCGCTGCGGGCGCGCTGACGCTGTTCCGCCGAAAGTTTCCGGAGCGAGGCCATGGCGCAGCGCCCTGGCCACTTCCGCTGCCGAGGCAAACCGGCCGGCGCGGGCGAAGCCGTCGACGCCGCACCTGCCGCGCCGCCGCCGCTGCCGAAGTTGGTTTGGAGGCGCCGCGCAATCCCAAAGTCCATCACCTTGGCGCCGGCGTCCTCCGTCAAAAATAAATTCGACGGCTTGATATCGCAGTGCAGAATACCCACATCGTGCGCCGCGGCGAGCGCTCCGGCCACTTCCGCGCCGATGCGGCGAACTTCAACCGCCGCCAGCGGCCCGCGCCGGAGCCGCTCGCGCAGGGTCTCGCCGCGCAGCCGCTCCATGGTGAAGTACGGGCGGCCTTTCCACTCGCCTACGTCATAGAGCCGGCACACGTGCGGGTGTTCCAGGGCGGAAACCGCGCGGGCCTCACTGACGAAGCGCTCACGCAGATGGGCCTCGGAGTGGAACCGGCCCGCCAGCATCTTCAGAGCTACCTGACGGCCCAGGCGCCGGTCGCGCGCCAGATACACTTCTCCCATCCCGCCTTCACCCAGGCGTCCGAGGACGTCATAGTGGTCCAGGTGAGCAGGTGGAGGCGGCGCCCCGCGAGAAGCGGGCGGTCCTTCCGAGTCGGGAGTTAAATCAAGCTCCGGCATGCCCCAGTCAGCACCCCATTGTATCCAGGGATGGCGGCGCTACACGGGGCGGGCGATGTCGCGATGCGCGCAGGTGGCACGAAAACCGGCGTTGGCGATGCGCTTGCGGATCTCGTCGGCGATCAGCACGCTGCGATGGTGCCCACCTGTACAGCCGAAGGAGATAGTGAGGTAAGTCTTGCCTTCGCCGATGTAGTGAGGCAAGAGATAAATCAAGAGTTCTGAAATGCGGTCGATAAACTCACGGGTCTGCGGAAACGTGCGAATGTAGCGCGCCACGGACGGGTGCCGCCCGGTGAGCTGTTTGAAAGCCGGAATGTAGTTGGGGTTGGGCAGAAAGCGGACGTCAAAGACCAGGTCTGAGTCGCTCGGCACGCCATGCCGGAAGCCGAACGAGTTGATGTAGACACGGATCTTCGATTTGGCGCCGCCGCCGGTGAACATCGTGTGAATGTGCTCGCGCAGCTCGTGCACATTGAAGCGAGACGTGTCGACGGTGGCGGTCGCCAGTTTGCGGATTGGTTCCAGGCGGCGGCGTTCGTTTTTGACGCTGGCCGCGACAGTGGACTCGGTGCCGAGCGGATGCGGTCGCCGGGTTTCGGAAAACCTCCGCACCAGCACCGCGTCGTCGGCTTCGAGGAACACCAGCCGCGTCGGCATGCTGCGGGCCAGCGCCCGGTAAACACGCGGGAAAATTTCGAGCGCGGCGCCTTCGCGGATATCCACCACCAGGGCCATTCGTGCAATGCCGCCCGGCGCTTTGATCAGCTCGGCCAGCTTCGGCATCAACTCCATCGGAAGATTGTCGATGGCGTAGTAGCCAAGGTCTTCGAGCACGCGCAGCATGATTCCCTTGCCCGCGCCCGAAAGCCCGGTGAGGATGACAAGTTCCGAGGCGCTGCCCGCCGCCGGCACGGCCTTAGCCTTCGATGAGGTTGAGGTGGCCATCGGCGCGTCGAATCAGTACGGACGGGCGGTTGATGCCGGCATCGCGGTCGGCGACGTAGGAAACTTTGGGCGAGATCTCAAGCAGCGCTTCCTCCAGCGTCATCGGCTTGCGTTTCGGCGTGCGGCGATTGACCCGGATCAGTTCGGTTTCCGCCCCGTCGGCGTCTACCGCCACCGAGGCGGCGGCTGGCGGCGTGATTTCGGCGGCGGCCACAGCCTCGGCGGGCTTGCCCGCGCGGCGCTTGACGGCAATCTTCTTGTCGTGTTGCTTGAGAATGTGCTTCTCCAGCTTGTCGCATGCGCCGGTTAACGCCGACAACTGATCGGGCGCGGCATGCAAGCCTGCCTGCGGTTGCCCGTTGACGTTCAGCGTGATCTCAGCGCGGTGCAGATGCCGCTCAGTCTTGAGAATGACGTGGAGTTCCTTCTCGTTGCGGCGGCCGAGGAGCTTGGCCAGCCGGTCAAGGCGCGCCTGCAGCTTCTTCTCGCTGACGGCGTCCAGTTTTTCCAGTTTCCCGGTGTAGTGGATTTTCATTTTATGGCGAGTTGGTGGTCCGGCCTTACCCGCGCTGGCGGCGCTGGTGGGTGGACGGAATCTTCATGTCTTCACGATACTTCGCCACCGTACGCCGCGTCACGTCGATGCCTTCGCCGCGGAGCCGTGCGGTGATCTGGTCGTCGGTGAGCGGCTGGCATGCGTCTTCATCGTCAATCATTTTCTTGACCTTGCGCTTCACCACCAGGAGAGGGGTGTCGCTGCCGGCCGCGCCCTGAACGGCCTCGGAAAAGAAATAGCGCAGTTCGAACACGCCTTCCGGGGTGTGGGCATACTTGCTGGCCACCGCGCGCGAAACCGTGGAGGGGTGTACGCCGATCTCTTCGGCCACATCCTTGATCATCATCGGCTTCAACTGATCGATACCCTTGTCGAGGAATTCACGCTGGCGGGCTACAATCGACTGGCACACCTGCACAATCGTACGCTTGCGCTGCTCAATGTTCTTCAGCAGCAGCAGCGCCGACTGGAAGCGCTCCTTCACGTAGTTGCGCACGTCCTTCTCGTTCTCGCGGTCCAGCAGCCGGCGATACTGCGGATTCAGACGCAACTGCGGCAGGTCGTCGTCATTCAGGGAGATGATGTAATCGTCGCCGTCCTTGGTGATGTAAACGTCCGGCTCAATCTGCCGCGCGCCCGAGGCTGAGTAGCGCAGGCCGGGCCGCGGGTCCAGCTTCTGAATCACGCGTAGGGCGATCTGGATATGCTCAATCGGCCGGTTCATCACCTTGGCCAGATCTTTGTGCTGGCGCGTTTCAAGCAGCCGCAGGTGCTTCTCTACAATCTCCCAGGCCACGCCGCTGCGCGCGTTGCGATGATCCAGTTGCAGCAGCAGGCACTCCTGCAGGTTGCGCGCGCCCACGCCGGCCGGGTCCAGCTTCTGCACTTCACTCAGGGCTTCGGCAATCAGCGCCACGGGTTGGCCGCAGGAGTCCGCCAGGTCTTCCAGCGGCTCGGTGAGGTAACCGTTGTCGTCCAGGTTGCCGATGATTGCTTCGGCGGCTGTGCGCACTGGCTCAGATAGAGCTACCAGGCTGAGCTGCTGTTCAAGGTGATCGGGCAACCGGACGGGCGCCGACAGGAACATCTCAAACGAAGGCTTGTCCGACGTCTCGCCGGCGGGGGACTTGAAGCCGGGGTCCAGATAATCGTCGAAGTAGCTGCCGAAGTCGATTTCCTCGAACGGGTCGGCGGCCTTCTCCAGCTCGCCCTCGGCTGCGCCGGTGGGTGCATCCGAAGAAACGGCGGCGGCCGTAGCGCTGCTGGCCGCGGCAAAGTCGTCGCTTGCGTAATCCTCGGCCGCGCTGGCTTCGGCCGATTGCGCGAGATCGAGAAAGTTCTGGTCGCTGGGGTTCGGGTCGCGCTCGGCTTCGAGCAGTGGCTGCAGCTCTTCGGCAGTCAGTTCCTCGCCGCCTTCGGCAGCCTCATCGAGCACCGGATTTTCTGAGATCTCCTGGGCGATGAGATCTTTCAGCTCAAGACGGGTCATCTGTAACACAGTGACCATCTGCACCAGGCCAGGCGTCAGAATTTGCTTCTGCGCAACCTTGAGCTGAAGCCTTTGAGACAACGCACTCATGCCCCTTTATTATAGGGACCCTGGAACGTGGCCGCCCTGACACATTTGCGGGCGGTCCCGCGCGGGACGGTTTAATCGCACATCTCACCGGCTTTCTGCTGCGACACGCGGTAAGGCCGTGTCTAGTTCGTTGCACTTGCTCACCGTGCTCGACAGACTGTCAAGTGTGCCTCCGCGCGCTGAGCGGCGCGCGCCTCGTATTCCACCCAGCCTTCTCACGCGTCTCGCGGCGAAACCCCGTGAGATATGCGGACTAGAACCGCGCAGCGAGGTGGAAGCGGAAGGTCCGCCCGTCGTTCAGCGTGTTGGTGATGTTGCCGAAATTCGGGTCCGCCAGCATGTTACCCGGTTCGGCAAATTGCGGGGTATTGAAGAAGTTGACGCTTTCCACGCGCAACCGCAACTCCAGTTCGCTCGAAGTGCGGAAGGCGCGTTCCAGCGACGCGTTCACATTGTAGATGCCGCCGCGCCGGAGCACGTGACGCCCGATGTTGCCGCGCATTTCACCCGGCTGCATGAACGCAAAGGCGCCCCGCGGCAGCAGCTCGCGCGAGGTGTCGGGGTTCCCGATGGTGAGGCCGAGAATGGAGGCGTCCACGATATGCACGCGGTCGTTGTTGCCGCCGTCGGCGTTGCCGATGCCCGGCGCGTCCGAGCCGCTGCTGATGTTGAACGGCGTACCGCTTTTGAGCAGCACAATCGCGCCTAGATTCCAGTTGCGCCCGAAGCGTCCGGCGGCGGTGGGCGCGGGCAGCACATGGTTCACCTTGCTGAGCAGCGCATGCGGCTGGTCAAAGCGCGACAGGCCGCGAAGGTCTGTATTGACGTTGTCCTCCGATTGAGACGCGCCGCGGAACGAGTCGATGTCGTAGGCGGTGCCGAGATAGTCGCCGCCCGTGTCGATGTTCTTGCTGAACCAGTAGGAGGTATCGAGGGTGAGTCCACGCCAGGCGCGCGAAGCGATGGCCACGCGCGCCGCGTCGAAGTAGGCACGCCCCGAGTTCACCACGCGGCGCACGTCGTAGTAGCGCGGATCGGCGCGGCGGTCATTGATGGTTTCGGTAGTGAGCGGAATGCCCGGCAACGGGCGGGCGCGGTTCTCATACCAGTGCACCAGCAGCTTCCAGGTGCGCGAGCCAACGTAGCCCGCCTCCATCCGCCAGGCGCGCCCCAGGGGTGTTTCCCACTGCAGGTTGTACTGCTGCGAATACGGCGTCACCAGATCGGGCGCGGTGGTGTAGAGCACGCCGCGCAGGTTGTTCGGGTCCAGCCTCGATAGTGGCTGGAGGATGTCGATGTCGTTGAGCGCCACTTTGTAGTTGTGCGGCGGGCTGAAGCGCTTTTGCTGATAGGTGGCTTGAAAGATTTCGCCGAAATGGATGCCGTAGGCCGCGCGCAGCACCGATGCACCCAGCTTCTTGGCCAGGCCGAAGTACGGGCCCACGTTGTTCCAGTCACTCCGGTACGTCGCGGGTGAAAGACCGGTGGCATCGGTGGGCGCGGTGATGGGCCGCCAGCGCAGGCCGTAGTGCAAGGTTAACCCGGGGACCGCCTGCCAGCGGTCCCCGGCGTAGTAGGATGCATCCCAATTACGGAAGGCGCGGTAGATGTTGCCGATCCCTTGCCAGTAGCCTAACGGCAAGCCGAGGCGCAGATTGGTGATGGCATCGTTACCGAGGTTGCGGCGGAAGGTGTATGTGGTCTGGTGATTGTCCGAATCGAAGCCGTTCAACTGGCGGCGCATCGCTTCAGCGCCGAAAGTGAACGTATGTTGGCCGCGGACGGTGCGAAGGCGCGCCGCGCCGCGGTAGTCGTTGCCGGCGCGGTCAATCGGAATCTGCGTGGCTTGTTGAATGTTGGCGAGGCCGCCGATGAAGAGGCTCGGGCCGACGGAGTTGTTGTCCGGCACAATCAGCACGCGGGCGCGATCGAAGCCTAGCGTGAAGTCAGCGGTGGTGGCGGCCGAGACGCTCCGTGTCCAGCCCAGGCGCGCGCGGTGGGATTTGGTGGCGGTGTCCGGATTCATGCCGCGTACCAGTTGAAACGCGATCACCTTCTGGCCCACAAACTGGTAGCCGGCCGACACGCGGTCTTTATCAGAGAACAACCGGTCCAGCCGCAGATTCACCGTGTCGCCGTCCACCGTCTGCGGCGAGTTGCGGTTGAGCATCCGCGCGTCGATCTCAGTGCGGTTGGGTAGTTCGTTCGGGAAAGCGGCGATAAAGCGCTCCACGACCGCGCGTACGCGCGGGTCCGCCGACAGCGGCACGCGCTCGTGCGGCAGCGGTACCAGCACGTTGCCGTTGACCTGTCCGCGGATTTTTCGCTGGCTTGCTTCCATCTGCAGCCAGGTGCGCTTGGGCAGCGGGGCGGAGAGGCCGAAGCCATATTCGTTTTCCCGCGCCGGCTTCACGCCGCCCACCTGGAAGAATGAGCGGGCCGACGTGACGCTGTTTAGGTGGCGATAGAAAAGCTGGCCGTGGACGGAGGAAACCGCGGCGAGTTTGCTCTGGTGCGGCGCGCCGGCCGGTGGGGTGCCGTACTCGGCGGAGTAGTAGTTGCGGTCCGCCTCAAACTCGGCCACGGTGGTGGCGGTGAGCCCCAGGCGGATATTGAGTTCGCGCTGCGAGTTGTTGTCCACCAGCGTGAACTGCACATTCTCGTTGCGGCGGCTCTCACCGGCGGCGGCGTTGGTTTGGCCCAGCAGATTCAGTTCGGCGCGGCGGGCGGCATCGGCGGGGGCGGCTACGGGTTCGGCTGGTTCGGTTTCGGCTTCTTCGGCGGCGGCAGACGCCGTGGGCACGGGGGCGGTCACGGAGGACACAGTCTGGGCTTGAGCGGGCAGCGCGCCCACTGCGATGGAAAGGGCTAACGAGAGACGGATGAGGAGCATGTGAAAGCCAGAAAATGAGCCGAAAAGTCTAGTGTAGCGTGTTGCTTGGTTTTAGTTTGCGTATCTCAATTACATGCTTTATATGCTACCGTGTACTTTCAGGGAAACCGTATATGAGCACCTCCAGCACCCCTCCGCCGGTTCCCCTCACGCGTGCGCTTCGCAAGCTGGGGCTCGACCTGCGCGATGCCCGTCTCCGCCGCCGCATTCCCGCTGCGATTCTGGCTGAGCGCGCGGGCATCGCCAGGATCACGTTGTAGCGCATCGAAAAGGGCGACCCAAAGGTTTTCATGGGCGGCTATGCATTGGTGGTCTTTTCGCTCGGGATGATTGACCGGCTCAGCGAATTGGCGGACGTGCGCTTCGATCCCGTGGGCCTGGCGGCGGACGAAGAACGTCTTCCCAAACGCATCCGCCTACCCAAGCGAGAGAACGGCGGTGACTCGCCATGGCCGACCGCGAATTGTTGGTATTTGCCGACCTCGGCGGCCAGCCGATCCTCGCTGGACGGCTATGGGCCAAGTTGCGCCGTGACCGCGACACTGCCACGTTCGAATACGACAGCTCGTGGCTCTCGCACCCGAACCGGTATTCGCTCGAACCCGCCCTCGCACTAGGCCCGGGGCCATTTCATACTGGCGCGGACCAGCCCCTGTTCGGCGCGCTGGGCGACTCCGCGCCGGACCGTTGGGGCCGGGCGCTGCTGCGGTGCGCCGCCCGCCGCCGCGCCGAGGCGCTGGGCGAGACGCCGCGCACGTTGCGCGAAATCGACTTTCTGATGCAGGTGGACGACGAGAGCCGCCAGGGCGCTTTGCGCTTTGCCGCGGCGCTCAACGGGCCGTTCCTCGCGCCGCTCACCCCCGAACAGCGCGTGCCCCCGGTGATTCAGCTTCCGAAGTTGTTGGCCGCCGCGCGGCGCGTCTCGGCGGATAAGGAGACCGCTGCGGATCTGCGCCTACTGCTGGCGCCGGGTTCCTCGCTGGGCGGCGCGCGGCCCAAAGTCTGCGTGCCATACCTTGACGGATCGCTGGCCATCGCCAAGTTTCCGCACCAATCGGATCAGTACGACGCGGTGACTTGGGAGGCCATTGCGCTGGCGCTGGCCGGGAAGGCTGGGATTGAAGTGCCGCCGCGCCGCGTGGAGACGATCAACCGCCGGCGCGTGCTCATCGTGGAGCGTTTTGACCGGCGCGGTGCGTCCGTACGCGTACCGTTCCTGTCGGCCCTGAGTATGTTGGGCGCGCGCGACGGCGAAACCGGCAGCTATCTGGAATGGTTTGTCAGAAGAATTCGTGGGTAAGTGGCGGTTCGGGCAGCTTGCCAAGTGTGTGATGTAGCGCGAGTTCGTGGACGCGGAAGGTCCGAAAGCCGTAGGATTTTCTCGCGGCGACTTTGG
>VFZP01000169.1 GCA_016871115.1 Acidobacteriota bacterium
AGAAGAGGGCCTCGCCAATCAGGGATTATGCCACCGGTACGCGGAAAACCCAAACTGATGACCGGACCGATGACTGGCGCCTTCGGCGCCGATGATGTCGTCGTCTCCGGCGCAATGATCAGAAAACTACGTTTTCAGATGATCGCCGACAGTTGCCCCCCGCGCTCTTCACGCGCTATCTCGAATTCCCGCTGCTGATGGTGGCCATGTGCACGCTCGGCGTCGCCGCCCGCTGGCGCGATGGCTCACTCACCTGGACCGCCTCGACACCCGCCCTCGAATGCGCGCACACCGGCGCCCTGGCCGTGGGCGCGCTCACCTGCGCCGTGCTCGCCTCGCCCACGCCGGCGCTCGATGAATCGCGCAACTTCTACGGCACGCTCCGCGTCACCGCCGGACGGGACTCGACCGGCGCCTACCGGCAGCTCGCGCACGGCTCAACCTCGCACGGCCTTCAGTACACCGATGCCACGCTCCGCCGCGTCCCCACCGCCTACTACGGCCTGCGTTCCGCGCCCGGCCTCGTCCTCGATCAGATCCACGGCGGCCGCTTCGGGCTCATCGGTCTCGGTGCGGGAACCCTGGCGCACTACGGCCGCGCCGGCGACACGTACCGGTTCTACGAACTCAACCCGGACGTAACGCGCGCCGCCCGCCAGTGGTTCACGTTCCTCAGCGATTCGCAGGCGCAAGTGGAAATCGTCGAAGGCGACGCGCGTCAGCGCCTCACGGCAGAAGCTCCGCAGCAGTTCCGCGTGCTGATCGTCGACGCGTTCTCCAGCGACTCGATCCCCGTTCACCTGCTCAAGCTCGAAGCCGGCGAACTCTACCGCCGCCACCTCGCGCCCGGCGGCCTGCTGCTCCTCCATATTTCGAACCGCATGCTGCGCCTTGAACCGGTCGTGAACGCCATGGCCGATCACCTGGGCTTCGCCGCCCGCCGTCTTGACTCGCCCGGCGACAAGTCGCGCGCGGGCTACGATGCCAACTGGATGATCCTCGCGCGCGACGCCGCCACGCTCAGCCGCCTCGAACTCCCCGGCGCACACGCCACCACCGCCCGCCCGCTCGCGTGGACCGACGACTTTGCCAGTCTCTGGCGCGTCATCGACTGGTAGCGGTTCACTACCCCTGCTTCAGCGCCCCCGCCTGCTTCTGGATCTTCGCAATTGCTTCGGCAATCTGGTCCATATCGCTGCGCGAACCCAGCATGATGTTCTGCGTGAACCAAACGGCTTCACTGCATAACCGGTCATTCGCTGGGCAGGCGTTGCGTTCGGCCCACTCTTTCAGGGTCTGGGCCGGGAACAGCCGCTGGTAACCTTTGCTCGCCAGCGTGGCCGCGATGAACGGCTGTTTGTTCAACGGCGTGTAGCCGCTGGAAGCCGGAATGCCCTCGGCCGCCAGCGCCTTCAGGAAACGCGCGCGCGGAAGACCGGCAAACGCCGCCGCGTCGTAACGGAACATGTACAGATGCCAGGCGCTGCGCGTGCAGCCGGCAGTGAGCTTCGCCGAGCGGATGCCGGGGATCTGCGAGAGCACGCTGGTGAGATACTTCGCGTTCTCATCGCGCGTGCGCGCCTGGGCTTCCAGGCGCGTCATCTGCGCGGAGAGCAACGCGCCCTGAAATTCAGTGAGCCGGAGGTTGGCGCCGCCGAACGGAAACACATCGCCCGTCGGGCCCGCGGCGGCCGGCTTGAAAGGCCGCCCGTTGCCATGGAAGGCAAAGGCGCGCTCAAACAAGCCTTCATCATTCGTGATGATTGCCCCGCCCTCGCCCGAGTTCAGATTCTTCGATGCCTGAAAGCTGAAGCAACCTGCTTTGCCCCATGTGCCCACTTTGCGCCTGCGCCACTCACCGAGGTGCGCCTGACAGGCATCCTCCAGCACCGGCACGTGGCGCGGCTTGGCCGCTGCGAGAATGCCGTCCAGGTCGGCTGCCGAGCCCGCCATGTGCACCGGAATGATGAGCGAGGTGCGATCGGTGATCTTCGCGCCCACCTGCTTGGGGTCCATCATGAACGTCTCGATGTCAGAGTCGGCAAAAACCGGCAGCGCGTAGTTGAGCAGCACGATGTTCACCGTCGCCACGAACGTGTAGGGCGGAACAATCACTTCGTCGCCCGGTGCCACGCCCATGGCATTGATCGTGGTAAACAGCGCGCTGGTGCCGTTGGCGGTGGCCAGCGCATGCCTCGCGCCCGTGAGCGCGGCGTAGCTTTTTTCAAAACTCTCGACAGCGTGGCCGCTGCCTCGGCCCCAGTGGCCGCTGCGCAACACGCCGAGCAGCGCCTGCTCTTCGGTGGACTCCCATTGCGGCCAAGCCGACCACTTCGTCTTGCGCACGGGGTCGCCGCCCAGCAGCGCGGGGCGTCCGCCGGTAGCGGGCGGCGGCGTAACTGTGGCTGAGGAAGCAGCGGCCAGCGAAGCAGCGGCGGCAAAGGTGCGGCGTTTCATATCACGCCCATCCTATCCCGTTTAGAGCGCGATCACCACTTTGCCGAAGTGCGCGCCGGTCTCAAAGTAGCGCAATGCGTCAGCGGCGTCCTCGAAGGCGAACACACGATCGGTTACCGGGCGAATCGCGTGCAGCGCGATGGCGCGGTTCATCGCTTCAAACATCTCGCGCGAGCCGACGAAGATGCCCTGGATGCGCACGCCCTTCATCAACGCCGTGGTGAGGTTCGGCGCGTCACCCAGGGCGGCGTCAGCCCGGTTGCCGATCAGCGCCACATAGCCGCCCATGCGTACGGCTTTGAGGCTGCGGTTGAACGTGCCCTGCCCGCCGATTTCGATGACTTGATCTACCGGCCCAAGGCCACCCTTGCGCATCGCTTCGTCCCATTCGGGATTGGCCTTGTAGTTGATCACGTGCGCCGCGCCCAGTTCCTTCAGACGCGCCGCCTTCTCGTCGCTGGACGTCGTGGCAATCACTCGCGCGCCCGCGGCCCGCGCCAGTTGCAGCGCAAAAATCGAAACGCCGCCCGTGCCCTGCACCAGCACCGTATCGCCCGCCTTGAGGCCGCCCTGCATCAGCGCATTCCACGCGGTGACGGCAGCGCACGGAAGCGTAGCCGCTTCCGCATCGGAAAGATGCGCGGACGTGGGCGTGACGGCTTCTTCGCTCAACAGAATCTGCTCGGCCAGCACGCCCGGGGCAAACGCGCCTTGCGCCGAACGCGCGGCGCCATCGCTACAGCCGCCGGCGATCCAGGCGGGCATGAACAGGCCGCACACCCGGTCTCCCGGCTTCACACGCGTGACGCCGGCGCCCACGGCGGCGATCTCGCCGGCGGCGTCGGAGCAGATCGTCAGCGGTAGCGGAAGCTTCTTCGTGTAGAGACCCTTGATCACCAGCAGGTCGCGAAAATTCAGCGACACCGCACGCACGCGCACGGTCACTTGCCCGGGGCCGGGTTGCGGCTCCGCGGCGGCGGTGTTCAGCTTCAAGCTATCGATGGAAAACGTGTCGGTAATCTGCCAGGCGCGCATAACCCGTTATTGTATCGGCCGCAGCAGGCGCAGCACATCGGGCTTGCCGAGGTCGGCGCGCACTACCTCGCGCGCGGGCAGCGCCACGCGGCGCGACGGCGTCTCTCCGCGCAGCTTACGCACCAGCGACGCGACGGCTTCATAGCCGATCCGCACCCCGTCCTGCACCAGCATCACATCAATCAAGCCGGAGCCGAGCGCGGCCACATGCGCCTCGCTCGTATCGAACGTCACCAGCTTCACGGTACCTGACACGCCGCGGGTGGTGATGGCTTGAATCGCGCCGAGGCTCGCGGCTTCCGACGAACAGAAGATGCCGCCCACGTCAGGGTGTGCCGTGAGAATGTTCTCGGCCGCGGCCAGCGCACGGGCGCGGTCTGCCATGCAGTATTGCCGCGTCACGATGCGCAGGGCCGGAAATTCTCGCGTGATCGTCTCTTCGAAGTTGCGCTCGCGCTCGCCGGTGGACGTGCCGCCGGGCTTCTGCATCACCATCGCCACTGTGGGCCGTTGGACGAGCGCGGCGAGGCGACGTGCCGCAGTGGCGCCCGCGCCGGCATTGTCGGTGGCGACAAATGTGACGTACTTGGCGGTTTTCACCCCGGAGTCAAAAACCGTCACCGGAATGCCCGCAGCGATGGCGCGCTCCACGGGCGCGGTCAGCGCGCGTTCATCCGTCGCCGAAATCGCCAGCGCATCCACGCGCTGCGCAATGAGCGAGTCGACAATCTGGATCTGGCGGTTGTGGTCCGTTTCGTCGTTCGGGCCGTTCCACGTCACATCCACGCCGAATTCATGCGCGGCGTTGCGCACGCCGAGGTTGATGGAGACGAAGAACAGGTGAGACGTAGCTTTGGGAACTACGCCGATCACGCGGCGCCGGCTGCGCTGGCATCCGGCGGAGGAAACGGCGGCGGCGCTGCCCGCCCAGGCGCGACGCGTCATCATCACTTCTTCGCCGCCGCGCTGAAAGCATAGAGCGTGCCGCTGGTGCGCACGTACAACACGTTACCGAGCGCCGCCGGCGTGGCGTAGGTTTCCTCGCCCAGATCCGCCGTAGCGACGATCTCCCAATCCGCTGCGCCCGCTTTCAGCACACTCAGCTTGCCCGCCTGGCTCACGGTGTAGATGCGTCCGGCGGCGGCGATGGGCGAGGCATAGTAGTCGCCGAGCGCCGTGCCCAGGCGCGCTTGCTTGCCCACCGCGCCGGTGGCCGCGTCGAGGGCCGTCAGGATGCCGCCGCTTTGAACCAAGTACATCGTGCCGCGATACACGAGCGGCGTCGGCACATCGGGAATGCTGCGCTCGTAGCGCCATTGGATCGCCTGCCTGGTCAAGTCGCCATTGCCCGTGGGGCGGATCGCCGCCGCCGTGCTGCGCGCATCGAAGAAGTCGCGTACGCGTTTCCATTCGGTTTCGTCGAGCGAACCGTCGCCGGACGAATCCAGATGCTTGAACAACGCCTTGAGCAACTGCGCGGGCATCTCGGCCACCACCAGCCGGCCGTCGCCGTCCTTGTCGTACTCGGCGCGCGCTTGGGTGTAGGGTACGACGGTAAGCTTGTTCTCCGCGCCGCCTTTGGACGCGGTGTAGAGCGTGTCGCCCACGGCGACTGCACTTGATTTCGGCTGGCCCGGCAGCCCGTTCACCCACCACAACTTTTCACCGGTGGACGGCTGGTAGGCCACCAGATCGAACACGCCCGGCACTACCAATTGCGCCTCGCCGTTGCGCACAAACACGTTGGGCGACGCATAGACGCCGGTGGGCGCCGGCGAGCGTTCCTGCCTCCACAACGTCTTGCCCGTGCGCGCGTCCACAGCTTCAATGAAGCTGTCGCGTGTCTGGTCGCACACCACAAATACGCGGGAGCCGATCAGCACCGGCGACGCAGATACGCCCTGCAGGCTGACGAACGGGCCCATCGGCTTGCGCCACAACTCTCTGCCGTTCGACGCCGAGTAGGCCGCGAGGCCATAGTCGGCGAAGAAGACGTACACGTTCCGGCCATCGGTGACGGGCGTGGGCGCGGCAGGGTCATTCAGCTTGTGCCGCGCCTCTTTGCGCGTCCGGGCGATAGAGGCGCGCCAGAGTTCCTTGCCATTGCGCCGGTCGAGGGAAATAGTCAGCAACTCGTCGCCCGCGTGCGCGGTGAGAAACAGGCGATTCCCCGCAAACACCGGTGACGACTTGCCCAGCGGCAGCGCCGTCTTCCACAACACGTTTTTGCCAGGCGCGAACTCCACAGGCGGGTTCGCCTTTTCCTCCGCCACGCCGGTGGACGCTGGCCCGCGAAACTGATTCCACTCACCTGCGCGCAGCAGCACGGCCGCCGACAGGAAGAAACAAAGGTGAATCTGCACGACCTTGCAATGATATCTGAACCCTGCCAAGATCGAGCAATGCAGTTACGCATGGCCGTCGCCGCCGCCTTTACCGTTTTGGCGCTCACCGCGTTTCAGCAAACTCGCGAAGAACGATTCAAGCAGATGTCCCGCGACTGGGAGAAGAAGGGGCTCGCCGAACCATTCAAGGGGATGACGGCCAACGGCTCGGTTGAAGCGGGTCTGTAAACTCTCAAAAGCACCGGCGTATCCACCGATCCGATGCGCAAGGCCGCGTCAACGTTCCTCGCCGCTCTCACCGAAAAACAGCGCCGCCGCACGCAATTCTCCGTGAATGACGACGAGTGGCGCAAGTGGATGAACCAGCATTTCTACCAGCGCCAGGGTGTGGCAATCCGCGAGATGACGGACTCACAGCGCGACGCAGCGTACGGACTGCTGGCCGCTTCGATCAGCCCGCGCGGCTACAAACTGACGCGCGACATCATGCACCTCGACACGACGCTCGGCGAGCTGAACAACAACGATTTCGAACAATACGGCGAAGGCCGCTACCACCTGACGCTGATGGGCGAGCCGTCCGCGCGCAATCCGTGGGGCTGGCAGATCGACGGGCACCACCTCATCGTGAACTACTTCGTGCTGGGCGACCAGGTGGTGATGTCGCCCGTGTTCCTTGGCTCTGAACCTGTGATCGCGCGCGCGGGCAAGTATGCGGGCACGTCGATTCTGCAGACGGAGCAGGGCAAGGGGCTGAAGATGGTGCAGTCGCTCACCGAAGCCCAGCGTGCGAAGGCCGTGCTGAACGTCAGCAAGACCGGCAACAACAACGCGGGCGAGGCGTTCAAGGATAACTTAGTGCTCGACCATGTTGGACTCCGCGCGTCGGAGATGACCGCGCCGCAGAAGGAAGCGCTAGTGGATCTGCTCGGCGAGTACATCAGCAACATGGACGCGGGCCACGCCAAGGTGCGCCTCGCCGAAGTGCGCCGCCAGCTTGACCGCACCTACTTCGCCTGGATCGGCGGCACCGAGGCCGACAGTGTTTTCTACTACCGCATTCACAGTCCCGTGGTGCTGATTGAGTTCGACCATCAGCTGCCGGTCGGCATTCGGCATTTGTCGAAGAATCCGAAGGTGCCGGACCGCGAGCACGTGCACGTGGTGATGCGCACACCGAACGGGAATGACTACGGCAAGGACCTGCTGCGGCAGCACTACGCACGGGCGAAGCACTGAGAGTTCACAGCGGGATCACCATGGTGTTTTGACCGCTCACAGCAGCAGCCTTTTCGGCGATCTCGGCTGCAATCTGCGCTGCCTTGTCTTCCGGAATGTCAGCGCTCTCAAATGAATCGAAGATGCCCGGGTCTTCGTCGGAAAAGACAACCTCGCAGCCCTCAACTTCGATCCTGTGATCTCCCCGGCCAGCGATGCGCTTGGACGGAAACGAGGAAGGTCGCAGCTTCTGCTCGAATTGCTCGGTACGCAGGTTGAGCTATTCTCCTTCCGCCTGCTTGATTAGGAACTCCATGCGGATTGCTCCTACTACCCCAACCCCGGCACCCCGCCCAACGTCCGCGCCCGCAACACCGCGTTCACAATCGCCTGCTGCGTCGCCTCGGCCGCCGCGACGCCCAGCGCCATCGGGTCCGCCACCACACTGCCGCACGACAACGCAAAACACACGTCGCCATCCGAGCCCGTCCACACCGGGGAGATCGACTTCGCCACGCCGATCGAGGCCTGCATCGCGAGGCGATTCGCCTGCACCTTGCTCAGCCGCGCGTTGGTTGCCACCACCACCAGCGTGGTGTTCGACGCCGGCGCTTCCTTGAAATTGAATCCGGCGCCCGCCGCGCCGCCGCCGCGCTTCACCAGGTACGCCGAGTCCACAAACTCCATCGCTTGGTCCGCCCCGCGAGCGCCCGCCAGGATGTGGCCGCTTTCGGGGTCTCGCACGTCGCCCAGCGGATTCACCACCGCCAGCGCCGCCACGCGGACGCCCGCCATCGGTCCATCCAGCCACACCGTGGCCGAGCCCACGCCGCCCTTCATCGCGCGCGCCATGCCCAGAATCTTGCCCACCGTGGCACCAGTGCCAGCGCCCACGTTGCCCTGCTCCACCGGCTCGCTCGACGCCGCACGCGCCGCCTGCTCGCCCATTTCGCGCCCGGGCCGCACGCCGCGTTTCGCAAACTGCAGATCGTAGATGATCGCGGCCGGCACCAGTGGCACCACGCCCACGCTGACCTTGAAGCCGATGCCCTTCGCCTCCAAATGCCGCATCACGCCCGCTGCGGCTTCCAGGCCGTAAGCACTGCCGCCGGCGAGACAAACGCCGTGAATCCGCTCATTCGAGTGCAGCGGCAACAGCACGTCGAGTTGCGCGGAGCCCGTCGCCGTGCCGCGCACATCCACGCCCGCCACCGCGCCTTCGGGGCACAAAATCACCGTGCAACCCGTGCGCGCCTCCAAATCCGTGGTGTGCCCCACCAGAATGCCGTCAATGTCCGTCAAGCCTTTCATCGAGTACTGCCGTCCCGTATGGTAGCATCGGGCTAACCGCAGTGTTCGACTTTCTCAAAGGCCCGATCTACACGGTCCAGACGTTTTACTCGCTGGCCGGTCGCGCGCTTGCTAACATCTTCAAGCGCCCGCACTATTGGGACGACGTGGCCATTCAAATGGACATCGTCGGCGTCGGCAGCCTCCCCATGGTGCTGCTGATCGGTCTGTTCACCGGCGCGGTGATCACCTTGCAGATGGCCCGCGCGCTGAACCAGTACGGCGCAAGCGACCAGGTGGGGCAGATCGTCTCCATCACACTCATTCGCGAACTCGGCCCCGTGCTCACAGCCGTCCTGATTGCCGGCCGCAACGCCTCGGGCATGGCCAGCGAACTGGGCTCGATGAAAGTAACCGAGCAGATTGACGCGATGCGTGCGCTCGGTACAGACCCGGTACAGAAACTCGTCACGCCGCGTCTGCTGGCCACCACCATCATGTTGCCGGTGCTGGTGATCATCTCTGACTTCATGGGCCTCATCGGCGGTTACTTCACCGGTTGCGTGCTGCTGGCGCTCACCAGCGGGAGTCAGTTCTGGAACAGCGCCTATCGCGCGCTCGAGATCAACGATATTGCGCAGGGACTGATCAAGCCCACGGTGTTTGCGATGGTGATTGCGCTGGTGGGCTGCCACTACGGTATGAACACCACGGGCGGCACGCAGGGCGTGGGGCGCGCCACCACGCAGGCCGTCGTGGTGGCATCGGTCTGGATCATCATTCTCACCTTCTTCATCGGAAAGTTTTTCGTCGCTCTCTGATGGCCGCCGCTCCTTCAGCCACCGCGGCCCTGGCCGACGCGCCGCTCCGCATGCAGGCCGTCACCGTGCGTTTTGGCGCGGCCACGGCGCTGGACCAGGTGAGCCTCACCTTGCAGCGCGGCGAAACCGTCATCATTCTCGGCGCGGCCGGGAGCGGCAAAACCGTGCTGCTCAAAACCGCGCTCGCGCTCATTCATCCCGACGAGGGCCGCGTGCTGCTGTTCGGCGAAGATACGTCGCGCATGAAAGAGTCGGCGCTGTTTGAGCTGCGCAGCCGCATGGGCATTCTGTTTCAGGAGGGCGGATTGTTCGACTCGCTCACGATTGAAGAGAACGTCGCCTATCCGCTGCGCAACCAGAAATCGCTACGCTGCCCGGACGCCGACTTACGCACGCGCGTGGAGGAGGCGCTCAACTTCGTGGAACTCGGCCATACGCTGGAAAAGGTGCCCACTGAGCTGTCTGGCGGCATGCGTCGCCGCGTCGGCATTGCGCGCGCGGTCGTCACCCGGCCCGAACTGGTGCTGTACGATTCTCCCACTGCCGGACTCGATCCCATTACGGCCAATAACATCATGACGCTGATCGCCAAGGAGCGCGATACGCGCGGCACAACCACCGCGCTCGCCACGCATCGTTATCAGGATGGGCACTTGCTAGCCAACTACCGCTACAATGCCAATACGGGGCGGCTGGAAGCCGCACCGAACGGAGGACAAGATCTGCGCACGCGCTTCCTGGTGATGGGCGACGGCCGCATCGTCTTTGAAGGAACGCAGGACGAACTTGAGGCGTCGACGGACGGCTATGTTTCCAAGTTCGCCAAGCGTTTGACAGAATAAGTTATGCCTTCCCCGCAGAAAGTGGCTTGGGCGCAGTTACGAGTGGGCGTGGTGGCCGTGGTGGCCATGGTCCTGCTGGCGATTCTGGTATTCCTTCTCACCGGCAATACCAGCCTGTTTGCGAAGAAAGCCCGCATCTATACGTTCCTGAGCGACTCAGCCGCCATGGCCGAAGGCGCCGAAGTGCGGCTCAACGGCATTCAGATCGGCAAGGTTACCAAGGTGGACATGTCCGGCAGCGATGACCTGCGCAAGGCCATTCGCGTGGATATGGATATTGACGAGCCGCGCCTCAAACAGATTCCGGAAGATTCCGAAGCCGCCATCGGCGCGGCCAACGTGCTGGGCAGCAAGTACATCAACATCAAGAAGGGCAAGAAGGCGGCCACCGTGCGCGCCGAAGGCACCCTGCCGGCGCTCGACACCTCGACGTTCGATGACGTGGTGGCCAGCGGCTACAACACGCTCGAAGCCACCAAGGAAATGCTGAAGCGCATTGACAACATCGTTTCGGTGGTTGAAAAAGGCAAGGGGTCGATCGGCAAGCTGATCTACGACGAGCAACTCTACTCGAATCTGAATGGCACCGCCGCCGCCGCGCGCAAGATGAGCGAGCAATTGATATCGCAGCTCAGCGACCGCAAGACCACGATCGGCAAACTCCTCAATGACGAAGACGTGCTTATCGGCGATCTGCGCAAGACGGTGGCGCGCGTGAACTTGCTTCTCGATGGCCTTGAGCAGGGTCAGGGCTCGGCGGGCAAGCTACTCAAGAGCAGCGAACTGCACGACGAACTGCGCAAAACCATCACCGAATTCCGCACCCTCACGGCTGACCTTAACGCGGGCAAAGGCACCGCGGGCAAGCTCCTGAAAGACGAGGCCACGATCAACCAGGTCAACGCGACGCTCGCTAAGATTGACCAGATGATTGCGAAGGTGAACGCGGGACAGGGCACGCTGGGGCAGTTAATGGTGAACCAGCAGCTCTACGATTCGTTGAACGGCACCACGCGCGAGTTCCACGAGTTCATGAAAGACTTCCGCAAGAACCCGAAGAAGTTCCTCAGCATCAAGCTCGGCTTGTTCTAGCCGAGCTTTATGAAGCGCCTCATTGTCAACGCCGACGATTTCGGCTTCACGCGCGATGTGAACGAAGGCATCGTGCGAGCGCATCTGCGCGGCATTGTCACCTCCACCACGCTGATGGCTAACGGCAGCGCGTTTCAGCACGCCGCGATGCTGGCCAAGGATCACGCCGCCACGCTCGGCGTAGGCATTCATCTCACGCTGATCGGCGAACGCGCACTCGGCCGCCCCGGCAAGGCGCTACCGGCAACGCCGCGCGCGCTGGCCTGGGCCGTGCTGACGCGGGGTCTGAATCTGGTGAACGAACTCGAATCGCAAGTGAGCCGCGTGCTGGCTGCCGGCATTGAGCCGACGCATCTCGATACGCACAAACACGCTCATCTCCTGCCACAGGTGGCTGACGTGGTGGGCGTCATCGCCGAGCGGCACCAAATTCCGTGGGTGCGCCGCCCGCTCGACAAGCCTGTGTTCGGCGCGCTCAGCCGCCGGCGTCTTGAGTACCATGGCTGCCGCATGACTGACCGGCTGCTGGGTTTTGATCTTACGGGCCGGTTCGGCGAAGTGGAACTCGAAGAGCTGATCCTAACGCTGCCCGCGGGGCTGAGTGAATTCCTGTGCCACCCCGGCTTGCTGGGCGAAGAGCTGGCGGAGGCTCGCACGCGGCTGAAGGAATCGCGCGTGCGGGAACTCGACGCGCTCGAGTCGCCGCGGGTGCGCGCGGCCGTCCAGAAGGCGGGCATACAATTGGTAAGTTACAGGAACCTATGACGCAAGCAGAGATCTTCGCCCACTTTGAAAGACACGAAGGCGTGATTGACCACATGTATCTTGACACGGTGGGCAAGGTGACCATCGGGATCGGATTCATGATGCCGGACGCGGCTTCGGCGCTGGACTACAAACTCGTCAACCGCAAGACCGGCGCGCTCGCCACGGCGGCGGAGATCGCTGCGGACTGTAGCAAGGTACACGAGCAGGAGAAGGGCCGGATCGCCTCAACGTATCGCAAGTTCACCAAGCTCGATCTGCCGGACGCCGAGACCAGGAAGTTGCTCAAGGAGAAGCTAGTCATTAGTTGCATTAAACCATTAGTATAATAGAATGTTTGGGAGATGCCCAGACACGCGGCCCCCCCTCAAGTGTTCGGCGGAAGTTCGCGCAGAGTTGATGGCGATGAGCAGAAGCCGTAAAGAAGAAGCACGGATGGTGGAGCGCGCCCGCATTGTGCTGGCTTGCT
>VFZP01000170.1 GCA_016871115.1 Acidobacteriota bacterium
AGCGGCGACGATGCCGGAGATCTGGCGAGCCGCGTTGGCCGCGTGATCGGGGTCGGGATCGATACGCGACCGGCGGGCTGAAACGATATCAAACAAGTGTCAACCAAGATTTTGCACCAGAGCCCGTGCACGGGCCCTTGTGCCGCAGCACGGCGTACTCGCCACCGCGAATCTGCGTGACCTCGTACGGCGCCTCCACGCCGGCGGGCACACCGCTCACGACGATCCCCGCGGCCGAGCGCAGCTTGTCCTCCGGCACCGCCGCCGGGTCGTCATAGTAGAGCCCGATCATGCGGCTCTCCGGACCGAACAGTCCGCGCACGGCAAACCACGTGCCCACCTGTTCGAAGGCGCGGCCAATCTTCTGATACGACCCTGTATGCGGCAAGGTCACCGCCATGCGGGCCGGAAATTCACGGACAGTCACATTAAACACAACCAGCTTTTCTTGTTTTTGCGGCAACGCGGCATAGCGCGTGTGCGATCCGTGCGTGCGATATTGCGCGGGCGGCTGGCCGTAAGCGTCACTGAACGCTCGCGTGAAGGCGGCGGCGGTGGAATACCCGGCACGCATGGCGATGTCCGCCACGGGCCGCGCTGAGTAGGCAAGTTCGCCCGCCGCGCGTTGTAGCAGCAGCCGCCGCACCGTGGCAGCCACCGTCTCGCCAGTCACGGCGTGATACACACGATGCCAGTGATACGGCGACAGGCAGGCAACCTCAGCCAGCCGGTTCAGATCCAACTCTTCGTCCAGATGATCGTGGATACACTGCGTCACGCGACGCAACCGGTCTTCATAGTCAAGCAAGCTGAGATCAGAGTAGCCGAAATGCGTTTGATCTTTCTTGCGGTCTTCGCGTCGGACGATATCATGGGTCATGGACGTCCAGTACCCCATTGGAAAATTTGACCGCACTGCCCCGCGCAAGCGAGCGCAATGGATTGCCGACATCGCCGCCCTGCCCGCACAGGTGGAAGCGTCCCTCGCCGCATTGCCGCCGGGCGGGTTGGATCGGCCTTATCGTGAAGGCGGCTGGACCGCGCGGCAGGTGGTACATCACCTCGCCGACGGCCACTTGAGCTGCGTGCTGCGCATCCGCTTCGCGCTCACCGAAGAGAATTTCATCGTGAACCCCTACGATGAACAAAGCTGGGCATTGCTCCCGGACGCGGCGAATGGGCCGGTTGAGCCGTCGGTCGAACTCCTGCGTGGCCTGCATGCCCGTTGGGCCGCATTGCTCGGCGCGCTGACCGAAGACCAGTGGCAGCGCACCCTGACGCATCCGGCGACCGGCGTTTGGGACCTGGAACTCCTGGCTGGCCTCTACTCCTGGCACGGCCGCCATCATGTGGCCCATCTCGGCCTGATCAAATAACGCGCGATGCACCGGCTTCCTCAGCGGCTCGCCATCTGTAATCCCGGCGCCCCAACTATGGGCTCGCTGACGCCGGAGGTGTTGGCCGGCGCGGTGAAGCGCCTCGAATGGGTGGCGGGCATGTTCGCGGTGATCTTCGTGATCATGTTCATCGCCTACCGTCCGGCGACCGTGGGTGTAGCCGAGGCGGCGGAGCATCTCAGGTTCTTCCGCTGGCCGACGCTATCTGCGGTGGTGGCCGGTGGCGGCATGGCCGCGCTCGCCCGCTGGAGCCGCCTACCGCCCGCGCTGATCCTGGATGTCGGCTTGTTCTTTGAGGTTGTCGCGGCCTTCATTGTCTCAATGGGCGATTCACACGTTCCCCTGCCGGTGGATGGCATCGTGCAGGCGCAGCCGAGCGTCGCGGCCTGGGTGGCGATGTTCGCACTGGCCGTGCCGGCGGCACTCGGCAAGGCAGCCGTGGCGGCATTTGCCAGCGCCGCTACCACCCCGCTCGCCCTCCTGTTGAACGTGGCCTTCAACCAGGTACCGATGCCCCGGCCCAGCCAGTTGCTGGCCTTGTATCTGTTGCCGTTCCTGCTGGCCGGCGCTTCGGTAGCCTTGTCGCGCTATGTCTACGACCTCGGCCGCACGCTTTCAGCCGAACGAGAACTAGGCAGCTACCGCTTGCTGGAACGCTTGGGGCAGGGCGGCATGGGCGAGGTGTGGCGCGCGCAGCATCGGTCGCTGGTGCGCGAAGCGGCGGTGAAGTTGATTCGTCCGGAGGCGTTGGGCTCCACGCCTGACACGGCTGCCGTGGCCAGTCTCGAACGGCGCTTCGCGCTCGAAGCGCGCGCAACGGCCGCGTTGCAATCTCCGCACACGGTGTCCGTGTACAATTACGGGCGCGCGGCGGACGGCTCGTTCTACTACGTGATGGAACTGCTCGATGGGTTTGACCTCGAGGACTTCGTCAAGCGCTTTGGTCCCATGCCCGCCTCGCGCGCGGTGCATGTGTTGAGGCAGATCTGCGAGTCGCTGGCAGAAGCGCACCACGCCGGGCTCACCCATCGCGACATCAAGCCGCGCAACATTTTCCTATGCCGCCTCGGGCTCGCCTGTGACTTCACCAAGGTGCTGCATTTCGGACTGGTGAAAACGAAGGCAGCCGCCGGAGCGGGCGAGACGCAGAACCTCACCGGCGTCGGCATGGCCGCGGGCACACCGGCGTAGATGGCGCCGGAACTGGCCATGGGGCAAACCATCGATGCGCGCACAGACCTCTATGCCGTGGGTTGCGTCGCGTACTGGCTGGTGACGGGGCGGCTGGCATTTGAAGGCGGCAGCCCGCTGGCGCTGGCGATGAATCATGTGAACACAGCCCCTATCCGCCCGTCCGAACGTTCTGAGATGGAGATCCCCGCTGAACTCGACGAGTTGATTCTCGCCTGCCTGGCCAAGGACCCAAGACGCCGGCCCGCCACGGCGCGCGACCTCGGACGCCGCTTGGCTGCGTTGCTCTTGCCCGCCTGGACCGCCGAGCGCGCCGAAGACTGGTGGCGCATCCACATGCCAGGCCGCCCCCTTCCGGTGGTGCATGGGCCGCCGGAGTTAAAATAGAGGCTCAGATCGACATGTTAAATCGCCGCTCGTTTCTCGCCACAGCTTCAGCCGCTCCGTCTTTGCACGCGCAAACGCGCTTTGCGTTAGGCGCTTCGATGCTCGCCGGCTTTGCCGAAGCCGACATCACGCCGGAGATCGGCATGGAACAGCCTGGCGGCTACGGCAAAGTGTTCCACCGCTCCGTGCATGATCCGTGCAAGGCGCGCGTGGCGGTGTTTGACGACGGCCGCAAGGCGGTGGCGCTGGTGGGGCTGGATGCGCTCATCGTGCCACGCGCGCTGGTGCTGGCAGCGCGCAAGCGAATTCAGGCGCAGTGCGGTATTCCGGGTGACGCGGTGTTGATCAACGCATCGCACTCCCATTCGTCGGGTCCCACCGGACTGGTGCAGCCGGGCGAGTTCGATTCGTCACCGGAGCTGGTGCGGCGGCTCGCGTATGAGAAATCGTCGATGGCCGACGCCCGGTACTTGAAGATCGTGGAGGATCAGATCGTGGCCGCCGTGTGCCGCGCGCACAAGGAACGCGCGGACCGTCAGTGCGGCGTGGGCCTCGGCCATGAAGACAAGGCGGCCTACAATCGCCGCTTCCGCATGAAGAACGGCCGCACGTTCACGCATCCAGGGCAAGGCAATCCGGACATCGTGAAAGTGGCCGGGCCCATCGATCCGCAGGTGGGAGTGATCGGCGCATGGGATCGCGCCGGGTGGCTCGCGGGCTGCATCGTCAACTACGCGGACCACGCCACGGCCAGCCCCGGCGGCATCTCCGCGAACTGGATCTACTACATGGAGCGCGCCATTCGCGGCATGTTCGGCCAGCAGGCGGTGGTGGTGTTCATTCAGGGCGCGTGCGGCGACGTTACGCAGGTGGACAATTTGAGTCCGCACCTGCGCCCGTCGGGCCGCGAGGATGCCGAGTTTGTCGGCGGGCGCGTCGGTGCTGAGGCGACGAAGGTATTGCTCGGAATGCCGCGCGGGTCGCTTGCGCCGGTGGAAGCAAGGTCGCGCGTGTTGAAGATTGAGCGGCGTGTGCCGTCGCGGGAGAAGGTGGCCGAGGCGAACCGCCTAGTGCAGATGGATCCGCAGAAGGCAGGCGTCACCGAGTGGACATTCGCCAAAGAGACCCTGATGCTGGCAGACCTCATTCGCCGTGAGCCGGTGGCAGATGTGGAGGTGCAGGCGATTCAGGTGGGCCCGGCGGTGTTTGTGTCGAATCCGGCCGAGTACTTCGTGGAATTTGGCCTCGAGATCAAGGCGAAGAGCCGCTTTCAGTTTACCTTCCCGGCGGAGCTGTCCAACGGCTGCGTGGGCTACGTGCCTACCGAAGAAGCGCTGTCTGAATCCGGCGGCGGCTATGAGACGCGGCTGACGTTCTACTCAAACCTCGTGCCGGACGCAGGCCGCCACATTGCGGCGGAGGGCATCGCGTTGACGCATCAGCTCACCCCGGGCGCGCTGCCGGAGCCGCCGCGAGCCAAGCCGTTTGGCGGCACGCCGTGGACGTACGGAAATGTGCCGGCGGAGCGGAAGTAGAAGTCCTACCCCCGCCCCAGCCGCCGGAAACGCGCCCTGCGCCGTTCGGCGCGCAGCACCTCTGCCTCGTTCAGCCCGAAGTAGTGTGCGATCTCGTGCCATACTGTCTCTTTCACCAGTTCTACGAGGTGTTCGTACGACCGCGCCATACGTTCGTGCGGGCCCTGGTAAATGGTGATGGTGTCGGGCATTTGAAACTGGTCGGAAACGCCGCGCTGGGTCAGCGGACGGCCTTGGTAGAGGCCCAGTAGATTGGGCCGCGGCGGCTCGGCTTCGACCACGATCACCAGGTTCTGCACGCGCTGACGATACGGCGACGGGACCGCGGCGACGGCCCGCTCCACGATCCGGTCGAATTCGGCCGGTGACATGTTTCTATTGTGGCAAAGAGCATGAAGCACACCGCGATCCTTCTGTTGCTTGAGCGCGTGGCGTTTGCCATGAAGGGCGGAAAGGTCTACAAGAATACGTGGCGGAAGTAAGTCCGGAGAGATTGAGTGCCGTAGCCAAAGGGCTGGGCATCGGGCGTTTGGGGCGGCATGTTTTTCTGTGCGCCGATCAGACGAACCCCAAGTGCTGCGCGAAGGAAACCGGCGTGGCAGCGTGGGATTACCTAAAGAAGCGGCTGGCGGAGTTGGGCCTGATGCAGGGCAATGATTGCGTGTTCCGCACCAAAGCCAATTGCCTGCGCGTTTGCGAAAAAGGTCCGGTGGCCGTGGTCTACCCGGATGGCGTATGGTACCGCAACGCCACTGAACCGGTGCTGGAGCGGATCATTCAGGAGCATCTCATTGGCGGCAAGCCCGTGGAGGAGTTTATGATTCTGCCGCCTGCGCCGCTGTCCGGACGGGAGGCCCAGCGATGAGTAATTCCAAGCGGCGGGTCGTAGTGGCGATTGACGGCCCAGCGGGCGCGGGCAAGAGCACGATTGCGCGGAGACTCGCGGCGCGGCTCAACTTCACTTATATCGACACCGGTGCGATGTACCGCGCCGTGGCGTTGTGGGCCGCGCGCGAAGGCAAGCCGTGGGACGACATGCTGGTGATGGAGCAGATGGCGCGGGCCGCCAAAATCGGCCTTGAGTCGCAACCCGTCGCGCGCGTGACCCTGAACGGCGAGGATGTGACCGATGCCATCCGCGAGCCGGCCATCGCGCAAGGCGCGTCGAAAGTGTCGGCGCTTGCCGGCGTGCGCCGCGCGCTGGTGGACAAGCAGCGCGAACTCGCCTCGCGTGTCAGCGTGGTGATGGAGGGCCGCGACATCGGCACGGTGGTATTCCCCGATGCTGACGTGAAGATTTTCCTCGACGCCGAGACGGATGTGCGTGCGGACCGCCGCGTGCGCGACCTCGCCGAAAAGTCGCCGCCGCCGCCGCCCAAAGAACGCGTGTTGGCCGAGCTGAACGAGCGCGACCATCGGGACCGTACGCGTGCCGAAGCGCCGCTCATGCAAGCGCCCGATGCTGTTCTGGTGGATTCCACAGGCCTCGGCATCGAAGAAGTGGAAGAGCGGATCCTCAAGATCATCCGCGACAAGACGAGTAACGGAAAGGAATTGGCATAGCCGCGTGGCCGTTTTGAATCTCCTTGTAATGAAGTTCGGCGAAACGAGCATGGGCTCGGGTGAGCGCATTCGCGCGGCGGCGGAGCTGATCCGGCGTGAACGCGCGAGCCGCCCCGTGACGGTGGTGGTTTCGGCGATGTCAAAGATCACCGATCTATTGCTCGATACATTGCGCGCAGCCGAGCATGGCGACTCGGCAGCCGTGGCCGCCGGCGTGGCGACGCTGCGCGAACGGCATCTGGCCGGTTGCCGCGAGTTGCTGGCCGGCGAAAAACTGGCCGAAACCGCGCGCGAAGTGGAAGGCATCGTGGCCGAGTTCGGCCTCATTGCCGGTGGCGTGTCGATGCTGGGTGTGCGTCCGCCGGCGTCGGTGGATCAGGCCGTGGCCACGGGCGAGCGGCTTTCAGCGGCAATCATCGCCGCGCATCTCACGGCCGCCGGGACGCCAGCTCGCGCGGTGAATGCGCGCGACGTGATCGTCACCGATGCGTTCTTCGGCAACGCCACACCGTTCATGGAACCGACGCGGCAGAAGGCTGCAGCGGTGCTCGCCCCGCTCCTCGAAGAGGGTGTTGTCCCCATCGTTACGGGCTTCAACGGCGCCACTGCCGACGGCCGCCCCGCCACGCTGGGCCGCGGCGGATCTGATTTTTTGGCGTCCATTCTTGGAGCCGCGCTCGATGCCGCCGAGGTCTACATCTGGACTGACGTCGACGGCATCATGACCGCCGATCCGCGCCTGGCGAAGGATGCCGCCGTGCTTGATGAAGTGACGTATCGCGAGGCCGCCGAACTCGCCTACAACGGCGCGAAGGTGCTGCACCCGCGCACGCTCGCGCCGCTCGTTGAGCGCCACATCCCGGTGTGGAGCAAGAACAGTTTCAATCCCGCCGTGCCCGGTACGAAGATTGTGCAAGAGATCAGAGCGGCCGGCGGGCCGCGCGCCGTAACGTCAATGAGCGGCGTGGCGCTGATTTCGCTTGAACCCCGCAGTGCCGTGGTGAGCGGCACACGCATCGTGGCGCGCGCGCTCGAAGGTTTGGCCAGCGCGAGTGTGGAACTGCTGGCGATGACGAGTTCCAGCTATCGTCAAAGCTTCAGCCTGCTGATCCGCCAGGACGACCTGCGCCGCGCGATGGCGTCCATCGAAGCGGCGCTTTCGCTCGAACTCGCGCACGGCTACCTGGAGCCGCTCGAAGTGAATGAGAAGGTGGGGCTGCTGGCGATTGTCGGCGAAGGCATGCAAGGTGCACCGGGTTGGGCGGGCCACATCTTCATGGCGATTTCGCGTGAAGGCGTGAACGTGATCGCGATCGCGCAGGGCTCGAGCGAGTTGACGATTGCGGTGGTGGTGTCGCGCGAGGGCCTGGAAAAGGCTGTGCGCGCCGTGCACGCTGAGTGTCACATGGGCGAGAACGCGCGCGCCCACTCGGGTTCCAACTAGCCGAGAATCGCCGCGGCTGTCCATTCACGGCCGTGCCGCACGCGTGAGTCAGTCGGCAGATCCCGTCCGCCCGCCAGTGCTCCGAAAGCGAGGTACGCGAGCGGAAACGATGGCTCTTCCTGGTCAAGCAGCGCGCGGTAGGAAGGAATGCCACCGGCGAAATAAGCCGACTTCACTTCGCTTGAAAGCGCCAGCAGCGCGGGCACCGTCATCACGCCGCGCGCCGCCAGCCGCACGGGTCCGCCCGTCGCACGAATCACCGCGCGCAGATCCGGCACGCGTTGCGACAGCAGCGGGCGGCCCAACATCAGACACGCCCACGCGTACGCTTCTTCTTCCTGGTGCGACCGCGCGTGGTTCGGATGATGCCGGGGAAACTCGCCGCGCAGATCGCCAATGCCGCGCAGGTCCGGCGCAACCACGGCGCACTGCTGCCGCCCAGCGCGATACTGCGCCAGCGAATCTTCATTCCACTGCGCGTTGCGGCCGCCCGGGTCCACGAGCACAACGGTTTCCGTGGGCGCGCCGTTGCGCGGGAAGAACGCCACGCCGGTAGAAACACGCCCGCTTCCGATTCGATCTCCCACGCCTCAATGCGTACGCGGTGCGAAGCGGTCTCGGCCAGCTTCACGCGTCGCGCCACCAGCGGAGGCTCGGGAAGCGCCGCCGGAATCACGGGCTTCTCTTGCAAGCGCGCAATCGCCAACTGCCGCGGAGTGAGTGAGCCAAGATCGCGCACCGTGTTGCCCGTTGGATTGGCGTACAGCGCCGAGTCGTGCTCAATCATCACCGGAGGCTCGTCGGCAAGCGGCGCGGCAACACCCTGCAGATGGAGCCGGAACCAGCGGTAGATGTGCATGCGCGTGTCGTAGCCCAGCCCATGTGGCAGCGGCAATTCGTTCCATTCCAGATGCGCCGCCTTACCCGCTGCGGCGTATACGCGCGCCAGCCACGCATACTCTTCGCGCCCGTTCTCCAAATAGCGTGGCGAGTATGTGCCTTGCGAGTCCTTCGCACTCAACCCAAACTGCAGCGGCTTATGCGCATGCGGCCAGATCGTGTCCCAACGGTCAAACCCCGCGGGCCCGCCAGATAGAAAATTCTGCTCGGCATCGTCGGTCGAACCCGGCGGATTGTAGTTCGCGCACGCTAGGTTCTCTGTGTTGCCGCATGCCACCGACGCGCATGCCAGACGATCGTCCACCGCCACCAAGAACATCGTGAGCGTGCCGCCGCCCGAGTTGCCCGTCGACGCCAACCGCTTCGGGTCCACCAGCGGATGCGCGGCCAGCACATCGAGACTCCGCAAGGCGTCCCATGTCTGCAGGCGCGTGCTGGTGTCGCCCGTCAGCAGCAGTTGCTTGCCGGGCAGCGTGTGTTCGGTATCGGCCGAGTCAAGGCGCGTCAGGTTGCCACCGCCGTCGCTCCGCGGATAATACGTGCGCTCGCCTTGGCCCATAGGGTCGAACGCCAACACCACGAAGCCGAGTTGCGCGAGTCCCTGGCAGCAGTATTGATAGAAGCTCGCGGCCTTGCCGTTGAGCGAATGGCCCGCCTGGAACAACACACCCGGGAAGGGCCCGCTGCCCTCCGGCAAATACAGATTGGCAGGAATGTGAAAACCGGGGCGCGACTCGTAAACAAGCTTCTCCACGCGATAGCCCTTGCGCGCAAAGCTCCCCGTGGTGCGCACATTCAGCGGCGTGCGTTCCGGAGGCGGACCGCCCGCGAGATTCCAAAACGTCGTGCGCGCCCACGCCTGCCGCTGTTTCAACGGCGTGCGCGCCAGCATTGTAAGACGGCGCTGGTACGCTTCGGCCGCAAGCTTGCGCAGATAATCCGGCAGCACGCGCGAGTAGTCGCGATATTGAATCAGCGGCGAAGCAGCGGCAAGCGAAGAAAGAAACTGGCGGCGTTGCACTGCCTGCCAGTTTACTCGGCTTGGGCCGCTTCTACGGCAACCACGTACGTGTCGCAAACATGTTCGAGCCGAGCTTCGTGGCGCGCCTCATGCATGCTGCCGTGTGCGCGGCGCTTGATAACGAACGGCAAGTTGCGGCGTCTCCAGCCGCTTGCCACCCTGATGCCGGGATTGCAGACAGCTTTCAAGCGCGCCGCTCACAATCAGCGTGCGCTCGGCCGGATAGGGCGCCTTGCCCGTTACATACATCTCCTCAATCTTGTTCACCAGACACGCCGAGTACGTCACGTTCGGCGTGGGAGGCAGGAAGAACTGCGTGGAGACAGTGCCGCGCCCCTTCACACGCGCGGCAAACGTGTAGTCCGACACGGCGCCGTTCAGCATCAGCAGCGTAGTCTTCAGCCCGTCGTTGTGTTCAATGAAGTAGGCCGCCGGCTGCTTCACGAGCTTGCGCAACTCGCCGGATCCGAGCAGATCCAGCGGCCGCCCGTCGCTGAGTGACAGGCCTTTCGGCGAGTCGCTCCGCGACAACGCCGCCTCCAGCAAATTCTTTGACCAGCGCCCTTCATCGCCCGCCGTCCACACCGCGTCGCCATCGATCAACTGCACGGACTTCACGCCCGTCTCGCCGCCCTGCCGCCGCTCGATCATGCACTGCATCGCTTCGAGGGCGTGATAATCCATCGGGTCGGACCCGCCCACGCCCACCATCAGCGCTTCTTCCACAGCCGCACCCAGCGGAATCTCCACATCCGGCAAACGCCACGTCACCGGCAGCGAAGATCCGGCCAGCAGCGGAAACTTCAAGCGCTTCGACTGCTCCACCATCCACTTGGCCTTCTCGAAACTGAACGACAGATGCTTGTCGTTGTACACCGGCACGGCGCGCCCGTCCTGCTCGAAGACGTCCACGCACTGTTTGAAGAACTCATAGCGCGGGTACAGTACCTGCCCCAGTTCGTTCTTCGGATACTCGCCATGTTCACCGATGATCAACACCGCATCCACGCCCAGCTTGCTGCCGCCCGCGCGCAGCGTCTCGGCAATCGTGGGATACACGGTGAAGCCGAACTCGGCGGCGCGCGCGGCGCTCTGATCGCCCGCGGGTTTCTGGTCCACATAAAGCGACACCACCTTGATGCCGGGCTTGTGCCAGCGCCCGTTGATCGGATAGCCGATCAGAAAGCGGTCACCCATATGCTGCGCGTGCGAAAGGTATCTCCAGATGGTGGTCACGATAGCCAATCGTATTTGCGGCATCGTTAGCTCCTCCAGAACGTCGAGTTGCGCGGCGCGGGATAGGCGATCGACGCAAGGTGTGGCGTCTCGATGCGCGCCTGTCCGGCAAACAGCGAGTCCACGCCCGCCGCGGTCAAGCCCGTGGTCAGCAGGTTGCGCTCCAGGGGATACGGCGCCTTACCGGTGGCAAACAGCACTTCAATGTTGTTGGTGAGCGGCGAAAAGAAGTTCGCGAGTGTCGTACGCCCGGGCGGCATTGGCAGATACATCTGCGTGGAGAAAGGGTCGCGCCGGCCATCGATTCGGCAGGCGAAGTTGAAGTCTTCAATCAACCCGCTCAGCAGCAGCATGGTGCACTTCAATCCGTCGTTGTGCTCATAGACGTACGCCACCGGATTCCGCACCATGCGCTGCATGGACTCGGGCGCCGGGAAGTCGTTGTTGAACCCCTCGCGCGACGGCTTGAGCGTATGGCTGCGGCACAGCGCCGACTCCATCAACTCGCGCGACCACACGCCATCCTGCATCGCTTTCCAGAACTCCGCGCCGCGATAGGCCTGCACCCATTTCACGCCCGTCTCGCCGCCCTTGCGCCGCTCCACCATGCATTGCAGCGTTTCCAGTCCGTGGAAGTCATAGCTGTCCACGCCGCCATAGCAGGCGCACACGGCCTCGCGTACTTTCGCGTTCGCGGGCAGTTCCAACGAGGGCGTACGCCATGTCACCGGCAGGCTGGAACCGGCAAGGAAAGGAATCTTCATCCGCTGCGCCGTATCGTACATCTCCTTGGCCCATTCCCAGTTCCACGAAAGATGCTTGTCGTTGAACACCGGCGCCACGCGGCCCGATGACTCAAACACCTTCACGATCTCCTGGAAGAACTCATACCGCGGATACTTGTGCTGGCCCTTGTTGTTGCGCGCGTAGCGTCCGTGCTCGCCGATCAACAGGACCGCGTCCACGGCCAGCTTCCCGGTGCCAAGCGTGAGTGCCTCGGCAATCGAAGGGTACAGCTTCATCTGCGGAAACTCGGCCAGGCGCGAACGGCTGATGTCGTTCTTGCCCACCTGATCCACCCACAGCGACACCACGTCCATCATCGGGCGGTGATGTTCGCCGTTCCAGCCATAGCCGATCAGGAAGCGGTCGACGATGTGCTGGGCGTGCGAGTACTGAAAATAGGTGGTGCAGATGGCGGCGATCTTCGGCCTTCCAGCGGGCGGCACCGCCAATAGTGGCGTGCTGGAGAGCAGGGCGCGGCGGGTGATCATGTCCTGACCAGGATACACCCAGTGTCCTGTAATTGAAGTGCATTTAAATAACTGCGGAACTGTGCCATACTTAGCCATGGCACGCCCTGTCTCGACCATCGAGCTCACTCCAGAAGAGCGATCCACGCTGCGCCGCCGTGCTCACTCTCCCACCAGCACGCAGCGCGACGCACTGCGGGCAAGGATTGTCCTGATGCGAGCCGAAGGGCGCAAGGAAACCGACGTAGCTGCCGCTACCGGCGTGAGCATGGCGACGGTATCGCTTTGGTCCAAGCGTTTCGAGGAGAAGGGGCTCGATGGCTTGGTCGACCTGCCGGGCCGGGGCAGAAAGCCTT
>VFZP01000171.1 GCA_016871115.1 Acidobacteriota bacterium
TTGATCTGGCCGGCGGAGACGAAGAAGAGGGGGATGGGCTGGCCGTTGACTTCGACGGAGGCGCCGGCGAGGGCGGTGGGCAGGGGGGTGGAGGCGGCGCTGATGGTGGCGGGGGCGAGGTTCGAGCCGAAGATGGCGATGAGGGAGCCCGGGGCGATGGCGGCGGTGTAGTCCGCGGCGTTGACCACGCCGTCGGCGGCGATGGTTTGGGCGAGGGCGGGCGCGGCGGCCAGGGAGAGAAGGAGGACAAGAGGACGAAATATGCCTGAGTGTAGCGCAACTCGCGGGAGGGAGCTACCCGGAGTCTTGTCCCATACAAGCGCCGGACCGACCGGAGCCGGTCACATCAGGAAGGAACACGGGGAGGGCTACCACGGTAGGATTTGAGGAGCCGTGGGCAGCGACAGCTAAGATCGACTCATCAGTGGCGCCAATAGCCCGAATGCAAGCGTGATTCCAGGCTCTCGCGTTCCTATCAGTGGTGACGAGGGCCGTCTTGCAGCAGCGAGGCAGTCGACGATCCCGATTAGGAGACTGCCCGTATCGCGGTTTTGCTCGCCGCGCATCGAAAAACTCGCGCGCCGCCCCGCTGACGCGCACGGAACTGCGCGAAGCTCGAATGAGGACCAGCCCGGACCCACGGCCCGCTTCCACAACCGCACCGGAGGGGACTTGGCCCAATCGGTTTCCACCGCCCCCCCGCGCCACGCCGACCCGCTGTACGCCTCGGAAGCCCGGCCAGACCGCGGCCTCCACCACCGGCGGGGCAGACGGCTGAACAACCACGGGTGCTCAGACCACCGGAACAGGTGCCACCGCAGCAGCAGGCGCCAGCGGTGCTTTCGGCATCGTCAGCAACAAGCGCTCTTCGGCCGACCTGGTCCATCGCCATGCCAGTTGCGAGCCGCCTTCGCCGCTGATTCCATCGGCACGCAACAGCGCAAAACCGCCGCAAACCGCCAGCAGCATGGCCGCCAGCAGCGCCAGGCCGTTCGTCGCGGCCGCTGCCGAGACCACCAGCGCGAGACAGACCCAAGGCAGCGATTGGATCATGAACATCATCCCCATCATGCCGCCGGTAATCGAAGGATGGAGCGCGCCTGTGCGAGGCATCAGCGTCAACACTGCCGCCACCATGCCCATCGCGGCCAGACGCCTGAACCATGGCGCGCGGCTGAACGCGAGCCACCAGAGGAAGACCGCCAGCGCACACACCATGGAGCCGATCACGGCCCCGCGCATGCCACTTTCAGGCAAAAACACGGGTGTACCGAATCGCACCAGCCACAGTATCGTCACGGCGGCAACGCCGGGCCACAGACGGAGAGAGGAAGGCATCGCTCAAGATACGCGCGCCACCTTATGTATGTGCCCGTACGGCGATTAAATTTTGCGGTGTTCCTTCAGGATGCAGAGGTCCTCAGCCACCGCGAGTCCCGCCGCGCGAGCCTTTGCCGCCGCTTCCGGATGCACAACGCCTTCCTGCATCCACACGCCGCGCGCGCCAATCCGGATCGCTTCGTCCACAATGGCCGACACGGCCTCGCTGCGCCGGAAGATGTCGACGATGTCGACCTCGCCGGGCACCGACGCCAGATCCGGGTAACAGGTCTCGCCGAGGATCGACGTCTCTTTCGGGTTCACCGGCACGATGCGATAGCCGTGCTGCTGCATATACGCGGCCACCCCGTGGCTGGGGCGAAACTCATCGCTCGACAGGCCCACCACTGCAATCGTTTTTGCCTCGCGCAACAACGCGGCCATCTCCAGACTCATCATCCGCGCGCCCGCTTGGCCGGACGCGGCGGGGGCGCGGGCGGCTTGAGTCCCAACAGCTTGCGGAACTTCATGATCTCGTCATCCGTCAGCGGGCGGTAGTCGCCTGGCTGGAGCCTGCCCAGCTTCAAAAACGCAATCTGCGTGCGCCGGAGCTTTTCCACCAGCAGCCCGAAATGGAGGAACATGCGTCGGATCTGATTCGTGCGGCCCTCTTCAAGAACCACCATGTACCAGGGATTGTCGCCAATCTTCACCAGCTTCAACTGGCACGGCGCGGTTTTGCGGCCGTCAACAGGCACGCCCGCGCGGAACTGATCGGCCTGCTCCGGCGTGAGCTTGCCGTTCACCTTCACTTCGTAGATTTTCGGCACCTTGCTCTTAGCCGAGATGATGGCGTTGGCAAAGTCGCCGTCGTTGGTCATCAGCAGCGCGCCCTCGCTGTGATAGTCGAGCCGGCCGACCGGGTAGACGCGCTCTTTGATTCCCTTCACCAGATCCATCACGGTCTTGCGATGTTCCGGGTCAGAGACGGTTGTGACGCAGCCCTTCGGCTTGTTCACCAGCAGGTAGAGTTGATGCTGCGGCGGGCGGAGCGCACGGCCCAGCACGCGAATGTCATCCACCGTGGCGTCGGCCTTCGAGCCCAACTCCACGATGGTCTTGCCGTTGACCTGCACGCGGCCCTCGACGATCAGTTCCTCGGCCTTGCGGCGGCTGGCCACGCCGTAGCGTGCGAGGATTTTTTGGAGCCGCTCTTCGGCCATTTCGGTTTACTCCGATCCTGCGACGGCGTTGGCCGTCTCGGGCTCTGGGGCCGCTTCGGGTTCTGGGTCAGCGGTGGCCGCCGCGGGCGTCTCGGCTTCGGGCGCCGGTTGAGGCGCCGGTTGTGCTTCGGGCGTCTCGCCCGCATCGTCGCCCAGAGCCAGCCGGCTCCACTCTTCAAACTCTTTGAGCGTAGGCAGTTCGGCGAGATCCTTCAAGCCAAACTGGAGGAGAAAGTCCTTGGTGGTTTTGTACAGCACGGGCTTGCCCACCACCTGCTTGCGTCCGGCAGCGGTGATCAGCTTGCGCTCCAGCAGCGTCTTCAGCACGCCGCCGCCCTGCACGCCGCGGATCTCCATGATCTCAGGCCCGGTGATCGGCTGCTTGTAGGCCACCACGGCCAGCGTCTCGAGCGCGGCAAGCGAGAGCTTCAAGGCCGGCTTCAGTTTCTTGACGAATGTCCGGATGTCCTCGTGGAACTCCGGCTTGGTGCTCATCTTGAAGCCACCCGCCACTTCGCGGATCGCAATGCCGTGATAAGGGGCCGCAAAGGCTTCCACCAGTTCGGCCAGCAGCGACTCCACCAGCTCTTTTGAAAGGCCCAATGCTTGCGCGATCGGCGCGGGCGCGATAGGCTCCTCGGCGACGTAGACGGCGGCTTCCACCATGGCGCGCTGGCGGCGGCGCTCTGATTCAGCATCGGCGGGCTTGTCTTCCACGCCGAGTTGCTCGGCACCCATGTCCACCTGTACTTCGGGCGTCTCGGGTTCTTCTGCCGGCGCTTCGGCGACAGCTTCGGCCGCTTCTACCGCCGTTTCTCCGGCGCTCTTACCGCCCACCGCAGCCCGGGCCTGGGCGGCCTCGGACTCCTCGTTCGCGGCCACGGACACCACTTCAGTCTCTTCGATTTTGTTCTCAGCCATCTTATACTTAGCGGGAATTATGAATACTCTTGTTGAATTGTAGTGAGGGCCGCTTCACTCGCGAAAACCTCATCGAAACGTTCATGTTTACAGATGCCGATATCAGCAAACTCTTCCTGCTGCACCAGCGTGACGGCCTGCATGCGCACCATCTCCAAAATGGCGAGGAACAGGCAGATCATGGCGCGGCGGCTGCGCTGGCGCTCGAACAGTTTCGTTGCACTCACCGAGTTGTTCTCGGCCAGATCGTTCACCAACGCCGAGCGCAGGTAGCGGATCATGTCCGGCACGGTCACGTCTTCCTCGCCGACTTCATACGGCGGCCGGCGCTTGGCACGGTCCAGAATCGTCTGCAGCGTGCGCACCAGATCGTACAAAGTCACGTTCAGATCGCCACTTCCGTCGTCTTCGTTGAGAAAGTCTTTCATCTGCGGATTCGACCAGACGGCCTCTTCCAACATGCGCTTCTGCTGCAGCATCTCGGCGGCGTTCTTGAAGCGCTCGTGCTCAATCAGCCGGTCCACCAGTTCCTGGCGCGGGTCGCCTTGGGGGTCGATCTTTTCGAGTTCCGGATCCCGCGGCAGAAGCAGCTTCGACTTGATCTGGATCAAAGTGGCGGCCATGTACACGAACTCCGCGCCCAACTCGATGTTGAGCTCGGCGGCCTTTTGCACGTAGGACAGGTACTGGGACGTGATCCGCGCAATCGGGATATCGTTGATGTTGATCTGCTGCTTCCTGATCAGGTCCAGCAGCAGGTCCAGCGGACCCTCGTAGATCTCAAGCTGAACGTTGAGGGGCGATGCCGACACTGCCTTTCAAAATAGCACATCGCCGCCTGCGTGCTACGCTCGGAGGAGATGACCGTTGCGGATTCGTTTTTCGGCCGGAAGTTTGGCCTCACCGGGCAGGACCTCGCCTCGTTCCTTTCAGAAGCCCTCAGCCGCGGCGGAGATTACGCCGACTTGTACTTCGAGTACCTTTCGACCACGTCCCTCAGCCTCGATGAATCCATCGTGAAAAGCGCGACGCAGGGCGTCAGCCTGGGCGTGGGCGTGCGGGTGATTGCCGGTGAGCGCACGGGCTACGCATATAGTGACGATCTCGCTCCGGAGAAGATTCGCCAGGCCGCGCGCGTGGCGGCGTGTATCGCCAGCGGCCCGACGAAGGTGGAAACGGCGGGCTTTACCAGCGCGGCCAAGCATGATCTTTATCCCGTGCTGAACGCACCTGCGGACGTGCCGCTCTCTGAACGCGTGAAGTATGTGCTGCGCGCCGACGAGGCCGCGCGTGCCGCGGACCCGCGCGTATTTCAAGTGCAGGCCGTTTACCTGGACGCGATCAAGCAAGTGATGGTGGCTACGAGCGACGGCGTCATTTCCACGGATCGCCAACCGATGGCGCGCATGAATGTATTTGTGCTGGCGCGCGAAGGCAACGGCACGCCGCAGCGCGGCAGCCATGGCGGCGGCGGGCGCGTGGACCTCGATTTTTTCACCGGCACACATTCGCCCGAGGCGTTCGCCAAGGAAGCAGTCCGCCAGGCGCTGGTGCAACTGAAAGCATCGGACGCGCCGGCCGGTGAACACGTGGTGGTGCTGGGTAAAGGCTGGCCCGGCGTGCTGCTGCACGAAGCGGTGGGCCATGGCCTGGAAGCGGACTTCAATCGCAAAGGCGTCTCGGCATTCTCCGGGCGCGTGGGCCAACAAGTAGCGTCGGAACTGGTCACGGTGGTGGATGACGGCACGATTCACTCGCGGCGCGGCTCGCTCAACGTGGACGACGAAGGCACGCCCACGCAGCGCAACGTGCTGATTGAGAACGGCGTGCTCCGCGGCTATCTGCAAGACCGCTTGTCGGCGCGCGCGTTGGGCACCTCGGGCACGGGCAGCGGGCGGCGCGAGAGCTATCAACACATCCCGATGCCGCGCATGACCAACACGTTCATGCTGGCCGGGCAGGATGAGCCAGAGGACATCATCAAATCGGTGAGCCGCGGCATCTATTGCGCCACGTTCGGGGGCGGGCAGGTGGACATCACGTCGGGCAATTTTGTGTTCTCCGCCACCGAGAGCTATCTGATTGAAGACGGCAAGATCGGGCGGCCGTTGCGCGGCGCCACGCTGATCGGCAACGGGCCGGAGGCGTTAAAGTACGTGAGCCGCGTGGGGCATGATCTCGCGCTCGATGAAGGCGTGGGCATCTGCGGCAAGGAAGGCCAGTCCGTGCCGGTGGGCGTGGGGATTCCGACGATCCGCATCGACAAGATGACGGTGGGAGGCACGGCGCGGTAATGGTGGAGCAACTCAAACAGATCGCCGCGGACGTGATTAAACTGGCGCAGGAAGCCGGCGCGACGGGCGTTGAATGCAACGTCAGCCAGGGCGAGGAGTTCGACGCGCAGGTGCGGCGCGGCGAAGTGGAGCAGGTGAAAGAGTCAGGCTCGCGCGGCGCGGGCATTCGCGTGTTGTTTGGGCGAAACACCGGGTCGTCGTACACGTCGGATCTGACGCCGGAGGGCTTGCGCATGATGGTGCGGCAGGCAGTGGATCTGGCAAAGATCACCACGGAAGATCCGCACGCGGGGCTGCCGGACGCAGCGGAGCTTGGGCAGATCGCTGGCGATTTGCAACTGGCCTCGTACGATCTGGACGGGATGGAGGCAGCCGCGAAGATTGCTCTGGCACAGCGCGCCGAAGCGGCGGCGCTGAGCTTTGACGCGCGCATTACCAACTCCGAGGGCGGCTCGTTCGGGTCGCGCATTTCGCGGCACGCATTTGCGAACTCGCTGGGCTTTGTGGGCGGGTATGAAACCACGAGTTGTTCCATCAGCGCCGTGCCGGTGGCGCAGCACGAAGGGCGCATGGAGCGCGACTACTGGTTCCACTCGGCGCGCGGCGTGGGGCAACTGGAGTCGCCGGAGCATATCGGACGGCGCGCGGCCGAACGGGTGATCCGCAGGCTGGGCTCTCGCAAGGTGCCCACGCAGCAGGCGCCGGTGATTTTTGAGCCGCGCGTGGCGCGGTCTTTGCTGGGACACATCTTCGAAGCGGTGAACGGCGATGCGATCTACCGCCGCGCCTCGTTTCTGCAGGACAAACTCGGCGAACGGGTGGCGTCTGCCGCGGTGACGGTGGTGGACGACGCGACGATTCCCGGATTGTTCGGCTCGGCACCCTATGACGATGAAGGCGTACCGTCGCGCCGTACCGTGGTGATTGAGAAAGGCGTGCTGAAGAGCTACTTGCTCAACACCTACACCGCGCGCAAGTTGGGCATGAAAACCACGGGCAACGCCAGCCGCGGGCTGACGGGCAACGCTTCGATCGGCCAAGGGAATCTCTACATCGAAAAGGGTGCGCCTAGCGTGGCGGAACTACTGCGCCAGGCGGGCACGGGATTCTACGTCACCGAACTGATGGGTTTCGGCGTGAACGCGGTGACGGGCGACTATTCGCGCGGCGCGAGCGGCCTGTGGGTGGAGAACGGCGAGATTGCGTTTCCGGTGGCCGAAGTGACGATTGCCGGGAACCTGAAGGACATGCTGACGAATATCGAAGCCGTGGCCGACGACCTTGAGTTTCGTGGCGCGGTGGCCAGCCCCACGCTGCTGATCGGCGGCATGACGATTTCAGGGACGTAGCGCTACCAAAGCCGGCCGCTGACGCGCGCACCGCGGCCGCCCGCCGGCTCCAGGCTCAGCTTGCCATCCGCGGCCGCGCTGCCCTGCCCTTCGAAGGTTTCGCCCGCGACCGTGGTCCACTGCGCGCCGTTCAACTGCAAACGTCCGGCGGCCCACGCAAACTTCCCGGTGATCGCATCGAGCGCGGCGTCCGGCTCGGCCAGCACCGTGCCCTTGGCATGAAACGTACCCTGCGCTTTCAAAGCGGCCAGCAACCGCGCACCGCCCACGCCCGCCGTCTCCCACGCCGCTTCGGTATTGGCGCGGCCGTCCCGCCACGCTGCGTCGGTGAGCGTCGTGCTGCCGCTGTAGACCGGCTCGGCTGCTTCGAGCGAGATATGGGCGCGGCCCTTCATGGCGCCACGCCACGCCGAGGCTTTCCACTCGGGAATGTCGATTTGCGTGCCGTCCCATACCAGGCGCGCCTCCACAGTCTCGAACCGTTGATCGAGCGCGCCCACCGAGAGCACTGCCTCCGCGCGACGCCGCGCCAGCCACTCGGGCACCGGCACGCGCCGGCCGAGCGTGCGTGAAATGAATCCCGCGTCGCGGCGCAGCGCCGGCAGCAGCAGGCGCTCAATTGCCGCCATCGAAACCGACGGCGTCGACAAGCGCAACCGCGCGAACCTCCGCCGCGCGGGGTCGTAGTCCATCTCACCAGTCACGGCCAGATCGCCCACTAGCGCCACCACGCGCCGCGCGGCCATGGCTGCGCCCCTTATGCTCACCTGCGCGGACTGCACGCGCACCGGGTCCGCCAGGCCTGCCACGCTGCACACGGCGCCCATCACGCGCAGATCGCCAGCCCAACCCGCCGGCGCGCTCGCCGACTCCTGGCTATAGCGCAGCGTTCCCGCCCAGCGGCCTTGCTGGCAACGGTCAAAGAACAGCGGATCGGCGCCAGCCAGTTGCCGCCAGATCGCGCGCGACTGTTCCACATCCAGGCCTGCCGTAGCCGCGGTCAGGTCGCGGCGGCCCGACGCCATGTCCACAAGGGACTCGACCGTGACACTCTCGTGCTCGGACAAACGGATCTCGGCTGCCGGCACGCGCCACTGCAGCCCATCGACGATCACGCGTGCCTCGTTCACCGTTACCGGCGCAGGCTGCGCGGGCACGGCGACCGATGCCTGCGCCATCGCCAACTGCCCATGCGCGCCATGCTGACTCGAATAACCCATCACGCCGCTGAGTCCGCCTTCGAGCGGCGTCTCGGCGGGTAGTGTGAGCGCCAACTCGCCGGCCAACGCGCGTACTGAACCGAGCGGCGCTTTGTCGATGCCGAGCAACAGGGCCCAGCGCGGCTGGCGAAACAGATCGAAGGCGCGCAGCCGCAGCGAGACGGGCGAAGCCGCCGGATCCTGGTGGTCCACCGTGCGCAGACGCAGTTCCTGACCCGGCCAGTCGAGCGTGCCAGTAAAGTCGCGGCCGCGGCCGGAGGCGGCGCGCGGCAGCAGCCAGCGGAAACGCTCAGCCTCAGCCAGTTGAAGCGTGCCTTCGATTTTCACCTGCGACAGCGGTCCGCTGAGCTTGGCCTGCGATGCCACGAAACCCCCGAGCCCGATGCCCCGCCCCTGGAGCGCCGAAACAATTTCGGCCAGTGGCGTGCGATTGATCGAGAGATTCAAATCGATGCGAGACTCGTCGTTGCCGCGCCCGAACGACAGCATGCCGCGGCCGGTGAGACGGCCGAATGAACTCGACGTGCGATCCGTGCGTGCCGGGTCGCCTTCGATGGTCATGCCGTAACGGTTGGTGTTGCCGGAGTCGGCTTCGATACGCAGGTCCGTATCGGCGAGGTAAAACAAGCTCTTCACGTCGCCGATCTTGAAATTGAGCCGCGCACCCTGCACTTGAATCGCGTCGAGGTCGAAGCCCGCCGCGCGCCCTTCACCCATCGCCTTCTCGATGAGCGGCTGAAAGGTCCACTGGCCGGAGTTGGATTTGGTGAGATTCAGGCTCGGCGCTACCAGACGCACGCCGGTGACTTTCACGCGGCCCATGATGAGCGCCAGCGGCGATAGCGACACGTCAAGCGAGGAGTCCGGATAATCGAGATAGGCGACCGGCTCCAGCCCCAGCGCCGGCAACTCGTGAATCACCACGCGGCTGAGCGAGACGCCGGGGCGCGGATAGAGTTGGAAGCGCGCCTCGCCTTGCAGATCCACGCGGCGGCCCAGCACGCGTTCGAGGTTCTGCTGAATCTGCGCCTTGTACTGGTCGGCGCGGAAGTACGGTGCGGCCAGCACGCTGGCAACGGCGAGAACCGGCGCGGCCACAAGCGCGCGGCGCATCCACTTACTCATGACGCGACGCCGCCTCGCGGGCGAGCAACCGCTCGTAGTCCGCCGGGAAATCGAGATCGTTCACGGTGCCTTCGTCGTCCACCGGCAGATACTCCGTGGCGCCGCGGTAACGTTCCATCACTTCGCGCGCGCTGGCCGTGGCCGGGAACGCCAGCAGCGCGTCTTTCACATCGGCGCGGATCAACACGGGATGGCCGTGGCGTCCGGCGTGGCTGGGCGCAAGCCGCGCCGTCGCCGGCGACGCATCGAACTGCCGCACCAACGCCTCGACGGTTTCCGGTTGCACGCTTGCGTAGTCCACCGGTGTAAACAACACATTGCCCAGTGGCGCGAGCGCCAAGCCGCACTGGAGAGAACTGAGTTGGCCGCGGTCCGGGTCAGGGTTCAGCGCAAACTGCACCTCCGCGGCACGCGTCAAGCCCGCGCGAATCGCCTCGTGAGCATGGCCCAAAACCACAATCACAGGCGTGCAGAAACGAGCGTAAAGGCCAATCAGCCGATCCAGCACCGTCTCGCCGCGATAGGCGAGCAGCGCCTTGGGCCGGCCCATTCGGCGCGAGGCGCCTCCGGCGAGAATCACCGCGGCCAGGTTCACTTCAATACGGTCCGGAGGCTGGGGTTGACGTAGATCGACTTCGACACTTCGCGCCACGCCGACTGCGGCTGCCGGCGCACGGCGATCATCTCCGCCACGACGGAAACGGCGATCTCCTCGGGGCTGATGGCGCCGATGTCGAGGCCCATCGGGGCGTGGAGCTTCTCAAAGGCCGCGCGAGGAATACCCTCTTTTTCCAGTTCCTTCATCACGCCCAACACCTTGCGCTTGCTGCCGATCATCGACACATAACGCGCCGGCGTCTGGATCGCCCACTTCAGCACGCGCATGTCGTCGCGATGGCCGCGCGTGACGATAATGATATAGCTCGACGAATTCACTTCGAGCTTCGGGAAAATCTCCTCATACTCGCCGGCCTCCACTTCTTCGGCCTCGGGAAACCGGTCGCGATTGGCGAACTGTTCGCGGTCATCGATCACCGTAGTAGCAAAGCCGGCGAGCGTGGCCACTTTCGACAAACTCTTCGATACGTGCCCGGCGCCGAAGATCAACACCCGCGGTTGCGGAATGATCGCTTCCACAAACACGTTGAGCTGGCCGCCGCAGATCAGCCCGTTGTCATAAGCGGCGTCCTGGCCGAGAGAAAAGGTCAAGTGTTTGGGCTGCTCGGTTTCGATCACCTCGCGCGCCGCGTTCCACACTTCGGCCTCCACGCACCCTCCGCCCACCGTGCCGATCATCGATCCGTCTTCGCGCACCAATAGCTTGGCGCTTTCGTAGCTGGGGATCGACCCGTTCACCTGCACGATCGTCGCGAGTGCGCACTTTTGACCCTTGCGGCGCAGGGCCACGAGTTCGTCAAAGATGTCCATTCCGAAGTCGATGATAACATTTGCGAGGCCGGCGGCAGCGGCTCGACGCCGTCTCAGCGACTCCTTGGCCCGTAAGTGAGGATCCGCCACGCCCACTCGAGCGGCCCGAAGCGGCGCCTCGCCATCCACCACTGGCTGAACCCGATCTGGACCGTCCAAATCGCCGCCACAACCGCCAGCAACTCCACGCGCGACAGGCGCGCAAACAGGCCGGGGCCGAAGCCGGAGAACACCAGCATGGCCAGCGCCGACGCCAGAATGTAGTTGGTCAGCGCCATCCGCCCGCAGATGGAGAGCACGCCGGTCAGCCAACGCAGGCGCTCCGTGCGAAACAGCACGGGCAGAACTGAGATGTAGGCAAGGCCGACACAAAGACGATCCAAGTCCGCCGTCGGGCTGAGAATGAGGAAGAAGCCGAGAAAGGCAAAGCCCTCCAACATCCACCGCAGACCGGACCATAGCGCCGCCGACACGCCCACCAACAAGCCGATCCAGGCCACGCGGCGATAGATCTGGTCCGGCGCGCGACCCATCAGAAACCCGTGCTTGGCCAGCGCCATGCCAATCAGCATCATCCCAAGAGCGCTAAAGAAGAAGATAAACAGCTCCGACGTTTCCGCGCGCGCGGCGCTGGTTGAGTTAAACCGGATGGCGGAATACGTCCCACGGCGGTCTTAGATTTCTTTCGCAAGTTTCTCCGGACCCGGCCAGAACGACCCGACGGACTTTCAGAGCCGCGCCAGCTTCTGTTGCTCCTTGGGCGCAAGGGACCGCGTTCCCTCAATCTGCTCGAACTCCTTAATGGCTGACGAGACCACCGTGAACTTGAAATTGCCCGCGGGATACACCAGGGAGTTCAGCAGCAGGCAGAAAGCGCCGGCAACCGCCAGTTTTCTCGCCGTCCAATGACGGACCGGGTAAAGGAACAAACTCGCGATGTCATATGTGTAGAGGATGTCTCCCCACCACAACAGATGCCCGTGCAGCACTCCAAAAGCGACAAGCAGCAACGTGCGGCGATAGTACGGCGGCGCGGCGCTGGTGCCGGTTCTGGCCGCGGCTCGCTCCAGGAACAGCAGGGCTCCGGCACCGAACAACAGTGAGCAGATCGCTCGCATCTTGCCATCCACGAAGACGTGCATCGCGAGCCAGAGATACCGGTTCGCTCCCGCCGCGCCATCGTTGACTGACGGATTCAGATAGGCGAGTGCCGAGGATATAGGGGACCCGATTTTCTTGGACACGAAGTTGGCTTACTGACCGAGATCCAAGGAGACTGAACGTAATGGAAGAAAAGAAAGACACTATGGGTTCCGAGACGGTG
>VFZP01000172.1 GCA_016871115.1 Acidobacteriota bacterium
CGCTGTACGGGCGGCAGGAAGAGGCCAAGGTGGGGTACAACCCAGTGAAGCCCGGGCGACCATCGCACGTGTACCACGCGATGTATGAGTGAAGGCCTGAGATTGCAACAGAGAGCCTTAGTGCTAATACCTTTTCCTTAGGGTTCCATATGAGCCGAGCACCGGCTCTAAGGCGGCCTGGAGTGAGCTAAATACTTCCAACTCAGCACGATGGGCGTCGAAGTCGATGCGGCGCGCAGGGCCGTAATACTCCAGGACTGGCGCAGTTACTCGGGCATAGATCTCCAGTCGTTCACGTACTGTTTCCTGGGAGTCGTCGTCCCGTCGTACCAGGGAGACGTCACAGTCTTTACACTCGTGCGCGCCGTTGCTGAAGATACGAAGGCATGCCGGACACTGACGCCGGCCGGCCAAACGGTCAACCAGCACTTCGGACTCGGCCCGGAGATGCAGCGCCACGGGCTCGGCGAGTTCGAGCGTAGCGACGACATCGTCGAGATACTCCGCCTGCGCCAGCGTGCGCGGGTAGCCGTCGAGGATCAGGCCGTGACGGGCTTGCGCAAGGCGTTTGCGGACGATCGCGTTCGCCATGACGTCCGTGGCATAGCCTCCCGCGGCGAGGTGCGACTTGAGCGCGCGCCCGCCTGGGGTGGGCTCCTCAGCGGCCGCGCGCAGCAGGTCGCCGGTAGAGAGGCAAGGAATGCCGAGCCACTTACTCAACAGGCGGCCCTGGGTTCCCTTGCCAGACCCGGGCGGCCCGAATAACAGTACAATCACCGCGGCGCCTTGAGCTCTTTTATATAAGTGAGAAATCGGCGAGCGTAGTCATCCAGGGTGGCAAGCGAGCCGCCGTGTAACAGCGGGGAGCACATTTCGTAAGCGATGCTGCCGGTAAAACCGCCGTCGGCGAGGCCGGTGAAGAAGCCGCGATAGTCGATGAAGCCTTCGCCCATTGGGACGGCTTGCGTGTAGGCGAGCTCTTCCTCGTAGTTCACGAGCGCGGGGTTGTATTTGTAGCGCGGGCGAAGCTGATAGTCGGCCACCGTGGTGTGCGGGCAGGCCGAGCCGAAGCTGCGCGCGGGCGTGTAGAGTTCATCGCCATGCAGCACGGGAGCCCAGGCGTCGAACAACGGGCGGCAGTTGGGCTCGCCGACGGCGCGGATGAGGTCATGCAGCGACTGCCAGCCCACCGCCATGTCGTGGTGGTTCTGCACGCCGAGCGTAACGCTGAACTCCGCCGCGCGGCGCGAGCATTCCTTGAGTGCGGCGACGATCATGTTCCACTGCACCGTGTAGTTCGACGCCGGGTGATCGTAGCCGGTGAAGATGCGCAGCACGTTGCCGCCAAGGTCGCGCGCGAGGCGCGCGAGTTCAGCGACGTATTGGATCTGGATCTCGCGGTGCGGCACTTCGCCGTGCTCCAGATCGGCCGTGAAGTTGGTGTAGCCGGCGATTACGACCGTGGTGAGGCCGGCCTTGGCGATCCGGTCCCGGAGTCGCGCGCGTGCGTCGGTGTCGTAGTCGAGCACGCTCACATGCGGACGCTTTGCCATCAGCATAACGCCCTGAAAGCCCAGTTCGGCGGCCTTGTCGACGAAGGCGTCCACGGTGAGCGCGGCCTGGCCCCAAGAGCCCGAGTAGCTGACCGAGTGAAGGATCGCTGGTCCCAGCATCCTTATGAGTTTACTTCTGAAGGCTCGAGTAGATAAACGTGATGACGCCCAGTACCGCGGCGAGGAAGATCGAATGGCGGACTGTGAAGCGGAACAGCTTCGCCTCGTCCTCCTGCTTCATCTCGGTGGCGGCGGCGGCCACGGCGATCGACTGCAGGCTGATCATCTTGCCCATGACGCCGCCGGCCGAGTTGGCCGACGCCATCAGCACGGGGTCGAGGCCGAGGCGATTGGCGGTGATCACCTGCAGGTTCCCGAACAGCGCGTTAGCCGACGTGTCCGAGCCGGTGAGAAACACGGCGAGCCAGCCAAGGAGCGAACTGAAGAACGGGAACAGCACGCCGGTGGCGGCAAACGCGAGGCCCATGGTGGCCGTGGCGCCCGAGTAGTTCATGAGTTGCGCGAGGCCGAGCACGCAGGCGATGGTGAGCATGCTGAGCTTCAATTGCTTGGTGCAGGCGCCGAGGATGCCGAGGTACTTCGAAACCGGAATCTTCAGCAGCACCATCGCGCAGAGGCTGGCGAGCAGGCAGGCGGTACCGGCGGCGCTGAGCCACGCAAAGTCATAGACGGCGGCGTAGGGTGCTTCCTTCGGCATCACCGGCGGCATACGCATGACCAGATTGTGCAGGCCGGGCCACGGGATCTTGACGCTGAAGGTGTTGAGGAATGCCTTGATGGGGGGGGAACCCCAGAGCAGCACAAACACCACCAGGAAAAGATACGGCGACCAGGCCGTGAGGGTCTTGGCCGTGCCGTGGCTCTGCGGGCGCTCGGCGACTGTGGCGCCTTCGAGTTCGAACGTGTCGGCGGGCTTCCACACCTTGAAGAGCGCGACGAGCGCGCCGATGGCGGCGAGAGCGCTCAAGATATCGGTGAGCGCGGGGCCGATGTAGTTGGAGACAAGAAACTGAGTGCCGGCAAAAGCGATGCCGCAGAGGATGGCGGCGGGAAATACGCCGGCGAGCGCCTTCATGCCGCCCATAACCACGATCAGGTAAGCGGGGATGAACAGCGAAACCGGCGCGCAGATACGGCCCACCCACGCGCTGAGCGGCATCTGTTCGAAGCCGGTGACCTGCGACAGCGTGACGATAGGAATCCCGATGGAGCCAAAGGCAACGGGCGCGGTGTTGGCGATGAGGCAGATGCCCGCGGCGTAGAACGGCGAGAAGCCGAGGCCAGTGAGCATCGCCGCGGCGACGGCGACAGGAGTGCCGAAGCCCGCGGCGCCTTCGATGAACGCGCCGAGCGCGAAGGCGATGAGCAGCGCCTGCAAGCGCCGGTCATCGGTGAGGCCGCCGACCGAGTCTTTGATGACTTCAAAGTTGCCGGTTTCCACCGTGATGCGGTATAGCACGATGGCCCAGTAGACGATCCACCCGATGGGGAACAATCCGAACACTGCGCCATAAGCGACCGACGAGAGCATGGTGCCCGCCGGCATGCCATATACGCCGAGCGCGACGGCGATGGCTGTGCCAAGGCCCGCGATGGCGGCCACCCAACTCGGCTTGCGCAGGATGCCGAGCAGGAAGAGCAACACGAAGATTGGGGCGGCGGCCGCGAGGGCCGAAAGGCCGATGCTATCGGCAATGGGTGTGTAGTGTTGTTGCCACATGGAGGTCGAGTGTCATTGATATGCGATTCGGGGGGCGGATGTCAAGCGGCCGGCTCGAATCAGCCCCACCACTTCTCGCCCGCACCCAAGTGCGCCTTCACCACGTCGGCGTTCAAATCCACGCCCAACCCCGGCTTCGTCGTCAACTCAATCTCGCCGCCCTTGACATACGGCCGGTCGAGCGCCAGCACCTGGTCCATCCAATCGCCTTTGCCCGTCACCGTCTCGCAGCAAAGGAAGTCGCGGATTGACCCGGCCCAGTGTACCGTCGCCCACGTATTCAACTGGCAGCCGGTGTTGTGCGTGGCCATCGGCAGGTTATACACATCGGCGAAATCGGCAATGCGCTTCGTCTCAAGGAACCCGCCCGAGTTGCGCAGGTCCGGGTGCAGGATATCGCAGCCCTGGTTCACGATAAAGTCGCGGAAGCCGTGGCGGCGGAACAGATTCTCGCCCGTACAGATGGGGATCTTCGACGACTGGCACAGCCGGCTCCACGCGGGCGAGTAGTCCACACCCAGCGGATCCTCAAGCCATAGCGGCTTGATCGGCGTCACCGCTTCGCAGATCTGCATCGCCGTCCGCACGTCGTGCTCCCAGTGGTAGTGCACCATGATGTCGTGGTCCCACCCGATCGCCTCGCGCACGTTTTCAAAGCCGCGCCCGAGATCAATCAGTTCCTTGGTGCTCAGCACGCGGTTCGCGCGGTCGATGCCCGCGTCCGTCTCCGCCTTGCCGCGCCGGAACCCGAACTTGTGCGCCGTGAAACCGGCCGGATTCGCCTTCACCTTCGCGGCCCACTCGCGGCAACTCGCTTTATCCAGCATGTCGCGCGGCGCCGAGTGATCGTACACGCGGACCCTGTCGCGGAACTTGCCGCCGAGGAGCGTCGTCACCGGCACACCCAGCGTCTTGCCCGCCAGATCCCACAGCGCCATCTCGATGCCGCACACGGCGCGCATCAGCATATGCGCCGAGCCGTCGGTGCGGCGCGGCAGGTTCGTGTAGATCACGTCGATCTCCAGCGGATCTTTCCCGATGAGATCGTTGCGCAGCGCGCGCACCTGCTCTTTCACGCCCGCGCCCGGCGAACCGTACGCCTCGCCGATTCCGTACAGGCCCGCGTCGCTGATGATCTTCACCAGCGTGTAATTGCGGTCTGGCCCCCGCAGGACCATTGTCTGAATATCGCGGATCTTGATCTTTCCCTTGGCCGTTTGCGCGAGCGCGTGGTAGCCGGTCAGGAAGGTGGCCGCGCCGGCGGCACGCGTGAGCCATTGGCGGCGAGTTAGTTGCATATGGCGAAAACAAATCCTTCGTTGAGTTAGACGCGCAAGAAAATCTTGCGCTGATACATCCAGTAACAGACGGCGATTTCGATGGCGATGAACGCCCACTCATACAGCAGCCATGGGAGGGCATTGCCGGCGTCGGCCGCGCCCAGCACGGAGCGGCCGAGGCGGAGCACAAAGCCATAGAGCGTTTCGTGGAACAGATAAATGAAGATGGAATTGGCTCCCACCATGGCGGCGATGCGGCTCCACGCCGGTTGTGGCTTGTTTCCACGCTCGTCGAGCAGCCAGTAAAAGAACGCAAGCGCGAGCAGCGAAAAGCCGGCCGAGTAGATGGCAAACGACGCTGTCCAGATTTTCTTGATCAGCGGAATGACGTTCCAGAGCATCAGGCCGCCGGCGACGCCCGCCACGCCCCACAGCGCGAGCGTGCGGATCTTTGCGCCGGGTGAGCGGAGCTTATCGATCAGCACCCAGCCGGCCATGACGCCGAAGATGGTGTTGGCGCCAGAGGAAATGAAGTTGATGGTAGCGTAGCCGCCGCCCCAGTTCTTGCCGAGGATCTGCATGTCCAGCCAGGCACCGAAGTTGGCCCCGCGTGCCCAGGAGCTGGAGACGCCGGCCGGGTGAATCATTGTATATAGGGCGGTGTGTAGTACGAGGAGCCCGGCGGCTGCGGCAGCCTGTACGCGCCACCCCCGATTGAGAACGGCGTAGGCAAAAACGTAGGTAAAGGCAATCTGGCCGAGGACGTTGATGAGGTCAAGGTTCGGTCCCCCACGCTGAATCGAGCGGGCTAGGGTACCAAGCAGAATCAGGAGTGCTGAACGTCTCAGTACACGCGCCCATCCAGTCCCGCTTTCATCGCTTCGCGCGGCGCGAGCGGCGAAGGCAAACGGCATGGCAACGCCCACGATGAACATGAAGAAGGGCTGAATGAGGTCCCATGGCGTCATGCCTTCCCAGTCGGCGTGCGTGAACTGTGCGGCGAATGGAGCGAGGAGCGGGTCTTTGCGGAAGTACTGCAATCCAAGGCCGTTAGCGAACATCCAGATCATCGTTAAACCGCGGTAGACGTCGAGCGAATACAGACGCGGCGGCAGCGGAGCGGCGGGCGTGGATTGGACCCTGGCAGTCCGGGTTTGCGTCCCCATGGAAGAGCCGATTATATACCTTGCATTTGGCCTGCTTGCCACCCGTACCTAGAAAAATGTCTGGTACTTAACCCTAATCTTCTCCGAGGTCCCCGTCGATCACATGTTCAGACGTCGGAATGCCGCGTGTGTGGAGGGACGCTTGGAACAGACTTGGTTTGCCTTCGCCGTTGGCGCTGGACTCGTCTTCGGGTTCTTGATCGCCTGGGTCAGCCTGCGGGCAGGCCGCGCCAATATCTATGCGCGCGGGAAGGCGGGTGCGGATCGTGAGCGGGCTTCGCTGGAGGAGCGCCTCATGGTCAAGGATGCTCGTATTCAGGAAGTACAACAACTCCTGCAAAACGACCACGAGACCGTTGAGGAACTGCGCGACGAGAACGCTCAACTAAGAGCGTTGGCACAGGAATTCGACGCGCGTATGGCTGAGCTTCGCCAGAAGGCGGAGGAAAAGGCCGGTCTGGTCAATCAGTCGCAGCAGCGCTTGGCCGAAGCACTGCGCCAGACGTTCAATGAACAACTGGCAGAGGCTGACAACCGCGTGCAGGCTGCGGCGGCCGAGGCCGAGCGAGCCCGCAAGGATCTGGAGGATGCGCACTCGCGGCTGGCGGCGGGGGGTGTGTCGCCAGAACGTGAGGCGCAGTGGATGGAGCAGGCCCGGGCGCTGGAGGCAAATGCGCAGGCCGTGCCGAGCGAACTCGGGGTGGCGCGCCAACAAGTGGCTGCATTCGAGGCCGAAAGAGCGGCGTGGATCGACCAGCGCGCACAGGACGCACAGGTTGCGGCGGCCGACCTTCGCCAGCAGATCGGCGCCATCGAAGCGGAAAAGCAGGCTTGGGCTGAGCAGCAGTTGCAGGACGCCAAGATCGTGCTGGCCGAGTTGGCTTCCACCCGTCAGCAGGTTTCCGCGTTAGAGGCGGAAAAAGCCGCCTGGGTGGGGCAGCAGGGGCAGGATGTCCAGGTGGTGATCGGGGAACTGTCCGCGGCGCGCCAGCAGATTGCGGCGTTGGAAGCGGAGAAGCGCTCTGTCGCCGGCCAGGCGGTGCAGGAACTGGAAGCCGCGCGTCAGCAGATTGCGGCGCTGGAGGCCGAGACGGCTACGTACTGGGTCAGTCGGTGCAGGAACTCGAAGCAGCACGTCAGCGGATTACGGCGCTCGAAGCCGAGAAGGCTGCAGTGGTTGGGCAGCGGTCCGAGCAAGAGCAGGCTGCGGCCGCTCAACTTGAGGCCGCCCGTCAAGAAGTCGCGGCGCTCGCCGCCGAGAAGGCCGCCTGGATGGGGCAGCAATCGGACGACGTACAGGCGCTGGTGGGAGAACTGGAGCAGGTCCGGCAGCAGTTGGCTGGGCTCGAGGCAGAGCGCTCCGCTCTTGCGCACGTGGCGGGTGGACCAGTTACGCCCTCGCTCCTCGCCGAGCGTGAAACGCAGTTGACGATGGCGATGATGGAGGCGGTACGCGCCCGTCAGCAGGTGGCTGCATTCGACGACGAGCGGACGGTACTGGCCAAGGCCGCCGCCGATGCGGCGGAACAGGCACAGGCTCAAGTAGCCTCCTTGCGGCAGTCCATGGAAGAGGGCGAGACGCAGGTGCAGGCCCTGCTGAACGAATCGCAGGAATTGCGGCAACGCCTGGAAGCCGCGCCCACCGCTGAAGCAATGGCCGCCTTGGCCGAGTCGGCCGACGCGGCGCAAAACGAACTCCGCGCCGCCCAGGATCACATCATCGGGCTCAGCGCCGAAACCGAGCGGATCCGGGCCGAACTGGCCGAAGCCGACGCGGCACGGATCGAAGCCGAGCAGCGGTGTATCGAAGCCGAACGCCGCGCTCCACGTGTGCGCTTTACGCCCGTGCGTTTGCGCCGCGTCGTGGAGATGGCCGGCTTGGCCCAGCATGGCGAGTTCGCTGAGGCTGGAGATGTCGAGAGCTTTGCCGATCAGGCCGCGGTCCGCATGCTCGGATCGAAACGCATCGATATCCACTCATTGCCCAGCTTGAACCATTACGAAGCGGCTTGTGACGCCACGTCCGACATCGAACGCGCGCGGCATATGACTGCTCTGGCGGCGGAGATCCGGCGGCATCTCGCCGAAATACCGTCTGTCCCGAAACATCTGGGTGTGGCCTACCGGCCCGGCGATGCGCTGCTCGGCACCACGCTTGAGTTCGATCCGGATCTGCTTGAACATGCCGCTCAACGCGGCGTTGTAGTAGCCACGCCGAACATTCTGGTGGGGCTGCTCGGAACGGTGGCCTCATCCTGGCGGCAGAGTCAGTCAGCCGAAGAAGTCCGGGAACTCCGTCAAGTCGGTAAAACGGCGTTCGAACAGATTGCTTCGCTATCGCAGTCGATTGAAGGGTTGCGCACCAGCTTGGGTGTGGCGGTGAGCTCGTTCAACTAGGTTGCTGCGGCCTTCGACTCGAAAGTCATGCCGGGCGCGCGCCAGTTGACCGCTGGGGATCCGCCTGCTGCCACCGAGCCTTCGCCGGCCGCCGCCGAGCCTGCTGCTGCTGCCGCCGTCTTGGCGGATGAACCCGCGGCGGCTGCCGCAGGCGCCTCGCAGAGTTAGCCCGTTTCTGAGTACACAGTCCTGACACAACCATTGCCGGCGGTTACCCCCTGGGCCGCCGGCGTTGTTTCTTTGGTTGCTTTACCATGGCCGCTCTGGCGCCCGTTCCGGCTGCAGCATCAGAAGAGCTTCACCGTGCCCTCTTCCAGATCTTTCTGCGCCTCAAACCCCAACTTCCGCGCCAGACCGATCATCGGGCGGTTCTCCGGCAGCGTTTCGCCGGTGAGCGACTCGAGTCCCTCGCGACGCGCCACATCCACCAATTGTCCGAGCAGTAACTGCCCGAGCCCGCGGCGCTGGCAGCGATCGATCACCACCATGGCGAATTCTGCCGATTGGGTAGCGCGCAAGCGCGTGAACCGCGCCGCGCCGAGAATCTCGCCGCCGGCTTCGGCCACCAGCGCCATCTGCCGGTCATAGTCGTTGAAGCAGATTCGCGTGAGCCGCTCGTGCGAAACCCGTTGCGTCAGGTTGATGTAGTGGAAGTAGCGGAAGTAGACGCTTTGGTCTGACAAAGTGGAGTGGAAGTGCGCCATCAGCGGTTCGTCCTCCGGGCGGATCGGACGGACGATCACCGGTTCGCCGTCCTTCATCGAGGTCTCTTTCACGTAACGCGACGGATACGGCCGAATGGCGGTCCGCGGCAGCCCCGTGACCGGCGTACCGGCCTCGTAGATCAGCACCCGCGCGTCGAGTGCAAGTTGACTTGTCTCAGACACCAGCAGCGGATTGATGTCGATCTCCTGAATCCAGCGCTGCTCCACCACCAGCCGGCTGAAGCGCAAGAGCAATCCCTGCAACGCCTGCAAATCCACCGGACCGCGCCCGCGCACTCCCAGCAACGCGCGAAAGATACGCGTACGTTCCATCAGCCGCTGCGCCAGCGTGCTGTTGAGCGGCGGCAACCCAAGCGCGCGATCTTTGCACACCTCTACCAACCGGCCGCCGCTGCCAAACAGCAGCACCGGCCCAAATTGCGGATCCACGCTCGCGCCGAGAATCAACTCGTAGCCGTCCAGCTTCGCCATCGGCTGCACGGTTGCACCATCGAACCCCGTTACGCCCGACACCGCCTGCCACGCCGCGCCCACTTCGCCTTCGCTTTTTAAATTCAGATGCACGCCACCCACGTCGCTTTTGTGCGTCACGGTTTCTGAATGCAGCTTCAGCACCACCGGATAGCCAATCTCGCCGGCCCAGCGCACCGCTTCGGTTTCGTTGAGCGCCACTTCCGTGCGCACGGTGGGAATGCCGTCGGCCGCCAGCATCTGTTTGGACTCGGACTCGGTCAGCAAGGTGCGCCCGCGTGAGCGCGCGCTTTCTAAAATCGCAGCCGCCTCGGCCGGATACGACGGCACGTTGTCTCCCACGGCCACCGGTGTTTCGTACAACGCCTTCAGATCCTCAGAGAACCGCGCCATGTAGTTGAACACGCGCGCAGCCGTATCCGGGAAGCGGAAAGTGGGAATGCCCGCGCGGTTCAGGATATCGTTGCCCAGCTCCACGTCGGCGCCGCCCATGAATGAAGACAGAATGGGCTTGCTGGCCGGGCGCGCGGCGTCTTTCACCAACTCGGCGACCTGCGCCGGGCGCGTCATTCCCTGCGGCGTGAGCACCACCAGCAAGCCGTCACTCGCCGGATCGCGCGCGACAATTTCGATGGCTCTCGCGTAGCGCTCGGCGTCGGCATCGCCCAGTACATCCACCGGATTGTTGTGGCTCCAGTGCGGCGGCAGCAGCGCGTTGAGTGCCTCCACCGTCGGCTCGGTCAACTGCGCCAGTTGGCCGCCGCCAGCCACCAGCGCGTCAGCGGCCAGCACCGCCGGGCCGCCCGCGTTTGTGACAATCGTCAGCCGATTGCCCGCCGGGCGCGGCTGCCGGCCCAGCACTTCGGCCATATAGAACAAGTCCGCGATCGAACTGACGCGCAATACGCCGCAGCGCCGGAACGCCGCGTCCAGCACCTCATCGCTCCCCGACAGCGCGCCCGTGTGGGACGCCGCAGCCTTCGCCGCGGCTTCGGACCGTCCCGCCTTGATCACCAGAATCGGTTTGGTGAGTGCGGCCTCGCGTGCCGCCGAGACGAACGCCTGCGCATCGCCGATCGGCTCCATACAGAGTAGAATGCTTTTGGTGTGTGGGTCTTCGGCCAGCTAGTCGATCATGTCGGCCCAGCCGATGTCGAGCATGGAGCCCATCGAGATGAACGCGCTGAAGCCGATCTTCTCCTCAAAGCTGTAGTCGAGAATCGCCGTGAGCAGCGCGCCGCTCTGGCTGACAAACGCCACACTGCCGCCGAGCGCCATGCCGTGCGCGAACGTGGCGTTCAGACCCGAGCCCGGGCACATCACGCCCAGGCAGTTTGGCCCCACCACGCGCATGTTGCCCTTGCGCTTGAGGATCTCCTGCTCCAGAGCACAGCCCGCTTCGCCCACTTCGCGAAAGCCGGCCGAGATCACCACCGCGCCGCGCACGCCGGCCGCGGCGCATTCGCCGATCAGGTCCGGTACGGTGGCGGGCGTGACGATCACCGCCAGATCCGGCCGCTCGGGCAGCGACCCGATACTCGGTCATGCGCGCTGCCCCATCACCTCGCTGCGCTTGGCGTTCACCGGATAGATCGCGCCGTGGAAGGTAGCCGCTTTGACATTCTCCAGTAGCGTGCGGCCCACGCTGCCCTCCCGGTCTGTCGCGCCGATGACGGCCACCGAACGCGGGCGGAAGAAGACATCGAGCTGGGCCTGCTGCCGTTCCAGCCGGCCCAGCCTCTCGTTTAACGCGGGTACACTCACTCCTGTATCCTGCACGACACCGTCTGTCCAGTGTGATTACCGGCGGAGCCGCACCTCACGCCCTTGCTCGCGCGCGATGAGCTTGGCGATCTCAGTGAGTTCTTCGGAAAGAACCTCGATGAGGTCGTCCACCGAGACAATGCCCACCAGATCGCCCGACGCGCTGACGATGGGCATGCGGCGCACCCCATGCTGGCGCATGCGGTGAATGCACTCGGTCACGCCCATCTCTTCGGGGCAGGTCACCAGTTCCGGACCCATGACATCGCCGGCGGTGATAACCGTCGCCTCCAGGCGCGGCGCCACGACTGAAAGCACAATGTCCCGGTCCGTAACGATGCCGATGGGGCGGATGCTATCGAAGCCGTTCTCGGCCACAATGAGGTCGCCCACATGATGCTGGCGCATCAGTTGTGCGGCGTCATGAATCGTTGTGTCGCGGTTCACGTGGACCACGTTGCGGACGCAGACATCTTTGACTGGCATGGTGATGGAACCTCCGTGCACTTCGTTGCAACCCGAGGGCCAAAGCGGGTTTGGCAGTCCGTTTGCAACGGCTCAAGTTAAAGGAAGGCACTCCATGGCGGCCATCCAGCGCATCCTGTTTCCGGTCGACTTTTCTGAACGCAGCGAAGGCGCCGCGCTTCACGTTGCGTCGCTCGCCCAGTCGGCCAAAGCTGAGGTCACTGTCTTTCATGCCCTCGACGCGGCAGACTATTTGGATGCTGGCGGCGAGTTGGGCGGGTATGTAGCGGCGGACATTTACGCAGCGCATAAGGCCCAAGGTATTTGTTTACCGGGCACTGAACAAATGGAGCGCAAGCATGTAGCGTAGGGTAGGTGGCGCAGAGCAAAAAGCAACGTGAGGAGCTCGGACCAAGTCGCGGAGAGTTGGAGCGCGAGAACGCGCGGCTACGGCAGGAGAGTGAGC
>VFZP01000173.1 GCA_016871115.1 Acidobacteriota bacterium
ACGCCAAGGCCAAGAAGATTGCCAACTTACTGACGAGTATCAGCCAGTGGCTAACACGGTTTCTGAGTGGTGCGGAGCAGTTATCTGGGCTGGCGCTTTGGCACTCGATCCTGCGACGGATCTTCCACGATTTCGGGCGCTTCCCGTTCGACCAGACCGCCTCTCGAACTCGTCTGGCTGATTCCATCTGCCGGATTTAGGTTCATCGTCTTTGCCGAAGCATCGAGCTTCCCTTTGTACTCCACCTTCACGGACTCGCCGCCGGCATCGACCGTGAAGCTGAATGCCACCGCGGCGTCCTTCACAGTGCCTGTCAAATCGGCCGACCCCAAGGCACCGGAGTAAGTGCCGGTGAGTTTCTCGCCATCCTGCTTGAAGACAAACTCGGGCGAGCCCGAGCCGGCCGACGTCTCCACTGCCGCGGTCCAACTCTCCGACAGGTCCGCCGACCAAGCCGGCGCCGCGGCCAGATCCCACCACAACAGCGTTATGAATTTAACGCGCTTCATGCCGACTATTGTCGACCTTGGCGGCAGGCCGGGCAAGGGCAAATCGAGCGCAAATGGTCCCAGGAGTAAATTCCGGAGCTGTGTCCGTCGCTCCAGTTGATCCGCACCGCGTAGGTCCCCACGGGGTCGACGGCGAGCATGCGGAGCGCGGGCTTGAACATCGGAAACGGCGAGGCATCCGTGCCGCCGCCAGCGGCATAGTTGCTCTTCTGCGGCACCGTGCCATGCGCGCCGGTACAGTGGGCGCACGGGCATTCGTCGCGCAGCAGTGCCAGCGTGTAGGCGCTGTGGTGACCGTCCTTCCAATCGATCTCGATGCCCTTGGAGCGCGAGATGGCAATGTGCTCCGGGTCGCGGGCCGGATGATGCAGCAGTTCAGCTTCGTTCGACATCTCTTACTCCGGGAATGCGGCGCATGGCCGCCATCACACGCTCCAATTGCTTTTTGTCGCGCACCTCAACGGCCATTTCCACAATGGCCGCGTCGACACCGCGCTTTTCATCGGCCCGCGCCTCCAGGCTCCGGATGTTCGAGTTCTCATGCGTCAACACGCTGGTGAGTTGATTGAGAATCCCCGGGCGGTCCTCGGAGTACACGCGCAGATTCACGCGGAAATCCTCTTGCAGCGCGCGCGCCCACTCGACGTCAATGCGGCGCTCGGTTTCATACATCAGGTTGTTCACGTTCGGGCAACTGGTGGAATGCACTGCCACGCCCTTGCCGCGCGTGATATAACCCACGATGGGTTCGCCGCGGATCGGGTTGCAGCACTTAGCCCGGTAGGTGAGCAGGTCGTCGGCGCCGCGGACGCGGAGCGTCAGATCGCCGGGATCGCCGGCCGGGCGCGGCCCGCTGGGCGGGGGCGCTGCAGCCGGGAGGGCAGTTGCACCGGGCGTCTCGGGCGCAAAGCGCTGCAGCACGGCACGCGCGGTGATCTTGCCGTAGCCGACGGCCGCCTGCATATCCTCAACGCCGGGGTGGCCGTGTTCGGAGGCCACGCGGTCCAGCTCTTCACGCGGCACACGGGCCAACGCCAAGCTCAGACGGCGGGCTTCGCGGTCCAGCGCCTTCACGCCGATCTCAATCGCCCGCTCGCGTTCGCTCGCCTTGATCACCTGGCGGATCTTATTTCGCGCGCGTGAAGTCTTAACGAAGGCGAGCCAGTCCTTGCTCGGCTTATGCCCGGTCTGCGTCAGCACCTCCACCACGTCGCCATTGCGGAGCGGCGCGCGCAACTGCACGATTCGGCCGTTCACCTTGGCGCCCACACACGTGTGGCCCACGTCGGTATGAATGGCGTAGGCAAAATCAACGGGCGTGGCATCTCGCGGCAGAATAATCACGCGGCCCTTGGGCGTGAAGCAGTACGCTTCTTCCTGGTACATGTCGACTTTGAAGGTCGACATGAATTCGCCCGGGTCGCGCATCTCGCGCTGCCACTCCACCAGTTGCCGCAGCCAGGCAATACGCTGGTCGTCTTCGCCCGGACCCTTCTTGCCTTCTTTGTACTTCCAATGCGCCGCGATGCCCTCTTCGGCAATCCGGTGCATCTCCTCGGTGCGGATCTGAATCTCAAACGATGCGCCGCCCGGGCCGATCACCGACGTGTGCAGCGACTGGTACAGGTTGGGCCGCGGAATCGCAATAAAGTCCTTGATGCGGCCCGGAATCGGATGCCACTCGTTGTGAATCATGCCGAGCGCGCCGTAGCAGTTCTTCACCGAATCGGTAACGATGCGCAGGCCCATGATGTCGTACACCTGATCGAGCCCGATCTTCTGCCGCTTCAGCTTTTGCCACACCGAGTAGACGCGCTTCACGCGACCCTCGACGCGCGCCGGGATGCCTTCGCGCTGGAGCTTGACGGCAATCGACTGGCGCATCTGCTGCAGCGCTTGGTCACTGACCAGGCGCCGCGATTCGATCTGTTCGCTGAGGTCGGCAAAGGCCTCGGGCTCGGAGTAGCGGAATGACAAATCCTCCAGCTCCGAGCGAATTTTGCCCATGCCTAGGCGGTGCGCGATCGGCGCATAGATTTCCAGCGTCTCTTCGGCAATGCGCATTTTGCGTTCAGCCGAAAGCGCGCCGAGCGTGCGCATGTTGTGGAGGCGGTCCGCCAGTTTCACCAGGATCACGCGGATGTCGGTGACCATCGCCAGCAGCATCTTGCGGATGTTCTCGGCTTGGCGTTCCTCCACCGAGTACATCTTCACCTTGCTGAGTTTGGTGACGCCGTCCACGCAATGGGCAACTTCATTGCCGAACTGCTTACGGATATCGTCGATGCCCGCGCCGGTGTCTTCGATCGTGTCGTGCAGGATGGCCGTGGACAGCGCCACCTGATCGAGGTTCATGTCCGTGAGGATGAGCGCCACGGCCAGCGGATGGGTGATGTAGGGTTCGCCGGAGTCGCGCGTTTGGCCGTGATGGAATCGCGCGGCAAAATGATAGGCGTCACGCAACGGCGCAGGGTCGTCGGCGGGACGAAGCGCGCACACCCGGCTTTCCACCTCGGCAAACAAACGATCCGCGAGCAGGGCGCCACTTTCCCCGGCGGGCGGCGTCGGCGATGTCATCCTCTTTCCAATTTAACAGCCCTCAAAAGCCGCACGCCGCGAGAGCCTGAAGGCTTCCGCGGCGTGGCGGTGTCAAAACGGCCGAACGTCAGGAAGTTCTTACTTCGTGTCCTGGACGATACCGCCGGGCTGGGCCTTGGCGGCGCGTTCCTGCTTGATCTTCTTCACTTCCATCGTCTTCTGCACCCAGATGTCGGCATCGCCGACATCTTTTTTGTACGCTTCCGGAGTGTCCTGCAGGTCCGCGCGTTCGCGGTGCAGCAGGTTCATGTAGGCCATGGCGTCGTCGTATTCGGCGTCCACTTCAATCGATTTCGCCAGGTTGTCGATGCCCGAGTTGACCATCGCCAGCAATTCGCCGCGCAGTTCTTCGCGCACCTTCTTGTCCTTGATCGGACCAGGATCCTCTGGCTTCATACCGAGCTTGGCACGCGCTTCCATGCGTTTGGCAAAGCTGCGCGTCCAGGCGATCACACCGAGCGTGTAATAGCCTTCCTTGTTTTTCGGGTCAGCTTCCAGCAGACGCTTGTTCCACTGTTCGGCCTCGCTCCAGTTCTTCTGGTGGAAGAAGAGCGAGGCGATTGAAGCCAGGGCCAGAGCGTTCTTCGGATCCTTCTCCAGAACCTTGTTGTACTCGTCCTTGGCCTTCGTCGCCATTTCGACGTTTTCAGCCGATTCGGCGCCCGGAATGTACTGCTGATAGTACGCCGTCGCCAGGTACAGGCGCGCCGTATCGAAGGTCGGGTCGATTTCCGTCGCCGCGCGGAAGTGGTCCACGGCTTCGGCGTATTTGGCCGCCTTAAATGCGTGCACGCCCTTGTTCACACGGTCACGCGCTTTCAGTTGCGTGCAGCCGGTGCCCAGGGCGAGCAGCAGCGAAGCGGCAATCAGGGTGAGGGTGGCGTAGCGATTGTTGCTGCTCATGCGTTACTGCCCCTGTTCCATTTTTGGAGTCATCAAACCCACTTTGTCGAGGCCGGCGCCCTTGGCGATATCGATCGCGCGGGCTACGTACTGGAATTCGACGTCAGGGTCGCCTTTGACGAAGACCACGCGCTCGGCGCGGGTCTTGAAGATTTCCTCCAGGCGCGCGCCCAACGTTTCATAGTTGGACGATTCCTGGTTGATCAACAGCGTTTTGTCCTTGTTGATCGAAATCACAACGGTCCGCACATCGGCCGCGCTGCTCTGGTTGGGCGGGGCGGGTTGCGGAACGAGCGATTCGAGGCCCTTCGGCGTGAGCGGCGTGATCACCATGAAGATGATGAGCAGCACCAAGAGCACGTCAATAAGGGGGGTAACGTTAATATCGGCGCCACCGCCGGCTGACATTCCCATATCTGGTAGTTCTCCTTGTTATTCTTGCTCTAACGGTGGAACTAGATGCCCTGCTTGGGCGCTTGGGCGGCGGCTTCCTGCTGCTTCTGGTCCGACTCGGTGAGCAAGCCCACCTGATCCACACCGGCCGCGCGTAAATTGTCCACCACTTCCACCACGCGCTCATAGCGGGAACGCTGGTCGCACTTCAGATACGTAATCTTTGAAATCCGGTTGGTCAGCAGGTCCTTGACCTTACCCGGCAGGCTGTCGGCCGTCATCTTCGTGGAGCCGAGGAACACTTCGCCGTTCCGGGTTACGGAAACCAGGATGGCGTCTTCCTTGTCGGCGTCGGCCATGGCGATCGGGTTCTTCGTCTTCACCAGCTCCACCTGGACGCCCTTGGTGAGCATCGGGGTGATGACCATGAAGATGATGAGCATGACGAGCATCACGTCCACCATGGGCGTAACGTTGATGTCGGCCACCATTTGCGCTTCTTGTCGTTTAGCCATTTCTCTTGTCCTTCATCGTAGGCCGCCGGACTGATCGATCCCTCGCCGCGCCCGGCCTCGGGGGCCGGGCCGCGGACGGAGGACATATCAACTCGCGCTTCCCTGGAGTGCCAGGCCGTTACTTAACGGCCTTCTGCGATTTCTTCACGAAGTAGTCCACCAACTCGGAGGCTGAGTTACCCATTTCGACGTCGAACGCTTCGAGGCGCGACACGAAGTAGTTGTAGGCCCACACAGCTGGGATGGCGACGCCCAGACCGATAGCGGTGGTGACCAGGGCTTCCGAAATACCGCCGGCCACGGCGCCGAGACCAGTGGACTTTTCGGTCGAAATGCCCTTGAAGGCGTTGATGATGCCGACGACGGTGCCGAACAGGCCGACGAACGGCGCCGACGAACCGATGGTGGCGAGCGTGGAAACGCCGCGCTTCAGTTCGGCGTGTACGATGGCTTCGGCGCGTTCGAGAGCCCGGCGGCTCGCTTCGAGCTGTTCGCCGGAGATGTCGGACGACAGGTTGTGAGCGCGGAATTCCTGGAGGCCCGCCACAACCACTTTGGCAAGGTGCGACTTCTTGAACTGGTCGGCAATCTTGATGGCTTCATCGAGCTTGAGGTCGCGCAGAGCGCCGGCCACCTTGGGAGCAAAGGCACGCGACTGGTTGCGGGCCGCGTTGTAGGCCAGCCACCGGTCAATCATCACGCCGATCGAATAGGCCGACATGATGAACATCGTGATAACGACGCCCTTGGCCAACCAGCCCATCTGATTCCACATCGACAACAAGTCGAATGATACGGCATTTTCCTGCAGCAACAGGAACGCCATGAGTTTTATATTAGCGAGCATTGTCTTAGTTTCTCCTGCGAGTTGATAGAGTTTCGGCTACGAATTAGTTCGTGACGGTTCGAACGCCCTGGTTCAGGACCTACTACTGAGTCAGCGTAAAGTTCACGTCGATCTGAGTAATCACTTCCACGGGCTCGCCATTGAGCAGCGTGGGGCGGTAGCGCCACTGTCTCACAGCGTCCTGAGCGGACTGAACCAGCAGCGGGTGGCCAGTGATCATTTGCAAGTTTTGAATAGTGCCATCCTTGCCGATAATCGCGCTGAACCGCACCGTGCCCTGAATACGGGCCGAACGGGCCAACGGCGGGTACGCCGGACGCACCTGATTGATCAGGTTGGCGGCCGAAACGTTTCCGCCCACGCGGATGCGCTGCGGCGGAGGAGGCTTGGGAGCTTCCGGCTTGGGAGGCGGGGGAGGAGGCGCGACGGCCGGCACAGCGCCGATGATTCCACCGATCACGCCACCCATGGAGCCGCCGGGCACCCCGCCCGGAACACCACCCACCACGCCAGCCACTTGCGAGGCGGGCGGCGGCAACTCATCTTCCTTGATGACCGCCACATCTTTCGGAATCTGCTTCGGAGCCATCAATTTGTTGGCGTCAAACTGGCGGGGAACCACCTTCACAACCTTCGGCGGAGCCGGAGCCGGCGGCGGAGGCGGAGGAGGCGGAGGGGGCGGCGGCACGAGGAAACTCTGCAGTTGCACACCCGGCAGTTGTTCGAAATAGATCATCGGGATGATGATGCCGAGAATGACCAATCCAACCTGCACCAAAGTCGAGATGAAGATCGTACTCGCTTTTTGAGTGCGGCCTTCTGCCTCGATAATGCTCTGCTCAAACATATCTGATCCCTGGTTCCTTTCCTGTCGTCCATGACGACGGCGTTCTACCAGACCAAGCGCCTGCACGCCCGATCCAGCCCTCCGCACTCCTGGCAAAACCATCCCGGCCCTGGGGCCGCTCGCCACCTTATTTCGCCTTTACGGCTCCAGCGGCCTTCTTAGCCTGAGCGCCGCCACCTGCGTTGCCGCGCGTGACTGCATCCCGATTATTCTCTTTCGGCGCGGCCTGATTTGCAACAGGCGCGGCCGCTTTCTTGCGCGATTCGATCCAGTTTGTGCACCAGATCAGGATCGGGCTTGCAATGAAGATCGATGAGTAGGTTCCCACGATGATGCCCACCACCAGCGCGAAGCTGAAACCGTTCAGAACTTCGCCGCCGAACAGCCACAGGGCCAACACCGACAGGAACGTCAAACCGCTGGTCAGGATCGTCCGGCTCAGCGTCTGATTGATGCTGGCATTCACCAGATCAGCGAACGCCATCTTGCGGTTCAATTTCAAATTCTCGCGGACCCGGTCAAACGTCACGATGGTGTCGTTCATCGAGTAGCCCACCAGCGTCAACAGGGCGGCGATCACAGTGATCGTAATCTCCTTGTTGAAGATCGAAAACAGCCCGATTGTCACGAGCGTGTCATGGAAGACCGCCAGAACCGCGGCGACGCCGTAATACCATTCGAACCGGAACCAGATGTACACCAACATGCCCGCCAGTGCCCCCAGCGTCACGTAGATGGCCTGCCAGCGCAATTCCTCGCCCATCTTCGGGCCGACCATATCGAAGCCCCGCAGGCCAAACGGCGCGAGGTTCAACTCCTTCTTCATCGCCGCGATCACACTCGGCGTCGCGCCGGGAACCGCGCTCAATTCGTCGAAACTCTTGATCAGGCCCGAACGCGGCGGCGTGTCACGATAATCGATCATTGCCGCGGCCATTTTCTTCACGTCTTCTTCCGGCAGCGATACGCTGTTGGCGCCCAGCAGCCCGGAAAGCACGGTGCCGAGTTTATCCGTGCCCATCGCGTGAAAGTCGTTCTCCTTCTTCTGGCCAGGATGATACGTGTCATAGAGCGTATCGATCACGGTCTTGGCCGCCGATTCGAGTTCCGCCTCGGTCTTCAACTCCGTGCTGACCATCACTTCGTTCTGGCCCGTCACCGGCTGCACCTGCACTTCGCCACTGATCTTGGCGCCCAGCGCTTTCCGAATTTTATCCTCGTCAGGGTCGTTTGCAAATCGGATAGTCGTTACAGTACCACCCTTGAAGTCGATCCCGTACCGAGGTCCGCCCGTCAGGATCAGGCTGGCCAAACCAGCCGCAAGCAACACGAGCGACAGAGCGATGAAGCCCTTCTGCTTGCCCAGGAAGTCGAAGTTTGTATTCTTAAAAATTTCCATGCAACCGTTACTTCAATCTGTTCTCAGTCCGGCGCACAACACGGTAGACACCGGATCCATCCAAAATGTTCCCGATCCGGATCCCCCAAAACCTACCACAAACCAGCGGGAGAACTCAACGGACGGGACCGATTAAATGCTCAACTCGCGCATCTGCGGATTCCGGTTCAACGTCCATTGGAACAGGGTCCGCGACACAAACACGGCGGTGAACAGGTTCACAAGCAAACCGATCACCAGCGTTACGGCGAAACCTTTGATCGGACCGGAGCCGAACAGGAACAGGATCGCGCAACTGAACACCGTGGTGACGTGCGTATCGATGATCGTGACAAAGGCGCGATCGAAGCCCGCCTCGATCGCCGCGGGAATGGCCTTGCCGCTGGCGAGTTCCTCGCGGATGCGTTCGAAAATCAGTACGTTCGAATCCACCGCCATGCCAATTGTCAGGATGATGCCGGCGATACCAGGCAGCGTCAGCACGGCCTCGAAGTAGCTCACGGCGCCGACCAGCAGGATGGAGTTGAAGATGAGCGCGATGGTCGCGTTCACGCCCGCGCCGCGATAGTAGATGAGCATCGCGGCCACGACGGCGACCAGGCCTACCAGGCCGGCGATGACGCCCGAGCGAATCGAGTCAGCGCCGAGCGAAGGGCCGACGGTGGACTCGGCAAGGTACTTGAGACCGGCCGGAAGCGAACCGCTCCGCAACACCAGCGCGAGGTCCGTGGCGGCCTGCTCGTCGCCGATGTTGTTGATGACGCCCTGATCCTCGATGCGGCCCTGAATGGTGGGCGCGCTGTTGACGTGATCGTCGAGGACAATGGCCAGGCGGTCGTTGATGTGCCGCTCAGTGAAGTTGCCGAAACGCTTGCCGGCTTCCGCCGAGAGCACAAAGCTGGTTTCCCAGCCGCCCGTGTCGTTGCTGCGTTGCGGGCGCGCATTCTTCAGATCGCGGCCCGTCACCACTGGCGTGCGGCCCAGCACATAGAAGCCCGTTTCGCCGCTTTTCGGCGACGATGGCACCACGCGCGAGTTGAACGGCTTGTTCTGATCCGCTTCGGCGCGGGTGGAGAAGGGCCCGGCCTTTACCTCGGCCAGTTCCAGCTTGGCGGCCGTGGACAAAATCGACTTGACGTGCGCCGGGTCGTCGACGCCCGGCATCTGAATCATGATCTCGGCTTCCTGTCCGGCGCGGCCGCGCGGGCTGACCGTGGACTCGCTCAGGCCGAGGGCGTTGATGCGGCGGTCGATCGTTGTCACGGCGCGATCCACCACTTCACGCCGCAGGCGCAGCGCCTCGCTCGTCTTGAGCTTCAACACAAAGTCGGAGGAGTTGACCGAGGAGAACACCCACTCCGGCAGCACTTCGCTGGCCGCCTGGCGCAGCACGGTGACCTTGTCGATCGGTACGCCCTTGATGTTGATCTGCACGGAGTCGGCCGCTTGGATCGTTTGCGGGTCGCTACGATCCATCGACGAGTAGGTAACGCCTTTCGGCGTGATGTTCGCCTGCAGGCGCTCGATCGCCACGTCGGCCTCGGCCTTGAAGGCATCCGGAACCTGTAACTGCACGACGAGGTGGCTGCCACCCTTCAAATCGAGCCCGAGCCGCAAATTCTTCTTGATGTTGGCGACCAATTCGTCTTTCGACTTCGGAACGCCGGTCACCATCAGAATGCCGATGAGCAGCACCCCGAAGATGATCGCCCATTTATGTTTCAAATTCGTGTACATGAAAATTACTTACTCTCTGCGTTGATCAACGTTGCCACGGCCGTGCGCGCCACCTGCAATTTCACATTGTCAGGTTTCACGCGGATGACCACCGTGGCGTCGGCCAGGGACACTACTGAACCGACGATGCCGCCCGTGGTGGCCACTTCGTCGCCCGCCTTGAGAGAATTCTGCATTTGTTGCTGTGCCTTGCGCTGACGCTGCGAAGGCAGGATCACCACAAAATACAATACCGCAAACATGAGCGGAAACATCAGCATCCCACCAAGAGGATTCTGTTGCGGCTGGCCCTGAAGAAGAAGGATGAAACTGAATGCCACTGTACCCTAGTTCCGCACTCCTCAGGCTCCGTTAGCCTCAGACGCGGCGCGAACGGACCTCAAATATTCTGCAAAGGTTCCAAGCTGAATAGCCTGCCTGATTTCCGCCATGATGTCAAGGTACCGCCTCAGGTTGTGGATGGTTCCCAGCGTCGCATAGAGGATCTCTTTGGCCAGATAGAGGTGCCGCAGGTAGGCCCTGGAGAAGTTCCGGCAGGTGTAGCAGCCACAGGCGGCGTCGAGCGGAGAGGCGTCGTCCTTAAACCGAGCGTTCTTAATCAAGACCTTACCCTGACTGGTAAACAACGTACCGTTACGGGCGTTCCGGGAGGGCATCACGCAGTCCATCATGTCCACGCCGCAGGCCACGTATTCCACCAGTTCTTCGGGTGTGCCGACGCCCATCACATAGCGCGGGCGGTCTGCGGGCAGGAGCGGCGCGGCGCGTTCGGTCATCTCCATGCTGAGCGGGCGCGGTTCGCCCACCGACAGCCCCCCGATGGCGTAGCCGTCCGCGTCGAGTTCCACCAGCCGGCGCGCGCACTGCTCGCGGAGGTCGCCATGCATGCCGCCCTGCACAATGGGAAAGAGCGCTTGGCGGCGATCGGGCCGCGCGTGGGTACGGTGATGCGCAAACGCTTCGCGCGCCCAACGCACCGTGCGCTCCATCGAAACGCGGGTGGCTTCGTGTCCGGATGGATAGGGCAGGCACTCATCGAGCACCATCATGATGTCGGAACCGAGCGCCATCTGGGCGTCCACGGTGGATTCGGGCGTGAACAGATGCGCATCGCCGTTCAGATGCGAACGGAAGACCACGCCGCGGTCGTTCACCTTGGTCAGTCCGCTGAGGCTGAACGCCTGAAAGCCGCCAGAGTCCGTCAGGATCGCGCGGTCCCAATGCATGAACCGGTGGAGGCCGCCGAGGCGGTCAATCGTCTCGTGGCCCGGACGCAGGTAGAGATGGTAGGTGTTGCCGAGAATGATCGGCGCGCCGGTTTCTTCGGCAATCTGCGCCGGCGTGAGCCCTTTGACCGTGGCCTGCGTGCCCACGGGCATGAAGATAGGCGTAGGCACTTGGCCGTGCGGGGTTTCCAGCATCCCGGCGCGCGCGCCAGTGTGGGGGCAGGTGGCTTCGATGGTGAAACGGAGGGCGCGGCCGGTCAAGCCTTTATTGTAAAGCCCGCCCCGCCGCGCCTACGTCTTTTGTTCCACGCGGACCACTTTGGAGCTCGGCTCGCGCGCGATGATCTCCTTGATCAACTGCGCCATGGGCTCATTGGCGGGTGTCACATAACCCAGTATTCGCTCGGCAATGCTCAGCTTTTTCTCGACAAAGACGTGCCAGTTGCCCGCTTCCTTGCGCGCCGGCATGCCCGCGTAGTAGCAACTGCCTTTGGCCTTGATCGCAATCTCCACGCCCCAATCGTGCCGCGCCGGCTCAGCCACTTCGATGCCCGATTCCACCAATTTCTCACGGAACCAGCCGGCCACAGCTTCTGTGTAGCCGGAGCCCGAATCCGTGCCCACCGGATTCTTGTCCCGGAATTCTATATGCACTGCCATTTACAGGGCAAATCGGAGTGTGAGCGAAGCTACTTTATGCTACAAGAAGAAATAATCTCCTGCGTGGGTAGCAGCGTCGCTATTCAGCCTAGTGCTTTGTAACGGAATTAGCCTGCAATAAAGGCAGCCAGGGATTCCCGCGCCCTGGTGATCTTTCGGAGGATGTCTTGGCCGTTGGCTTTCCATTTAGATGGCGTCGGGGCCTCGGCGCGAACGGCCAGAAATTCCTCGATGGCGTCAATCAGTTCGCGGACGCTCTGAAAGCTTCCGTCACGGATGCATCCGTTGGTGAGGTCGGCAAAGAACCGCTCCACCATATTCAGCCACGAGCTACTGGTCGGCGTGAAGTGCATTTGAAAGCGCTTATGCTTTGCCAGCCAAG
>VFZP01000174.1 GCA_016871115.1 Acidobacteriota bacterium
CAGCCGCGGTTCACAAACTCCACGGCGAGCCAATCCAGCAGCGCCTGGTTCGCGGGCTTTTCACCCAGCCGCCCGAAGTTGTCCGTGGACGGCACGATACCGCGCCCAAAGTGCCAGCGCCACAGCCGGTTCACCATCACGCGGCTGGTGAGCGGATGATCGCGATGAGTGAGCCACTCGGCAAACTGGAGCCGTCCGCTTTGCGCGGCGGCCACTGGCGCAACGCCGTCCATCGCCACGGCGCTCAAGAACCCGCGCGGCACTACTTTACCGAGCGTCCAGTGGCTGCCGCGAATGTTGATGGCGAGGTCCGCTGGCTGTGCGCCTTCGGTAACACCCATGGCGCGCGGCAGATCCGGCGTCGCGGCTTCGAGGCCCTTGCGCTCGTCATCGAGGCGCGCCAGCAAGGACACGGTGGCGGCATCGAAGTATTGGCGCGCATCGCGCGGTTCGCGGAAGACGCCAGCTTTGGCGAACAGGAATTCGCGGAGCTCCTTCATCGCCGGGTCTTTAGGCTCCTTCTCTTCGAGCGCCTTGGCGAAGAGCTGCTGATAGCGAGCCGCCAGTTCGTCGCGCGAAGCGGGCGTCCAACCGGCCATGAGCTTGGCAACCGGAGAGGTCCAGGCGGCCTTGTTCTTGCCGTACTCATGCCACGCAAGGAGCGGCGACGCGGGCGCGCCTTGTGAGCGCTCGAGCTCTTCCACCCAATGCTCGAGATAACCAGGATTCACGCCATACCGCCGCGCGAGCTGCGTGGCAGTCTTCGGCCCCTGACCCGCGGGAAGCGGCGACGGCGACACTTTCAACTTTTCGAAATAAGGGAAGCGCGCGCGGTGCTCCAGGCGCACGGTGTTCTCACCCGCGTTGAGCGGGAAGATGCCCGCCACGCTCCAGCCGCCGGCATCGGGCGACGCGGCGCGGTTCTGCACAGGCGGCGCGCCTTTCTTCATCAGCACGCCATTGATCGACAGGTCCGCCGTGCCGAATCCCGCTTCTTCTTCGAGCAACTCCACCTGATACTCGCTGGCCGCGGGCGCCGTCACGACGTACTCGGCAAAGAGCGCGCCCTGGTGGCCCTTAGGCACGTTGTTCTTACCACGCTCCAGCTTCTTCGGCGCGTTGCCGTGCTGATACGCGGCGGCGTCCACCACGGCCACGGCCTTCGCAGCATCGACCGGCAGGAGCTTCGCGGCCGCGCCGCGCACCAGGTCGCCCGCGGCGAGCAGATAGGCGCCCACCTTGCCGCGCGCTTCGGTAGCAAGCTTGCCGGCCTGCTGGCTGTGCAGGCGGCCCGTCACCTTTTGGTGCGCGTCAATCATCGCTTCGTGCGCGTGGAGCTTCGCCACCTCCGCCTCCGGAGCCAGCACATACTCGTGCCACTTCGCCACGACCTTGAAGTTCTCCATCGTTTTCGAGCTTTTGAAAATGCCGGCCATCGCGTAGTAGTCGGCCGTCGGGATGGGGTCGAACTTGTGGTCGTGACAACGCGCACAGCCCACGGTGAGACCCATGAAGGTGCGGGCGGCGGTGTCGAGTTGCTCGTCGACGATGTCCATCTCCATCTTCTTGGGGTCGTCTTCGGCCAGCATCTTCGCGCCCAGCGAGAGGAAACCGGTGGCGGTCCAACACTCGAATCGCGTGGCCAGATCTTCCTTCTCCGGCGCAGGCAGCAGATCACCGGCGATCTGTTCGCGCACGAACTGGTCATACGGTTTGTCTTTGTTGAACGCGGCGATGACGTAGTCGCGATAGCGCCAAGCATGCCGGTAGACGAGGTTTTCGTCGAGGCCGTTCGAGTCGGCATAACGCGCCACGTCCAACCAGTGCCGGCCCCAGCGCTCGCCATAACGCGGCGATTCGAGGAGACGATCGATCACTCCGCCGAAGGCTTCGGGCGTGGTGTCGGCGAGGAACGCGTTCACTTCGGCTTCGGTGGGCGGCAGGCCCGTCAGGTCGTAGGTGGCGCGGCGGATCAGCGTGCGCTTGTCGGCGGGCGGGGCGGGCTTGAGGCCTTTCGCTTCGAGCCCGGCGAGGATAAACGCATCAATGGGCGAGCGGCCCCACGTTGCGTCCTTCACGACCGGTGCGGGGGCGGCTTTCGCTGTGGCAAACGCCCAATACTTCGAGCCCGCGCCCGCGGACGAAGTGGCAGTGACGCCCCACGGCAACCCGCGCTGCACCCACTCGGTGAGCACCGCGATTTCTGCATCTTTCAATACACCGGTGGGCGGCATCTTCGGCACACCCGCTGCCTGCGTCACGGCGCGCAGCAGCAGGCTCTCGGCGGGATTGCCAGGCACGGCTGCGGGGCCCCGCGTCCCGCCTTTGAGTACACGGTCGCGGCTGTCGAGCGCGAGGCCCGACATCGGCGACTGCGCCGCCGTGTGGCAGGCGAGGCACTTGGCCACCAGCAGCGGCCGGACTTTGGATTCGAAGAACGCTGCATCGTCTGCCGCGGCCAACGCCGGCGCGGCGACGGATATCAGGAGAAGAATGGCCAACCAGTGCATCCTGCGGGCATTCTATCAAGTTCATCCGTTGGGTTACCGTAAAGGCATGCGCGCGTACCTGCTCCTTCCCCTTGCTGCGGCCCTGGCGTTGGCCGCTCCGGCGCCGCCGCCTGAATTCGAACTCGTTTCTGTGAAGAAGATCTGGGACGCCGGCGCGCACAACGCCTTCACGGATCTCATCCGCTTTCAAGACCGCTGGTACTGCACGTTCCGCGAGGCCGAGGATCACGTGGGCGGCGACGGGCGCATCCGCATCCTGACATCGAACAACGGAGACAAGTGGAAGTCTGCCGCGCTGCTTGCCGAAGAGGGCATTGACCTGCGTGACCCGAAGCTGTCCATTACGCCAGACAACCGGCTGATGATCGTCGCGGGCGGCTCCGTGTATGGCGGTACCAAGATTCTTAAATCGCGCCAGGCCCGCGTACTCTTCTCCGCCGACGGCCGCATGTGGACCAAGCCGCAACCCGTGCTGGACGACGGCGACTGGCTGTGGCGCGTGGTGTGGCACAAGGGCAAGGCGTACGGCGTTTCCTACGACCACACGCGTGCCCGGCCGGGCGACGAGCCGATCATTGAAGGCCGCGGTGCGCCTGAGTGGCACATCAAGCTCGTCACGAGCGACAACGGTGTGGACTGGCGCATCATCACCGTGATGCCCGTCACCGGCCGCCCGAACGAGACCGCCATCCGCTTCCTGGCCGACGACCGTTGCGTGGCGCTGATTCGCCGCGAAGGGCCGGAGCCCGAAAAGCGCAGCGCGTGGCTGGGCGTGGCCGCGCCGCCCTATACAAACTGGCGCTTTCGCGAGGCCGATCACCAGTTGGGCGGCCCCAACTTCATTGTGCTGCCCGATGGCGAGTGGGTGGCGGGCGGGCGCGACTACCGCAAGTCACCGAAGAATGTCACAGCCATCGGTCCGCTATCGTTCGACTACGGCTACAAGCCGCAGGTGCAATTCCCCTCCGCCGGCGACAACAGCTACCCCGGCTTTGTCTGGCACAAAGGCCAACTCTGGGTGAGCTACTACAGTTCCCACGAGGGCAAGACCTCCATTTATCTGGCGCATGTCAATCGGCGCGCGAGACTGGTAAAATGAGGCGGTCCCCTGTCCGATCCTCGCAAGGAGAACTACGGAATACCCATGGCCATTAAAGTAGGCATCAACGGATTCGGCCGTATCGGCCGCAACGTGCTGCGCGCGGGCATGAACCGCAAGAGCATCGAATTCGTTGCCACCAACGACCTCACCGACGCCAACACCCTGGCACACCTCCTCAAGTACGATTCCGTGCTCGGCCCGCTCGACGCCGACGTGAAGGTGTCCGGCGATATGATTAGCGTCAACGGCATCAATATCAAGGTCTTCGCCACCAAGGACCCGGCTGAAATCGATTGGCCGTCGCTCGGCTGCGAAGTGGTGGTGGAATCCACCGGGCGCTTCACCAAGAAGGAAGACGCCGCCAAGCACCTGCGCGGCAGCGTGCGCAAGGTCATCATCTCGGCACCGGCGACGAATGAAGACGTCACGCTGGTGCGGGGCGTGAACGATGCGGCCTACGACCCGGCCAAGCATCATGTGGTGTCGAACGCCTCTTGCACCACCAACTGCCTCGGTCCCGTCGCCAAGGTGCTGCATGAGAAGTTCGGGATCGAAAAGGGGTCGATGACCACCATCCACTCCTACACGAACGACCAGAACGTGCTCGACTTCCCGCACAAGGATCTGCGCCGCGCCCGCGCCGCTGCTCTCAATATGATTCCCACCAGCACCGGCGCCGCCAAGGCGATCGCGCTGGTGATGCCGGAACTGAAGGGCAAGCTGGACGGCTATGCGATGCGGGTGCCCACGCCGAACGTTTCGGTGGTGGACCTGGTGGCCGTGCTCAACAAGCCCGCGACGACCGAAGAAGTGAACGCGGCGTTTAAGGCGGCGGCGGAAGGCCCGCTGAAGGGCATCCTCGGCTACACCGAAGATCCGGTGGTGTCGAGCGACATGATGCGCAACCCGAACTCGTCGATCGTCGATTCGCAGATGACGAAGGTGATGGGCGGCAACCTTGTGAAGGTGGTGGCCTGGTACGACAACGAGTGGGGCTACTCCACGCGCCTGGTGGACCTGATCGAATTGCTGGGACGGAAAGACCCGTCACTCGCTGCGTAGGCAATGCTAACAGACAAGCAGCAAAAACAGCCGCCCGCCGGTTCACTCCGGCGGGCGGCGTTGTTTTTGTGGGCAGATGCACGGATCCACTGAAGGTTCACCGCAGCGGAGCCAGATCTGAGCGCTGGAGTTTGAACATTTCCTGCCAGTTAGGGGGCGCCATTGCGCTGACCACTCGCCGGTACCGGCAACGATGGCCGTACGGGTCTAGGTGCGACATCGCGACATATCGCGATCTATGCCCGTGAAGCCGCCTTCCAGTACGTGCCTAGAGCAACTTTTAAAGAGCCCGTGACCAATACTTCTTGGAGCAGGACACTCTCACGCCCGAGAACAGCACGGCTTCCCACTCATTTTTCTCGTCGCGCTCCAGCCGGACGATGGACTCAACGTTGAGGATCGCGCCGCGATTGGCTCGTGCGAACCGCGCGCGATCGAGGCGGCGCCCCATGGCCTCAAGAGTACTGCGTAGAGCGAACTCCTCCACGCCCGCGTGGATCACCGGTACTCACGGAAAACGTAAGCACGCTATCTGGAGTGGCCCGGTGGCGAGAGCACGGACGTGACGAGGGTTCGGGGGCGGGTCACTTCGGTAGCGGCGTTTGAAGGATGCGCGCTGGCGTTTGCGGGGGACGCGGTCACCTATGGAATTTCAATTGCAACCGCAAGATTCGGAAAGAGTTTGCTGCTGAACAGGGTGCCCGGCCTTCGGAGACGTGCGTGCGATCCCGCATGGCCGCGACCGCTTCAGACGACAGCCCTCCGATCAACTTCGGCGCTTCTGGTTGCACGGTGCTCCGCCATGCCCAAACGAAACGCAGCCACGAACGCCGCCAATCGTACCACCACGCCACTGCTACGAGACATCACCACGCCTTTGCCGATTCGCCTCCCGAATTCTACGCGTCTCGTCTCCTCGCTCTTGTGCTGAATCCGCGCCGTTCCAGCGCCGCGGCGCGCCTCGCCTCTGCCGAATCTCTGGAATACGATTCAAAATGAATGGCTCATACGTTCCAGCTTGTCGGCTGTTAGACTGTGGGCGTGCAGATCGCAACGCGTTTCCTCCTCTTTGGTCTTGCCGTCGTCTCGGCCCTGTTCTCTGCCAACTCCACGCCCCGCTTGGTGCACAGGGTCGAACCCGCCTACCCAGCTGCGCTCAGTCACCAGAAGATTCCGGGCACCGCCATCGTGAGCCTCGAAGTTTCGCCGATCGGTCTCGCTGAAAAGGTGAAGTTGGTGCGCACCGATCACGACGCGTTTGGCAAGCCCGCGCTCGACGCCGTTTCGCAATGGCGCTTTGAGCCAGGCCGCATCGACGGCCAGGCAGTTCGCGTCGCAGCGACGGTGGTCGTCGACTTCCGGCCTTGATGAAATGCGCTTGCGGTTGACCGTCGCGGCTGATCCGCGTCGTCGTGACGGGCCAGCTGCCTCGCTTCGACCCCGCGAACGCAACGAAGGCCGCCTTTTCCGCAAAGTGCCGGGCGCCCACTTCATCGCGCGATCCACAGCGCCACATCGGGACCCAGCGGCCACAACGCGATCAACAAACCACGCGCATCACTCTCCACCGGATGGAGCATCTTTCGAAAAGCGGCTCGACCTCTTTTCATGGCTCTTCCAAGGTGCAAGCGACTGTGCCGGGCCTGATTTCGATGCCGACCGTCTCATGGAGGTCAATGTGTTCGGCACGGCTGTCTTGGACTGCCGACGATCCACGAGAGCTAGGGCTTTCTTGGGGGGCTTACGCTTGTTCTTCCTCGTTCGTGGCAAACCCGACGGCCTCCTTCGCCGTCGCTCAGTCCATCGGACTCCAAGCAGCGGGTTGCACAAAACACACTTCAGCTTCCGGTTAGGGCGAACAAAGTGAGACCAGATTCCGATTCCGACAACGACAGGGCCGCCGAGGGGGTTGTCTGATCGCTCGCGACCCTCGCCGAGAACGACGGCATGGTTCGAAAGAGCGTCGCTCGGCCCGGTCAACGGCCTCAGAGAGTACCTGCAGTGGGAGCGGAAGGCGGTTCCCGGAAACGTCCTGTTTGAGGCAGATCGGCTGGAAACGCAGTTCTTCGCAGGCTACGATCCCCTTTGAAGGAGACGAACCTCCGGGGCCGTGAGCAGCCAACGGCAGCCTCTACACTGCGCGACATGTCGCGGGTGTGGCCGACGTTCACCTGTTGCCCTCTTGTTACGATTGCTAGCAATAGCAGTCAGAGCCGACCACATGGAGACCGCGCGAGCAGTGTTCAACGCAGTGAAGGCGGAGTATGCCGACTTGAACTCCCGCATGTTGGACAACCCTATTCCACAGATCGATTTGGAGCTCGGGTTTGACGCTCAGGCGGAGCTTGTCTTCCCGGTCGTGGCAACGCTACAAGGAGACGAACTTTGCTTGTCGGTAGGAGGAGGCTTCTTCGGCGAGTGGTTTCCTTGTTCGGATCCCGGCGTCGTCGAGCGGTTTCGAAGCTGCCTCCTGAGCGTCCTGTCCGGCAGCATCCGGTTGGTTGAGTCTGCTCAAGAGGGCCAGGTCTTCAAGGCGTGGCTTGAAGAGTGTTCAAGTGGGTTCTGGCGGCCAACAGCCACTTGGAGCAAGCTCCGTTGGCCGTCGCTTCGCAAGCCTGCTGTCCGTGTGCAACGCAATCGGCCATCGAGCTTGGGAAGTGGCCCTGAACTTGATCGAGCACTTGTAGCCGATCTTCGGGATGACGCCGGAGACGCACAGGTCTTTGTTGATGCTTGTGCAGCTATCCATCAGGAAGCCAATAAGACCGATCTACCGTGGCTGAAATCGCTGCTCCAAGACAACTGCGCGCTCGTCCGAGAGGCAGTTGCGGCTCCGATCGCCAACCTCGAAGGGCTGCCCGCGCTACGCGAGCTGCTTGTCGCATATCAAAGAGGTCTGGACGAAAACCACGACCACGACGGCTTTAGTGCGGTGCTCATCGACATGGTGTCCGGCGATTCAGGAGAGGCGAAACGGCATCTGGAGATCTTAGCGGCTGACAGCGATGAACGCGTGCAAGAGAACGCCCGATGACTGATCGAACACTGCGACGCTAACGCTTTGAACTAAAGCAGGTTGAGCGTCGGTTTACCGATAGTTCCACAAAAACGCCACGGCGTAGAGCGGACCGGGACCATGTTTTGGCGCGTACCGAGATACTCCAAGCTCGCCTTACGACGACGGAGCCATGGAAACGCCCTCACGCGGCCCGGTCGTCGCCGCAGAGGCCCAACCTAACGCGTGGCCCCGGCGCCCGCGGTGGACTGGAACTCTTCGTAGCCCCCCTTGAAATCCACAATGCGCCCGTTCTTGTCGAACTGCCAAATGCGCGTAGCAACTTCGGCGATCAGATCCTCGTCATGGGTGACCATGATTACCGTTCCTTCGAACTTGCGGATGGCCCAATTGAGCGCGTTGATCGACTCCAGGTCAAGGTGATTGGTGGGTTCGTCCATCACCAGGAAGTTGGGCTTCTCCAGTATCAGGCGGCAGAAGATCAGCCGCGCCGCTTCGCCGCCGCTGAGCGCCTCGGTGGGCTTCAGTCCTTCCTCGCCACTGAACAGCATCTGACCCAACAGGCCGCGGATTTCGCCGCGGCCGGCTTGCGGCTCAAATTGATGAAGCCACTCGAAAGTGGTCATGCCGCCTTCGATCGTCTCGCGGTGCGCCTGCGCGAAATAGCCGATTTTCACTTCGTGGCCCCAGATCACACTGCCCGTGCCTTGCGCCAGATCGGGCTCTTTGACGTACGGCCCCGTGCCGTTGGCGAGCAGCGCCTTCAACAGCGTGGTTTTGCCGGCGCCGTTCTTGCCCAGTACAGCAATCTTATCGCCGCGCTCGAACATGCCGCTGAAGCCTTTGAACAACTCGCCGGCGGCGGCGGCGTAGCCGCGCGAAAGATCCTTGATCTCCAGCGGAATGCGCCCGCTTGGCTGCTTGAGGAGAAACCGGATGTAGGGGCGCTGGATATTCGATTTCAGCAGATCGGACGTCTGGAGCTTTTCAATTTCCTTCTTGCGCGACTGCACCTGGCTGGCGCGCGTGCCGGCGCTGAAACGCGAAACGAAGTCCTGCAGTTGCGCGATCTTTTTCTGCCGCTGCGCGATGTCGGCTTCCACGCGCGCGCGGATGGAGGTTCTGGCGAGCACCATGTCGTCATAGCCGCCGGTGTAGGTGATGATCGTCTCGTAGTCGATGTCGGCGATGTGAGTGCAGATGGTGTTGAGGAAGTGGCGGTCGTGGGAGATGACGATGAGCGTGCCCTTGTAGTTGCTGAGGAACGACTCCAGCCAGTGCAGCGAGTCGAGATCCAGGTGGTTGGTGGGCTCGTCAAGCAGCAGCGCTTGCGGCTGGCCGAACAGGGCTTGCGCCAGCAGCACGCGGACCTTTTGGCCGCCCTGCAGTTCGTTCATCATGCGGCCGTGCAACTCTTCGGTAAAGCCCAGGCCGTCGAGCAGGATCGCTGCGTCGGCCTCGGCGGAGTAGCCGTCTTCTTCGCCGACGATGCCTTCGAGTTCGCCGAGGCGGATGCCGTCTTCGTCTGTGAGGTCAGCTTTGGCGTAGAGAACCTCGCGTTCCACCAGCGCGTCCCACAGCCGGCGGTTGCCCATGATGACCGCGTCGACGGCGCGCATGTGGTCATAGGCGTTTTGATTCTGGCTGAGCACGCCGACTTTTTCCGGCCTGCTGACCGTGCCTTTTTGCGGCTCGGTCTCGCCGCTCAAAAGCTTCATGAACGTGGATTTGCCGGCGCCGTTCGGCCCGGTGAGCCCGAACCGCCGTCCGGGCGCGAAGGTGGTGGTTACATCTTCAAATAGGATTTTGGCGCCGAAGCGCATGGAGACATTGCTGACAGAGATCATCGGTAAGGGGAAAACTACAGAAGCAGCCGCACCGCGCGGCTCATTTCAGTGTAGCGTTGCCCGAAACCAGAGGTGGCTGGCGGCCAGCCGGCAATGCGTTGGAGAACATCCGGTGGATTCGGCGTGCATGAAAGTGGATCACACTGGCCGCTGCCCACGCTTCCGTGTACTCTCAAGCAATGCCGTGCACGCGACGTTCGCTCTGGCCCTTGAGCCTGCTCACTCCTTCGCTTGCTCCGGCTTGGTGGGCAAAGTTTTGGGAATCGAAACCGGCCTCGGCTTGGACCGAGAAGGAAGTGAAGGAAATCCTGACGCGCTCGCCGTGGTCGAAGGAAGTGATCGCGGAAATGGCGGGCGGTGGCATGGGCGGTATGGGCGGCGGCATGGGCCGTGGTGGCCCACGGCCTGGCGGAGGCGGCATGGGCGGCGGAGGAGGAATGGGCGGCGGTGGGGGGAATGGGCGGCGGTGGAGGCGTGGGCGGTCCACCGCAAGTGAAGGCTACCGTGCGTTGGGAAACCGCGTCACCCGTATTGCAGGCGGGCAAGCGCCAGTGGCCGGAGGGTGTGAAGGGCCACTATCTCATCAGCGTGGAAGGCCTGCCGATGATGGGGGGCGGCTGGCCCCGTGGACCGGCGCCGGCGCAGCAGTTTCAAGAACCCAGGCCGGCGATGGATCCGCAGCAGCGCCGCCGGATGATGGCCGAGCGGCTGAAGCAGTCCACGCGCATCGAGCGCAAAGGCAAGGATCCGATTGCACCCGCGCAGACCGAGGTGGGCCAGGGGCAAGGGGGTCGGCTCTGTCTGCTGTTCCTGTTCCCTAAGACGACTCAGCCCATCGAGGCGGCCGACAAAGACGTGACGCTCGTGACGCAGTTCGGGCCGATGACGGTGAAGGCGAAGTTTGCGCTGAAAAACATGATGGTGAACGGACAGCTTGAGCTCTAAAAGCAAAGCGCTCGAAGCCCGGCTGGATGAGTTGGCGGCGTTACGCGAAGTGGGCGCGGCGGCGGCGGAAGCGCCGTTGCGCAAGGCGCTTGCCGACAAAAGCGGCTGGTATGTGGCCAAAGCCGCGGCGGTGACGGCGCATCTCAATCTGCGCGTGCTCACACCGGAGTTGCTCGCGGCGTATCAGCGGTTCTTTGAGAACCCGGTGAAGGCAGATCCGCAATGCTGGGCCAGGCTTGCGATTGTGCGGGCGCTGCATGCGCTGGATCACCGTGAGACCGGACCGTACCTGCGCGGGTTGCGATACGTACAGCTTGAGCCCGTGTACGGCGGCGAGGCCGATTCGGCCGGCAGGCTGCGCGGGCAATGCGCGCTGGCGCTGATTGACACGAATCTCAACGCGCGCCAGGTTTTGACCGCGCTCACCGATCTGCTGGTGGATCCGGATCAGACGGCGCGGCTCGATGCCGTGCGTGCCGTGGGTGGGCTCGGGCAGCCGGAAAGCGCGCTGCTGCTGCGGCTGAAGGCGCTGACGGGCGATGCGAGTCCGGATGTGATGCGCGAGTGTCTGATCTCGCTGATGGCGCTCGCGCCCGCGGACTCGGCGGCCTTCGTGGCGCGGTATCTGCAGACGGAGGATGAGCTGCGTTGCGTGGATGCGGCTGAAGCGCTGGTGACGTCGCGCGAGCCGGAGGCGCTGGCCCCGGTGCTGACGTTTCTGCGCGGGCGGCGGCTGCCGCTGGATTTGCGGCGCTCATTGCTGCTGACGCTGGCAGCGTCTCCGTTGGCGGAGTCCGCCGAGTACCTGGCGTCGTTGGTGGATGCCGAAGTGGTGGACATCGCCGAGGCGGCGGTGACGGCACTGGGTGCGAGCCGGTATCGCGAAGCGCATCGCGAGCGGCTTGCGGCGCTGGTGGCAGAGCGCGGCAGCACAGTGCTGCGGGCCGCGTATGTAAAGGCGTTTGAGGGGGAGCGGTGATGTGCTACCCTCCGCTCGCATGGACATGGATGGGCTCAAAGAATTCGGCACAAGATACGCGAGTGCCTGGTGCAGCCAGAACGCGGCGAGCGTAGCAGCCTTCTTCGAAGAAGACGGTTCACTCCAAATAAACGGCGGGTCGCTGTCGGCAGGCCGGGCTGCCATCGCGGCAGTGGCTCAATCCTTTATGACCCCCTTCCCCGACATGATCGTTTCCTTGGATGACGTGAGCATGCGCGGCGAGGCCGCGATCTTCCGGTGGACACTCACCGGCACCAACAGCGGTCCAAATGGGACCGGCAGGCCCGTACGGATCAGTGGCCACGAAGAGTGGCGATTCGGGCCGAACAGTTTGATCGGCGTATCCAAAGGATGTTTTGACGAGAGCGATTATCGCCGCCAGTTGCAGGCCGGGTAACCTGCGTGCGCAGTGTTCTCTTATCATCGTAAAGTGGCGATAACGGTCACCCCTGAACAGGCCGCCGGCATGGCTCCAGACCCCGAGTCGGTCCAAACTGCGCGTTCGCTCGCGACGTCGC
>VFZP01000175.1 GCA_016871115.1 Acidobacteriota bacterium
CCGCTCAGCTTGGTCGGATTTCTCCTCCCCGCTGGAGTCTGCTTCCGGGCGCTGCGCTGCTTACCCGGTCGGGACTTTCACCCGCTGGAACAACGCGTCTTCAGGACGCACCATCGTGTGATTCTCGCGGTTTCGCTAAGGTGAACGCCTAATCGCGGTAGCTCCGGATTGCGTTTTACCCTGGGACTGCATGATCAGGCATATTGTCTGCAGTGTTTCTGCCACAAGCGCGTTGTTGATGGCCGCGGGCGCCAATGTCCCTGCGGCAAAAGCGCCGGCCGCGCCCCGCCGGCGGCGTCTGCTGCCGCGCCTGCCGCACCCAAGGTCACCGCCCAGCCCATGTTCCAGCGCTTTGTCCACACCGAGGCGCGCGCTGGCGGGCCTCGATCTGAAGCGCATGCTCACCTCACCGCTGGGCAAGATGCTGGACGGACAGCTTGACGCCACCGGCTGGAAGCAGAAGGCCTCCGCGCAGGGTCTGGACTTTGCGGCCGACGTGGACCGCGTGATCGTCTCCAGCCCCGGCGAAGCGGGCGGCAACAAGGCCGCGCTTTCCGAAGAGGCGCCGTTCATCGCCTCGATGCAGGGCAAGCTCCAGATTGAAAAGCTCCGCAAGGCGTTGCTGGCGAAGAAGGCCGCGCGCCTCCTCCATCAGGGTGCGGAAGTGTGGATGGCGCCGAAGACCGAAATAGCGGTGGCGATCGTAAACTCGCAGTTGCTCGTCCTGGGGACCGGCAATCGCTGCGGGCCACGCTCGATGCCGCGTACGCGCCGGAGATTGAAGGCGAGGAGCATCCATCGCGGCTGCGCGCAGCCGAGTTGTCAGCCCAGTACGATCTGTGGATCTCGTCCGAAGCCTCCCTCGATGGGTTGCAAGATACCTTGGGCCCGCAAGGCAGCATGCTGTCAGGCGTGGATCAGTTTGAGCTGGGTGTGTCGCTTCGCGCGGGCCTTGAGGCGGATGTGAATCTGCACATGCGGTTTCAGGAGGATCTGAACAAGCTGGGCGTGATCCTGGCTGGCGCGAAGGCGATGATGGCGATGTCGGCGCGCGAGAAGAAGCAGCCGGAACTGGCATCGCTGGCAGAGAAGATCAAGGCGGGTACGTCCGGTGACCGGCTGGTGGCATCGTTGAAATTCACCGAAGCAGAGATCGCGCGGGGCATGGCGGACGCCATGGGTAAACCGAAGAAGCCGGCCGTGGAAGCAGCAGCCGCCCATGAGCCCGGCACGTCGGCGGCGCAGGCGCCCGTGGCGGCCCCCAAGCCTCCAGAGCCAGCTCCCTTGGTGGTGCGGATTTACAATGCCGAAGGCGGCACGCGCGAGTCGCGATTGCGTTAGTTTCGGCCCGAGACGTTACAATGAGCCAATATGGCTTTTTCATGCTGGTTCGGCCGCGGAGGGGTGGCAGCCTCGTTGCTGCTTCTGGTTCTCACGGCCTGCGGCGGCCCAACTCAGAAGTTCTCCGATCTGGCTCAAGACTATGTCTACGCCGCGCTAAGTTTCGAACCTGTCACGGCCACGGGCGCGGGTTACCACGTACATAACGGCGTTCATCTCAACGAGATCCCGGACGATTTCGACTCGAATTCACTCGCCAAGCGCCGCGAGTTCTACGCCGAATTCCGCAAGCGGCTGGGGCAGTTCGACGCGGCCACGCTGTCGGCGGAAGACCGGGCCGACTACGATATCATCCAGGGTCATATCGAGCTACAACTGGTTGAACTCGATACGATCCAAAACTACAAACACAACCCCACCGTGTATGTTGAGCTGATCGGCAACGCGCTGTTCTCTCCCTTCGTGCTCACCTATGCACCGGCGGAAGAGCGTTTCCGCGAGATCACGGCACGTCTTGCCAAGGTGCCGGCCCTGCTCGGCCAGGCACGGCAGAATCTGGTGGATGCCCCTGAGATCTGGACTCAGGTGGCCGTGAAAGAGAACGACGGCAACCACGATCTCATCGTGAACGCCCTGACGCCGAATTGCCCGAAATCGGAGCTGGCTTCCTTTGACCGCGCAGCTCGCGAGGCACTGAAGTCGATTGACGACTTCACCAACTGGCTGAATGGCGATCTGGCCAAGCGCAAGTCCGACTGGCGCCTGGGGACGGAAAAGTACAGCCTGAAGTTCAAGCCCGTGCTCAGTCTGGGCCCCAACCCCAAACAGGTGCTGGCCGACGCCGAAGCCGAGCTGGCCAAAACGCGCGCCGAGATGATCGCCACCGCGCGCCCCTTGCATGCCAAGTTATTCCCCGGCGCGGCGGACCCGGGCGATGCGAGTAAGTTGATATCCGCCGTGTTGGGCAAAATCGCGTTGAAGCACGGCAAGGCGGACACCTACTTCGCCGACGCCAAGCGCGACCTCGAGCAGGTGCGCGCCTTCATCCGCGAGAAGGGCTTCGTGGTCCTGCCGGGCCAGGACAACCTCAAGATCATCGAAACTCCGGTCTTCATGCGCGGCATCTCCGCGGTGGGCGGCTTCAGCTCCGCACCGCCGCTCATGCCTGAGCTCGGAGCATTCTACTCGCTGACGCCGATTCCGGCGTCGCTCGAACCCGAGCGCATCGAGTCGCGCCTGCGCGAGTACAACACCTACGGCTTGAAGATCCTCACTATCCATGAAGGGCTGCCAGGCCACTACCTGCAGTTTGAGTACGCCAACCGCGTGCAGGCGAAGGGACGCCGCGTGCTCCGTTCCGTGTATGGGAACGGTCCGTATGTGGAAGGATGGGCCGTCTACGCCACCAAGGTCATGATTGAGCGGGGGTATCTCGATAACGACCCGGAATTGCTGCTCACCTGGCACAAGCAGTATCTGCGCGCCGTCGCCAACACGATTCTCGACATCCGGATGCAGACCGAGAACATGACCGACGAGCAGGCGATGAATCTGATGATCAATCAAACGTTCCAGGAGAAAGAGGAAGCGGCGGCCAAGCTCACGCGCGCCAAGCTGTCTTCCACGCAGTTACCCGCCTACTTCACGGGTTATCGCGCCTGGCTCCGGCTGCGCGAACAGATGAAGGAGAAGCGCGGTGGCAGCTTCGACTTGGCAAAGTTCCATGAACAGGCACTCCAGGCGGGTGCGGTTTCCATGCCTGCGCTGGAACGGATCATGATGGCGCCGCCGGCCGCGGCCGAAGGCAAACAGTAACTCCCGCGTTTCTGAAACAACCATGAAGGACCTCATCGCAGAATTGCGCTGGCGGGGATTTCTCGCCCAAACCACATCGGACGACATCGCCGAGTATCTACTCAGCGGGCGGCGGACCCTCTATGTGGGCTTTGACCCAACCGCAGCCAGCCTCCATCTCGGAAGCCTCGTGCCGGTGATGGGCCTCGCGCACGCGCAGCGCCACGGGCACCGCCCCGTTGCACTGGTGGGCGGCGGCACGGGATTGATCGGCGACCCCAGCGGCAAGTCCGCCGAGCGCACGCTGCTGACGGCGGAGCAGGCCGCGGAAAACGCCGAAGGCATCCGGCGGCAGTTGTCGCGTTTCTTTGACCTTTCCAGCAACGATGCCGGCATGATGCTGAACAACGCGGACTGGCTGACACCGCTTTCGCTCATCGGGTTTCTGCGCGACGTCGGCAAGCATTTCTCGGTGAACGAAATGATCAAGCGAGACTCGGTGCGCATGCGCCTCGAAGAACGCGACCAGGGCATCTCCTACACCGAGTTCAGCTACATGCTCTTGCAGGCTTATGATTTTCTCCACCTGGCGCAGCACCACGATTGCACCGTCCAGATGGGAGGAAGCGATCAGTGGGGCAACATCGTCTCCGGCAAGGATCTGATTCGCCGCGTGCTGGGCACGCGCGCCGAAGGCGTGACGTTCCCGCTGCTCACCACCTCCACCGGCAAGAAGTTCGGCAAAACCGAAGAGGGCGCGGTGTGGCTGGATGCCTCGCTCACCAGCCCGTATCAGATGTATCAGTACTGGATTCAGACGCCCGACGCGGACGTGGTGAATTATCTGAAGCTGTTCACGTTTCTCGATCAGGACGCGATCGGCGAACTTGAAGCGGCCACGGCGTCCAAACCCGAAGCACGCGAGGCGCAGAAGACGCTGGCCAAGGAATGCACGCGGATTGTGCACGGCGGCGAAGCGGTGGAGGCGGTGGAAGAGGCCACGCGCATTCTGTTTGGCGACGCGACGCTGGTGCCCGGTGCCGAGACGATCGCGCTGCTGGCGCGCGAAGTGCCGTCAAGCGAGATCACACGCGGGGAGCTCGAAACAGGCATCGCGCTGGCGGACTTCCTGGTGCGCACCGGTCTTGCCGAGAGCAAAGGTGCCGCGCGCAAATTGGTGGAAGGCGGCGGCGTGTATGTGAATAACAAACGCGCGGGCGCGGACCGCAAGGCGGTCACCGCCACAGACATTGAGTGGCCGGGCACGATTCTGGCGCGCGCCGGAAAGAAGAGTTACCACCTGCTGCGCGTACGTTCTTAGCGGAACCAGGCGGGCCGCGCCTCGGCCAGCTTCTGCATGGCCTCCGGTGCGATACTGCCGGCGAGGCGCACGCGCGCGAGGGCGGAGAAGCGCAGCAGCACGGGCACGGCGGCCTCACCGAGCGACGGCGCGAGGTTGGCGCGGAGTTCGGTGAGCTTCGGCAGCCCGGCCAGCGGCGTGAGCGCGGCCGCGGAGATCGGCAGGCGGCTGATGTCGAGCAGTTCAAGCTGCGTGAGTTTGCTTAACGCCGATGTGCCTTCGATGGTGGCGCGCACCGACTCCTTGAGGCCCGGGCGGTCCGCGCCCGCATCCGTGCGGGTGGCGCCGGCGAGATTCAGCGTGCGGAGACCGGTGAGCGCGCCGATTTCGCCCAACGCGGCGGGGTTCAGCGCCACGCCCCATTCGCCGGAGTCCACGCGCTGCACGCCGCTCAGGTCAAGATGGCGGAGATTGGTCAGCAGTCGCAACTGCGCAAGCCCGGCGGCGGTGAGTGGCGTGCCGCCGAGGGCCAGCGATTCAAGATGCGTGACTTCAGCCAGCAGGTCGAGGCCTGCGTCGTCGATCTGTGTGTAGGCGATGTCGAGCGAACGCAGGTTCTTCAACCGCGCGATATGTTCGAAGGCTTTACTCGTGACGCGCGTGCCGCGCAGGCTGAGACGTTCGAGCTTCTGCCACGACGCCAGGTGCGCCAGCGCGTCGGCGGTGAAGAACTCGGCGTAGTAGCAATCCAGTTCGCGGACCCTAGTGAGCGAGGCGAGGTGCGGGAACGCAGAGTCGGTCAGGCGCGTGTGGGCGAGCGTGAGCTTTTCGAGTTTCGGAAACAGCTTGGCGAGGCGGGCGAGGTCGTCGTCGCTCACCCACGTGCCGGTGAAGTCTGCCGCAATCACGTCGCCATGGGCATTAAGTTCGAGCCTTGCGCCATCGCGCTCGGGCCACTCCGCGGCGGCGGCCAGCAGTAGCGGCGTGGCAAGAAGCAGCAGCAGTCTCAAGCGCGCCTCCGGTTGTTCACGCTCGACAGCGGATCCCAAATGAGGCGGCACGCGGGAAGCGCCTTGCGGATCAGGGCGGCGCCCTCGGCGCTGACGAAGGTGTGATAAAGATTCAGCCGTTCGAGTGAGCCGTACGCTGCCAGTTGCGCCGCGGCGGCGTCGGTGATGTTGGTGCTGTCGACGTTCAGGTCGCGCAGCGAGGTCAGGGCGGCGAGGGGTTTCAATCCTTCGTCGTCCACCTCGGCATACTCAAGCACCAGCGTGCGCAGCGCCGTGAGTTTCGCCACGTGCGCCACTCCTTCGCTCGAGATGCGCGTGCGGCCCAGGTCGAGCGTTTCGAGCGTGGCCGCCAGCGGCGCGAGCCGCGCCAGCCCGTCGTTGGTGAGGCGCGTTTCGCGCAGCCGCAGAAAGCGCAGCGCGGGAAGCTGGGCGGCAAACTTGAGCCCGTCGTCACTCACATCGGTGGCGGCGAGGTCCAGGTACGTCAGGCGCGGCAGCTTGGGCAGAATATCGAGCCCAGGACCCGTCACGTCCGTTTCTCCCAGATGCAGCCGCCGCAGTAGAGGGGCCGATTGTGAGATCGTCTCCAGGCCCGCATCATTCACCGGCGCGCCCAGCAGGTCCAATTCTTCGAGCGCGGGCAACGCGGGGAGCCCGGCGCCTTCCACATACGTGTTGTCGAGAACGAGTCGCCGCAGCGAGGGCCCGAGTGGCGCGAGCGCGGCGAGACCCCGGTCGGTGATTCCCGTGGCGCCGAGTTGCAGTTCCTCAATCGCCGTGAGGCGCTGGAGCACCTTGCCCAAGGCCGCGTCCCCCACCTCCGTGCCGCTCAAGTCGAGCTTGCGCACCGTGCGGCCCAATGCCGCCAGTGCCGCGACGGACGTATCGTTCACGGGCGTACCGCGCAGCGAGACCGCCGCGCCGTCTACCGACACGCTGCCACCTACGCGGCGGATCCACTCCACCACCGTGGCGGCCTTGCTGCCGGCAGGTGGCGCGGGCACAGACGCGGCGGGCGGCGGCGCGGAGAAGGCCACGCGAATCCGCCCGGCCGCGGCGAGTTCCTGCACGCCCGCAGCCGAAGCCCGCGAGTAGCGCGCATCCACCGAGCGCAAAGCCCGCGCCGCGCGCAAACGCCGCAAGCCCGCATTCGTGATCTTGGTGCGATATAGGCTCAACTCTTCGAGCGCCGGGAACTGCGCGATCACATCGATGCTGTCGTCCGTAATGCTGGTGCCCGCCAGATGCAGGCGGCGCAGATGCGCCAAGCCGGCCAGGTGCCGCACGCCTGCGTCGTCAATCTCCGTGCCGCTGAGGTCGAGGTCTTCAAGATCCGCCAACCCGGTGAGCCGCTCCATGGCCGCCGATGTGATCAGCGTGTTCGCCGCGCGCAGCCGCCGCAGCCGCTTCATATTGCCCACCGCGGTGAAACCCTCGTCGTTCACAGGGCACAGTTCAATATCCAGCGCCTCCAGCAACGTGAACGGCTTCAAGCCGCGGCCGTTCACCTCGGCCTGCCGCAGCGTGATCTCGCGCAGATTGTCCAACCCGCCAATGACCAGGAGCCCCTCGTCGGTGAAACGGATGCGGTCGAGAAAATGATCGCTGAAGGTGATGCGTTGGAGCGTGCCGAGCCGCGCCAGGTGTCGCATCTCGCCGCTGAGATTCTTGCCGCCATCGGCGTTGCGATTCCACAGCGGCCCGGGCAGCCGGAGTTCGCGCAGAGCAGTGAGTTGCGCCAGACGCGCAAGGTCTTCGGGCACCGCATTCACGCCCACCCAATCCACCAGCGTCAGCGTGAAGTCGTACCCCGCAGGCAGTTGATCGATGGCCGCGATCAAGCGCGGCGACCCGTTCAACCCCACGCGGCCGTTATGCAGCAGCGTCCACTCCGCAGCCGCGCGATCGGCCTCCGCCGCGAAGGCCGCCGAACAAGCCAGCGCAAGGGCAAAGCGGCGCAACAGCATCTAGACGATCCCGGTGAGTTTGCGGTCCGCCGTGGGGAAGGTACCGATGCGCGCACCCAACGCTTCTTCGGCCACGGTGAGATACAGATCGCCCAGCGTGCCCGTGGTGCGCGTGTGCAGACCCGCTTTCATGCTGCCCGCGTGCCCGGCGAGAATCACCGCGAGGTTGTTGTTCTTGTGCGCGTTTGCCTCGGCGTGCTCATGCACAAACAACAGCGCCGTATTGTCCAGCAGCGTGCCCGCGCCTTCAGGCGTGGCCTTCAAGCGGCCCACCAGATACGCAAACTCTTCCACGTGCCAGCGGCAGATGTCGCGCAGAATGCGCATGCCGCGTGGCGTCTCCACCTGCCCGTGTGTGTACTCGTGATGGCGCTGCGCGGTGTGGCCAAGCCATGGAAAGCGCGACAGGCCCTGGCACTTCGACAACATGCACGAGGCTACCCGCGTTTGCCCGGAGGCGAGCGCATGCACGAGCAGATCGCTTTGAATCTTCGCCACGCGCGGATAGTCGCGCAGATCGAGCGCTTCGCTCGGCCGCTCTACCTCCTGCCTGTACTCGGGCGGCAGCGTGGCGATCGAGTTTTCAAGCTCACGCACCGACGACAGATACTCATCCAGCCGCACTTTGTCCGCCGCGCCCAGCCGCGCTTTCAATGACCCGGCCTGCTCACGCACGGCATCGAGCACCGACTTTTCGCGGTCAATCAACGCGGCATCCTTACGCCCAAACAGCCGGTCAAACAGCCTGTGCGGAATCATCTCGGGCGGCAGCGGCCGGTCTCGATCCACCCAACTCATGTTGCGCTGGATGGCCTCGCCGAATGACTCCTGGCACACGCCCACTTCAATCGAACGGAACCGCGTCGCGCCGCCAATCTGCCGCGCCACGAGTTGATCGAACGACGGCCCGCCCGCGCCGCGCCCCGTATACACGCAGCCTGAAAGCAGCGCGCTCATCGACGGATAGTGGCTGTTGCCCGGTCCGGGAAGCCGTGCGGCGGGCGAGTCGAGCCCGGTGATCACGTGCATGTCGCCGCGGTGCGGCGCCAGCGGTTGCAGGCACGACGGCAGACTGTAGTCCGCGCCCGTCTCGCGCGGCACCCAGTACTTCTCCGGAATGCCGTTGCCGTTAAACCAGAACACAAAGCGCGTGGGAATCGCGGCGGCGCCGGTTTCGCCGGCATAAGCTGTGCCGCTCGGGTTGAACATCGCCTCCAGCGGCGGCAGGCCCAAACGAATGGCCGCGCCCGAGGCTGCGCCGAGCCCCTGTAAAAAAGTGCGGCGGGAAAGCGGATTAGTACTGCGTGGCATGGGACGGTGAAAACTCCTCTAGGAACGGCTCGGACGTCACCACGCCGAGAATGAGCTCCTGAAAGCGGAAGCCAGACCGCCGGAACCGCTCGAAAATCGCGTCAATCGCGGACTGATCGGCCGCTGTCTCCGGCCGATTCATAGCATATCGAAAATACTGCTTCACGACGCAGCGCTGGCAGATCGGGCTGTCGGCCAGGATGCGCCCCGCTTCGGCCGCGTTGGTGAAGTGGGAATTCGGCAGTCCCACCAGCGAAGCCGACGTGTCCACGGCGATCTCCACAGGCACGCCTTCGCGCCGCACGTTCTTGCTCTTCGACGTGTTGATGCGCGGGAACACGAGCGCCACCTGCTTTTCGCGGAAGCGCCCGATGGCGTCGAAGTTCTCGAGGCCAAAGCCGATCGAGTCGACCAGGCGGTGGCAGCCCGCGCAACTGGGCGCAGATAGATGCACGCCCAGCCGCTCGCGGTTCGACATCGGGCGGTCTTCCATGATGGTGGGCAACGTCGGGTCCACGCCGGGCGGCGGAGGCGGCACCAGTTGACAAAGGAAATGCTCGCGAATGAACAGGCCGCGCTCGGTGGGCGAGGTCTCTTCGGGTTTGCTCGTCATCGTCAGGAAACTCGCGTGGCCCAGAATGCCCGCGCGGCGCGTACCGGCTGGCAACGCCACCTGCGAGAACTCGCGTTCAGGTGCCGGCACGCCGTACAACGTGGCGAGACTGGAGTTGATGAAGGAATACTCGGCGCAGAAGAGTTCACGAAAATCGGCGTTGTTCCAAACGAGGTATTGGAAGAGGCGGCTGGTTTCTTCGATCATCGCGGAAGCGAGTTCGGTGCCGAACTCCGGAAACAGCTTGCGCTCACGAATCGCGTTGCCTACGCGATCGAACCGCAGCCACTGCGCCGCGAATTCATCGATCGAGGCGCGCGAGCGTTCATCGGCCAGCATGCGTTTGGCTGCGGCCTCCACTTGTGCGGCGGTGGCCAGGCGACCCGCGTCCGCCGCCCGGTCAAGCTCGGCATCCGGCATGGTGTTCCACAGCAGATACGCAAGCCGGCTGGCCGCGCCGTGGCTCGCAGGTTCGGCGCGATAAAGAAAGTCCGGCGCTTGCAACATCGCTTCGGCCACCAGTTGCGCACCGGCGAGGTAGTCGCGCTCAACGCGCATCAGCTTCATGAAGCGCTCGGTCTCAGCGGCGGTGAGCGTACGCCGAAACGCCCGGCGCCCGAAGGTATTCACAAAACACGCCGCATCCGGCCGCGCGCAGACGCCCGCCAACCGGCCCGAGCGCCGCGCGTTCAACGCTAGCTTGGCGGCCGCGAGCGCATACGCCTCGGCCTGGAGCGGCGAAATGGATTGCGCCTCGGCGGTGTTGGTGAAGCCGCTCACGAAATCTTCGGGCGGAAAGTTTCGCGCCGGCCGGGTTTGATCGCCCAGCAGCGCGGCCACGGTCTGGTCATACTGGCTGTGCGTCAGCCGCCGCAGCAGCGTGCGCCGCTTGCGCGCCCCGCCCAGCGCTTCTTGCGCCGGCGCAGGCAGATTCCCAATCCAGCTCAGCAGCGTCGATTCTTCCGGGCTCCCCGGCTTCACCCGTTCACCGCCCGGATGTGGCGCGCGGTTGGTGGCCATCTGAATCAACCGCGAATCAGACGGTCGCCCGCGCTCGACCAGCGGCTCCAGCGCGCGTAGAAATCCAGGCTCGCCCGCTTCGTCCGCCGGGAAGCGCAGGCGCGTGGCCGACGCGACACCGTTATCGTTGTGGCAAGCCGCGCACTGAGCCCGATTGAAGACCGTGCGCACGTCGGGCGGCAGCGTAGCCGCGGCGGCAGCCACGGCGGCACCAAGCCAGATCAGCGGGAGACGCACCACAGCCTACACTCTACTTCATTCTACTTCGCGTTTATGCGTATGTGGAGGTTTTGCGGCGCGTCCATTGCCCGAAAGGTAACCCATGCGTCCGCGCGCGTCAACATCACGGTGCAGCCGTCTTCGTCCAGTGCCCGATGAACGGCGCCGTAGCGCGCGGGGTGCCGTTCATGTCAAGCGGCGCGTCAACGGGCAATGCCACCCTGTAGCCCACAATCCACACCTGCACCTCGCTCGGCCGGTCCAACGCAAAGCGCATGGCCACGTGAACATGCTCGCGCGTGAATCCCGGCGGCGTCTGTCCCGCGGCCGCCGCCTCTGTCATCACCGTCTCCACCACTGTCCGCCGAAACTCCGGAGACGGCGCTTCCCCCACGGCATCGTAAGGCAACGCCGCCGCCATCTGCGCCGCACGCAAGGTCGCGCGCTCCAGCGTGGCCACGCAGCGGTACGCTTCGAGATACTGTGCCGCGCCCACCAGCACCGGCGCCAGAAACGCCGCCGCCAGGATGAACTCGATGAGGCTGCTGCCACGCCTTGCGTGAAACTTCATCGTGATCTCACCAGTTCCACCCGCCACAACCCGGCCGGCGCAACCGCGCAATGTCCCGCGCCCGGTAAATAAAACCCCGCCACGCGCTCCAGCCTCGACATCTGCTGTACTACAAACGCGCCAAACTCTACCACCTTCCGCTCGCCGTCCACCACCGGCAACAGCCATACCGGCGCTTGCGTCACCGGCGCTTGCGTCGCGGCCGACTCCAGCACCTCCCGCACCGCCCCGGCCTGCGCGGGATAGAGCGGCAACCCCTCGCCCACCCGTACTGGCACCCGCACCCCCGCGCGGATCGCCGCATGCAGATGCCGCGGATCCCCCTCCACGGCCAACCCCTCAAGGACGCGCCCGTCAGCCGCGCTCACCGCAATCGGCATCACCATGCCCGGCGCGGCCGCGTCCACCGGCCGCTGCCACGCACGCGCCGCCGCGCCCACCGGCACCGTACGTTCGCTCGCGACGCTTCGCAGTAAAGAAACCGGAAGCGAGGACCGCATCGTGGCACGCACCGCTCATAGCGATGCCACATCCAGCGGATCCTCGCTCGAAGGGCCGTCCGGTTGAGCGGCAAACTCCAGACGCAAGCCGCTCCATTCCGCACGCCCAACGCGATCCCGTGCACGCTCGACGCCTTGCGCGCTTCCATCCAGCTCAAGCGTCGCCGCCAGCGCCGCCGACTGGGCCTTGGCGCCAAGCGACTCCTGCGCTTCCACCGGCCGGCTCAAATCCACCGCGAGCCCGAGCCCGGTCACTAGTGCTTAGTTGCATAAAGTAATAAGAGTATTTCGCAGCTGGCTTCCCTTGACCTCACGTTTGCGCCAGTGAAAAGGCTTGGGGTGTTCATTGGTC
>VFZP01000176.1 GCA_016871115.1 Acidobacteriota bacterium
CTCTGCCGATGTATTGATTATACATGGATTGGCGGATTAAGGCAAGACGGCCGCGAGTTCGGGGGGTAAGGGGGAGACGACGGTGACTCGCCGGCCGCCCGAGCCGGGGCTGTCGAAGGCAATGCGGTGGGCGTGAAGAAAGAACCGGCTGGCGAGCGGGACGGGCGGGTACGCGGGTGCGCCGTAGAGCGAGTCGCCGACGATGGGATGGCCGGCGTGCGCGAGGTGGACGCGGATCTGATGGGTGCGGCCGGTGTGGAGAGTGAATTCGAGGTGCGTGAGTTTGAGATCCGGATAGCGGTTGAGTACGCGGTACTCGGTGCGGGCGGCGCGGCCGTGGCCGGTGCGGGCCGTCATGCGAGTGCGGCGGATGGGGTCGCGCTCGATGGGTTGCTCGTAAAAGCCATGGTCACGTGCAAGGAGGCCGTGGGCGAGGGCGAGGTAGATCTTTTCGACCGTGCGGGCGGCGAATTGGGCAGCGAGGGCGCGGTGCGCGGCGTCGGTACGGGCGACGAGGAGAACGCCGCTGGTGTCGCGGTCAAGGCGGTGCACGATGCCGGGGCGCGCATCGCCGCCGGCCTCGGCGAGCCCGCCGAAGCGATGGAGGAGCGCGTTGACGAGCGTGCCGCTGTGGTGACCCGCACCGAGATGGACCACCATGCCCGCGGGCTTGTCGACGGCGATGACGGAGTCGTCTTCATAAAGGATGTGCACCGGCAGATCCTCGGCAAAGGCGCGCAGCGGAGGCGGCGCGGCGGGCTCAACGCTGATCGCTTCGCCGCCGCGGAGTGTCAAGGACGGCTTGGTGGCGGGCTCGCCGGCGATGCGCACCCGGCCCGCCTTGATCCACTGCTGCAAGCGGGCGCGCGAGTGCTGGGGGAGATGGTCTTGCAGGAAGTGATCGAGGCGCTTGTTGGCGTCCGCGGGAGTGGCGGTGAGTTGGACGGGAGAGTCGGACACTCATTGCATAGTCTAACCTGGAGGGGATGCGCCGCGCGATTTTTTGGACGGTGACGTTATCGATGCTGACGGCCGCGTGCGCCGCGCGCCGCCCGAGGCCTGACGCCGCGGCGTCGTTTCGTGTATTGAAGGCGTCCGAACGCAGCTACAAGCTGGCGGGGCCAGGACCGGGCGCGCCGCCGGTGGAACTCGGCAAACTGATGGAGCAGCAGTACGGCTACGTCGCGGGGCGCGGCTACATCGATGTGTTGCCGGGGATGCGGCTGAGTGCCCAGCGGGCCTACTTTCGCGACGAAGGCCGGGCGGAGTTGAAGAGCTATGTGGGTACGGAGACGGGGCGCTGGGTGTGGGATCCGCCGCGGTTTCGTTTTGTTGGAAACGACGCCGCGCCGGGCTCGACCCGGCCAGTGGGGCACGCCGCCGATTGCCGCGCTCATCGGTACGGGACGGCGCAAACAGCGGCTGTACCGCCTGTTTTTTCAGATCCGCTGACTTGCCAACGGGCGCGACTCGCAGCGCGGCTCCGTAGTGATCGGCGCGCCCGATGCGACGGTGCTGGAAGCAGTGAGTGAATTGTTGATGAAAGAGCAGCCGGTGGCGTGCGGCGCGCGGCTGGATTGTATTTCGTTTCCCGCGTTGACCACGGTGACGGTGGATGTGGGCGTGACGGTGAATGGCGATGCGCGCTGGGTGCCGTGGGGCTCGACCCTGCGCGCGATCGCTCCGGCGGACGCGGCGGCGGGCGTACGCGTGTTCCGGCGGCATGGCGCGGCGGGCTTGCTGCCCGTGCATTTCGATGCCGAGGACCCGCAGACGTGGCTGTTTCCGTTGTTGCCGCGCGACCGGGTGGAATGGCCGCCGGTTCCGGGTGGCGACGGCCCGCCGGTGGTGGAGCGCGTGGCGATGAGCGGGCCGGGCGGCACGATCCCGGTGGCGTTTGACGTGCGCGGCGCGGGCAAGACGGCGCTGGTATTCATCCATTGCTGGGCGTGCGACCGTGCGTACTGGCTTGAGCAGACACGCGAGTTCTCGCGCAGCTATCCCGTGGTGACGCTCGATCTGCCTGGGCACGGGCGGTTCGCCGCGCCCGCGCCGCCGCGGTTTGTGTTGAACCAGGCGGACCATGTGGTGGCGGTAGTGAAGGATCTGGCGCTCGATCGTGTGATTCTGGTGGGCCACTCGATGGGCGCGCATGTGGCGCTGGCGGCTGTGCCGAAGCTGCGCGGCGTCGTGCGCGGCGTGGTGATTGTTGAGTCCCTGCACGATGCCGGCGTGCGGCCCACGGCGGCGATGATCGATCCGATCGCCGGGCAATTGCAGGCGGATTTTCCGAAGGCGATCGAGGCGATGGTGCGGACGCAGTTCCGGCCCGGTGTGAACGACGCCGCGCGCGACTGGTTGATTGCAAGAGCGCGGAAGGCAGACCCTGCGGCGGCGCTGGCTTTGCTGCGCGACTACGTGAATGTGGACGCCGCGGCGCTGTTGAAGTTGGCGGCGGCGGACGTGCCGGTCCGTGCAATCAATACCGCTGCGACGAAGACGCCGGGGCTGACGGTGACGATGATGGAAAACGCTGGCCACTTTCCCCAACTGGAGAGGCCGGCGGAGTTCAACGCAGCGCTGCGGGAAGTTCTGGCCCAATGGGTACGCTGAACTCTGTATACTGGCCCGAAGTGAAAGACCCACTGCGCGGGCTGCCATACGGGACCGCAGTCGCAAGCGGCGTTGCCGGTGGCGAGCTTGGCGGAGCGAGGTGAGCGTTCGCCGCGCATGCCGATCGGCGGAAAGCCGTTGCCGTAGGCGACGGTAACTCCGTTCGCCGCGGCGATCTGACGCCCGCGCTGGCGGCGAGAAGCTGCAGGACTCCTTGCATTGTCTAACCTCGAGTGGACGCGCCGCTCGACTACTGGTTCGGCGCCGATTTTGACGCTGGCCGCCGGCTTTACCTCACGATCCGCGAATCGTCCGCGCGGCAGCGGCGGCATGTATAATCCAGCGGAGGATTTCTCCATGCGCCACGTGTTGCTGCTCTGCATGATTGCTTCCGCTGCGCTGCCATTGGCAGCCCAGCAAGACCAAGGACAAATCGCTGGCACCGTGCTCGATGCCAGCCAGGCCGTAGTGAGCGGCGCGCGCGTCACGGAGGTAAGCGCGCAAGGCGTGTCGCGCACGGCGGATACCGGCGAGAACGGTTCTCACGTTCTGACGAATATGCCGGTGGGCATGTACGAGGTCAGCGTGCAGGCGCCGGGCTTGAAGCGGTTTGTGCGTACCAACGTGAAGGTGGACGTGGCCGCGCGCAGCACCGTGGATGTGGCCCTGGAACTCGGCGCCGTGAGCGAGTCCGTCACGGTGGAGGCGTCGGGCGTGCAACTCTCGCAGGAGACCGCGCAAATCGGGCGCGTGGTGGAGGCGCGGCAGATTACAGACCTCGCGCTCAACGGCCGCAACCCGATTAACCTTGCCTTGCTCAAGGCGGGCGTGGTGGGCGGCAACTTCAACAACTTCAACCCCAACAACCTGCACGAAAGCTTTTCAATCAACGGCGGCCGGCGCAACGGCAACAACATCACCATTGACGGCGTGAACGCGATGCGCACGCGCGGCGACTTCACCGGCTCGGCGCAGGTGGGGCTGCTGAACGTCGACACGATTCAAGAGGTGCAACTGCTCACGTCCACCTACCCTGCAGAGTACGGCCGCGCCATGGACGGCCAACTCCGTTTTGTCACCAAGAGCGGCACGAGGGACTTTCATGGGACCGGATGGTGGTTTTTCCGCAACTCGGCGCTCGATGCGAATCGCTGGACGCGCAACCAGAGCCCCGTGCGTGACGACCATCGGCGCGCCGCCCCGTTCCGCTTCAATCAGCCGGCTACGCGATCGGCGGGCCGGTGTTCGTCCCAGGCAAATTCAACAAGAACCGCGACAGGCTGTTCATCTTCGGCTCGCAGGAGTGGCTGTTCTGGCGGCGTGAGCAAACGAGCCCGGCGACCGTGCCCAGTATGGCGATGCGGCGCGGCGACTTTTCCGAGTTGTTGAATGGCGCCAATCCATTTTTCCGCCACGTGCGCATCGTCAACGATCCGCTCGCCAGCAACACGCCATTCCCCGGCAACATCATTCCGCCGAACCGGTTGAGCGCGAACGGCACGGGCGTGCTGCGAGCTTATCCCGAGCCGACCCCTGGCTTCCTGCAAGGCACCAATAACTGGATCAAGACGCTGCCGAACCCGCGCGAAACCCGCAAAGACACCTTCCGGGTAGACTTCTACCACGGCAAGCACCGCATCAACTTCACGGGCAACGACTACCTGCACTTCGAAGACGCGCCCTTCGTTACCGGTCTCGGCCGCTCCAACTCCAAGTGGGACCGCCCGAACATGACCGGCGCCGTCAACATTACCAGCACGCTGTCACCCACCATCATTACCGACTTCACCTTCACCGCGGCGAACGATGTGGTGTACATCGGCATCTACGAAAACGAGGGCGCGGCGCGCTATCTGCGCACGCTGTACGGGATCAACTTCCCCTACATTGTGCCCGGCACCAAGCGGATCGGCGAACGCATTCCGCGCGGGCTGATCAATGGCTTTGCGACGCTCGACGGCTCGTCTCGTCCGGTCAGTTCATCCGGGCCGATTTTTATGTGGTCCGGCAACATGACTTGGGTCAAGGGCTCGGCGCATACGATCAAGTTCGGCGCCTTGCTCTCGCATGACCAGCAAAACAACAACGACCAGAGCGGCGCGCAGCAGAACGGCGAGTTCAACTTCCTCGATAGCGGCCACCCGCAAACGTCGGGCCTGGCCGTAGCGAACGCCGCGCCGGGCTACTTCGACGTCTACACAGAACAGGGCCCGGCTGCCTACACGCTGCTACGCAGCAATTCCGTGGAGTCTTACATCCAGGACACCTGGCGGGCGTCGAAGAACCTCACGATCGAACTGGGGGTGCGGCATTCGCTGCATCAACCGTGGTACGCCAAGTGGAACGACATCGCGAATTTCGATGCTCGCTTCTACGACCCGGTGCGGCGCGCGGTGATTGACCGCTCGGGTGGCTTCATCGTTTCCGGCGATCCTTATAACGGTGTGGTTCTGCCCGGCGCCGGGTTCCCGGATTCGGCGCGGAGCCGCGCGAATGGCGCGACGCTGCACAACGTACAGCGCCTCTTCCAGGGTTTGCCCCGCGGCTTCGCGGACACCTATGGCAACGCGTTCGCGCCGCGGTTGGGTTTGGCCTATCGCCTCGGCAACAAGACGGTGATCCGCGCCGGCGGCGGGTTGTTCCATCATCGCCAGATGCACAACCAGGGTCGCTCTTCCGCAACGCGCCGAACCAGATTCAGGTACAGGTATTCAATGGCGATGTGGACCGGCCTGGTGGCGCCACGCGGCGCGACTTTCCGTTCTACATCCGCGGCATCGACCTGCGGTTCAAGTATCCTTCAGCGTATAGCTACAGCGTGTCGGTGCAGCGTGAAGTGCCGGCTTCGGTGCTGGCCGAAGTTGCCTATGTGGGCAAGTCCGGCGTGAACCAGGAACGCACGCGCAACATCAATCAGATGGTGGCCGGGACGCTCCAGGCGAACCCGGGTGTCAATGCCAATTACCTGCGCCCTTATCACGGGCTCGGGCAGGTGGACTTGACCACGCGCGACGGGCACAGTAACTATCAGTCCATGCAAATGAGCCTGGATCGCCGTTTCCGGGGTGGATTGAGCTTCGGTGTTTCCTATACGTTCTCGAAGAACATCAGCGACGTCCTCACGCCGTTCGACGCTTATCGCAACGTGCGGTTTCTCGACGACATGGATCGTCCGCACTTGCTCAATATCAACTACATCTACGAACTCCCGTTCTTCAAGGGCGCGAACGGCTGGAAGGCGAACTTGCTGCGCGGATGGCAGCTTTCGGGGGTGATGTTCCTCCGCTCCGGGTCGTTACTCTCGGTGCAGGATGGCGTGGATGTCGCGGGCGTGGGGCAAGGCAGCGCCAACCAGCCCTGAGACGTGAACGGCAGCATCGCGTGGGGCGATCGTGGGCTCGACAAGCGCTGGTTCAATACGGCGGCCTTCACCTTGCCGCGGGCGGGCACGTTCGGCAGCGCGGGTTTGAATATCATTCGCGGCCCGGGGTTTCAGAATTTGGACGCCACGCTGTTCAAATCGATCCGGATCAGCGAGCGCTTCCAATCTGACCTTCGCTTTGAGGTGTTCAACTTCCCGAACTATCCGCTGTTGAGCAATCCGGCTACCGGGCCGCGTCCGGCCAACTTTGGATTCATCACCTCCAAATACGCCGAGCGCAACGTACAATTAGGTCGGAAGGTGCGTTTCTTGAACTATGTACTTCATCCGATTGCTGGGGCAGCCGGCGTATTGGCGCTGACCGCCCTCGCAAACGACGCCACTGTTTTTCGTGAAAAGATCGAACCCATTCTCAAGGCCCACTGCGCGGGGTGCCACACGGGGCCGCAGTCGCAAGCAGCGTTGTCGGTGGCGAGCCTGGCGGATCTGCTGAAGGGTGGCAAACGCGGCCCGGCGTTGATGCCCGGCAAGTCGAGCCACTCGCTGCTGATGCAGTTTGTGCGGGGCGAACGATCGCCACGCATGCCGATCGGCGGAAAGCCGTTACCGGAGGCGACGGTGACTGCCTTGGCCGCGGCGATCGATGCGGTGACTCCGGTGGCGCAGACTTCGGCGGCCGGGAAAGATCACGCGAGTTGGGTGTTCCAGACCCCGGTGGAGCCAACCATGCCCGCAGTGAAGAATGCCGCTTGGGTGAAGAATCCAGTGGACGCGTTTGTGCTGGCCGCGCTCGAAGCCAAGGGGCTGGCGCCTGCGCCGGACGCTTCGAAGCGCGCCTTGCTGCGGCGTGTGTACTTCGATCTGGTTGGTCTGCCTCCCACGGAAGAAGAAGCGCAGGCGTTCTTGCAGGACGCCGCGCCCGATGCCTACGAGAAGCTGATCGACAAGCTCCTCGCCGACCGCCGCTACGGCGAACGCTGGGCGCGGCACTGGCTGGATCTGGTGCGGTTTGCCGAGAGCGACGGCTTTGCGATTGACGGCGAACGGCCGACGGCGTGGCGCTATCGCGACTACGTGATCCGCGCGTTCAACAACGACAAGCCGTACGACGAGTTTGTGCTGGAGCAACTCGCTGGTGATGAGATGCAGCGGCGTCTTGCGGCGCGGGGCGGCAATATCGAAAACGAAGGGCTGCTGGCGTTGGGATTTCTGCGCATGGGCCCGTGGGAGCGCGACACGAATTTCGATGCGCAACTGCGGCTGGACTGGCTGAATGAAATGGCCGGTACGACGTCGCAGGTGTTCTTCGGGCTCACCGTGGGATGCGCGCGTTGTCACGATCACAAGTACGACCCGATTCCGCAGAAGGACTTCTACCGGCTGCAGGCGTTTTTCGCGGCGACGCGGATCGAAGATCGGCCGATGCCGCATCTGGACATCGAAGGCCGGCTGGCAATGCGGCGGCGTCTACGGCAGCTCGAAGACGATCTGGAGTCATCGAACGAAGCGGTGAAGGTGTTGGACAAGGCGCTGAAATCGAAGCTAGCGGCAGCGGGCAAGAAGGAAGACGAGTTTCAGAAACTGTTGGGCGACAAGGACAGTGCAGTCTTCACGGCAGACGAGCGCAAGCAGCACAAAGATGCCGCCGAGCGCGTGACAAAGATTGGTCTCGAAATTGCGCGCTACCAGCCGCTCGCCTACAGTGTGAACGAAGTTGCGCCGCCGGCGGTGATGGACGTGGAGCCCACGTACGTGCTGGCGGGCGGGGAGCGGCTGGCGCGCGGCGAACAGGTGGAACCGGGGTTTCTGAAAGCCATCACGGGCAACAGTGAGCCGGCGAAGATTGCGTTTCCTGGCCGCTATCGTTCGGGCCGACGCAAGGCGCTGGCCGAGTGGATTGTGAGTCCGGCAAATCCGCTCACGGCGCGCGTGATGGCGAATCGTATCTGGCAGCATCACTTCGGCGAAGGGATTGTGCGGACGCCTTCGGACTTCGGGTTGAATGGCGACCGGCCGTCGCACCCGGAGTTGCTCGATTGGCTGGCGCTGCAGTTCATCGGGAACAAGTGGAGCATCAAGGCGATGCACCGGCTCATGCTGACGTCGAACACGTACCGTCAGTCGACGCGCCACACGGATGCGCAGCGCTCTGGCGAAGTGGATCCGAACAACCGGCTGCTGTCGCGCATGAACTGGGTGCGCCTGGAATCCGAGGCGCTGCGCGATTCGATCCTGGCGTTGAGTGGCGGGTTGAATCGAGAGGCAGGGGGACCGGGCATGTTCTTCCACGTGAAAGATGAGATTGCGCAGGGCTTTCAGATGTTCAAGTGGTATCCGTCGGATGAAACGGCGCAGCGGCGGCGTTCGGTGTACGCATTCCAGAGGCGGTCGCTGTCGATGCCGTTGATGGAGGTGTTCGACGCGGCCAACATGAGCGAAAGCTGCGCGCGGCGGAGCGTGACGACGGTTTCGCCGCAGGCACTCACGCTCTTGAACGGCGAGTTGACGGCGGCCGAGTCTCGCCGGTTCGCGGAGCGCGTTATGGAATTGGTGGGCCCCGATCCGGCGCGCCAGATCACCAAGGCGTTTTCGCTGGCACTGATGAGAGAGCCGTCGGCGAGCGAGTCGCAGCAGGCGCGGCGGTTGTATGAAGGCCGGCAGCCGGGTGACGCGCTGACGCGGCTGAGCACGGTACTGTTCAACCTCACCGAGTTTCTGTACCTGGAGTAGCCGCACGATGAACGCCGAATGGAATCGCCGGAATTTTCTCTATCGAAGCCTGGTGGGCGTGGGCGGGATTGCGCTGATGGATCTGCTGAACGCCGCGCCCGCTCCGCCGTCGACGGCCAGCGCGAATCCCCTCGCGCCGCGCAAGCCGCATCATGCGGCCAAGGCAAAGTCGTGCATTTTTCTGACGATGCTGGGCGGCGTGGCACAGATGGATACGTTCGATCCGAAGCCCGCGCTGGAGAAGTTCGACAACACCACGCTCGATTGGACGGGCGAGAAGCGCACCGATCAACCCGAGCTCTACACGAAGCCGCGGCTGATTCTGAAGAGCCCCTGGAAGTTTGCGAAGTACGGCCAGTGCGGAATGGATGTGTCTGAGCTGCTGCCGAACCTGGCCACCTGCGTGGATGACCTTGCGTTCGTGAAGACGATAACCGGCGAGAACGGCAATCATCCGGCGGCGACGTTTCTGATGAACACGGGCCTGGTGCTGCCGGGGCGGCCGTCCGTGGGGTCGTGGATCACCTACGGACTGGGTACGGAGAATCAGAGCCTGCCGGGGTTCGTGGTGCTTCCCGACTATCGCGCGCTGCCGTTCAGCGGGTCGCAGCAATGGGGCGCGGGGTTTCTGCCGGCGAGCTATCAGGGCACGATGATGCAGTGGAAGGGCGAGCCGATTCACGATCTGAGTCCGGCGAGCAAGCTGACGGACAAAGACCAGCGGGACCAGATGGAACTGCTGCGCGCCCTCAATCACGCGTATCTCGACGGGAACTTCACGAATCCGGATCTGCAGGGGCGGATCGATGCCTATGAACTTGCGTTCCGCATGCAGACGGAAGTGCCGTCGGTGCTGAGTGTGGCAAAGGAAAGCGACGCGACGCGGAAGATGTACGGGCTCGACGATGAGATGACGCGCTCGTTCGGTACGCGCTGCCTGATGGCGCGGCAACTGGTGGAGAAGGGCACGCGCTTTGTGCAGCTCTACACGCCGAGTCAATCGTGGGACAGCCACACCGACATCTTGAAGGGCCACGCGAAGAATGCGAAGGAAGTGGATCTGCCCATCGCGGGTTTGATCAAGGATCTGAAGCAGCGCAACCTGCTGGACTCGACGTTGATTGTTTGGATGGGCGAGTTCGGACGCACGCCGGATCATCCCGCCGACCTTCGCGATAAGGCCGGGCGCGATCACAACACTAAGGCGATGACGATGTTCTTTGCCGGCGGCGGCGTGAAGCCCGGCGTCACCGTGGGCAAGACGGATGACCTGGGCTGGAAGGCCGTGGAGAATGTGTACCGGATGCGCGACGTGCACGCGACAATTCTGCACCTGATGGGGTTGAACGACATGCGGCTTGCGCACTATCACGCGGGCCGGCAAATGCGGCTGACGGACACCGGCGGTGAGGTGATTCGCGGCGTGGTGGCTTGACGATGCTTCGCGTCCTCCAGCGCAGGCGAGAAGCTTTCTCGTAAAGCCGTTGCCTGCACGAGTATTTCCTGTCACCCATCATGAACGAACGGTGATGAGTCGCTTCATAGTTCCCTTCCTCTTGATTTGTTCCGTTTCGCTCGCCCAGGAATTCCGGGCTACATTGTTCGGCCGGGTGACCGACCCAAGCGGCGCCCCCGTCGCCGATGCCGCCGTACAACTCACTAATATCGACACGGGCGAGCGCTTTCCGGCAAAGACGGCGGGCAGCGGAGACTATACGTTTCCGCTGGTGAAGCCGGGGAACTACGAGATCCGCGCGGGGCATGACGGATTCAAGGCGTTCGTGCGGCAGAGGATCAAGCTGGAGGTCAACCAGTCCGCGACACTCGACATCGCGCTGCAACTCGGGGCGGTGTCAGAGACAATCACGGTGAGGGACGAAGCACCGTTGCTGGAAACCGCCACCGCGGACCGGGGCGGCGTGATTGACGAACAGACCATCAAAGCGATGCCGCTCAACGGGCGCAACCCGTTCATGCTCTCGATGTTGGTTTCGGGCGTGAACTACAACGGATCGCTCGCCTACATGCGGCCGTTCGACAATGGAGCGACTGCGGACTTTGGCATCAACGGCGGCGCCAACCGGTCGAACGAGTTCCTGATGGACGGCGTGCCGAACAACACGCAGGCCGGCGGGAACAACATCGCCTACGTGCCGCCGGTGGACTCGGTGCAGGAGTTCAAGATTCAAACCAATTCCTACGACGCGCAGTACGGCAAGACGGCGGGCGGCGTGGTGAATGTGGTGCTGAAGAGCGGGTCGAATCGATTCCATGGGTCCGTCTATGAATTTGCGCGGCGGAATGCCTGGGACGCGAATTCGTTTCAAAACAACGCGCGTGGAGCACCGAAGGATGGGCACTTCCAGGATCAGTACGGCGTGCAGCTCGATGGCCCGGTGATGCTGCCCAAGCTCTATGAAGGCCGCAACCGCACGTTCTCTCTGTTTAACTATGAGGGCTTTCGCGAGGCAACGTCGCAGCCGCTGGTGTTGAGCGTACCGGCGCTGGAGATGCGTGACGGCGACTTCACGCGTTTGCGTGATTCGCGCAACCGCGCCGTGAGCATCTACGATCCCAGTACAACTTTCCAGAACCCGGCCCTACAGAACCGTTGGGATCGCCTGCCGTTTCCGGACAACAAGATTCCGGCCAGCCGCATCAATCCAATCGCGCGCAAACTGGTGGACTTTTTCCCGGCGCCCAATACGGCGACGGCAGGCGCAGACTATTCTTAGGCCAACTTCTTCTTATCAGGCGGCGACAACCCGGCGCGCGACGACTTCTACAATCTCGTGGTGAAGATCGATCAGAACCTTGGGCCGATGCACCGCAGGTTCTTTCGTCATGCGTTGAACGACCGTACTGAAGACCGCAACACGAACGGCATTCGCAACCGTCCGGACCAGGACGGGCGGCATCCGCTGAAGCGCGTCAACGACGCTTATGTGGTGGACTGGGTCTCGACGTTGACGTCGAACCTGGTTTTCAACTTTCGCACTTCATTCTCGCGGTACGTGGAAGGCTCGCGCGGAGAAGCCAATCGCGGTTTCGATTTAGCGGCCCTGAGCTTTCCGCAAAAGCTGCTGAGCCAGCTTCCCTACGGTGTCGGCGATCATCTGAAAAGGTAGTTTTCTGAACATCATGCCGGAGGCGGCAACATCATCGGCGCCGAAGGCGCGCTCATCATCATCCAGGCAGATCGAGATATCGTGACGCGGAAGGCGGGAAGT
>VFZP01000177.1 GCA_016871115.1 Acidobacteriota bacterium
GCCGAAGTTTCTGCTGCTGAACAAGATTGACCGCGTGGAGGACAAGAACAAACTGCTGCCGCTGATTGAGGCGTACCATCGCGCGGCCGAACAGGCGGGGGCTCCGTTTGTGGAGACGATTCCGGTATCGGCGCTGACGGGCGAGGGACTGGCGAAGCTGCTGGAGTTGATCATTAAGGCGCTGCCCGCGGGGCCGCAGTATTTTCCTTCGGACTATTTGACGGATCAGCCGGAACGCCACTTGGCGGCGGAAATCGTGCGCGAGCATGTGCTGCATCAGACCCGCCAGGAAGTGCCGCACGCGGTGGCGGTGGCGGTGGAGAAGTGGGAAGAGTCGCTGAAGCTGTTGCGCATCGCTGCGGCAGTATATGTGGAGCGCGAAGGACAAAAGCGCATCCTGGTGGGCGCGGGCGGCGCGCAGTTGAAGGCGATTGGCACGGCGGCGCGGCTGGAGATTGAGAAGCTCTTTGGGCGCAAAGTGTTTCTGGAACTTTTTGTGAAGGTGAAAGAGAACTGGCGCGAGAGTCCGGCGTTTCTGAATGAGCTAGACTGGCGGTATAGTTTGGACACTTCGGGAGAAGAGGAAAAAATATGACCGCCGCGATGCGTTCTCTCGCTGCTTTTTTGCTGGCCGCCAGCCTGATGCTGGCGCAGAAACAACCCACTACCGACGACGCGCTGTACGATCAGGTGCGGCTGCGGCTAACGAAGGATCCGGCCGTGAACGGCGGCGCGCTGACGGTGGATGTGAAGCAGGGCATGGTGACGATTCGCGGCAAGGTACGCACCGAACGCGCCCGGCAGAAAGCCGAAAAGCTGGCGAAGAAGGTAAAGGGCGTGAAGTCCGTGGACAACCAGCTTTCGGTTGATCCTAACTCCTAGCCCGCCGCTGCTTCCGCATGTGCGGCATCGCCGGATTCACTCATCTTCATTCGCAACCCGACGCGCGCTGGATTGAGGCGGCGCGCGATTCCATCCTGCCGCGTGGACCGGATCAACAGGGCGTGTATCGCGGAGCCGCGGCGTCGATGGCGGCGGTGCGGTTGAAGATTCTCGATCTGGCGAGCGGCGATCAGCCGCAGGTGTCGCCTGACGGCGCGACGGTGATCGTCTTCAACGGAGAGATCTACAACTTCCGGGAACTGCGCGAAGAACTGGTTGCGCGCGGGCATCGCTTTGTTTCGCATGGCGACACCGAGGTGGTGCTGAAGGCGTTTTTGGAGTGGGACACGGCAGCGTTTGCGCGTCTGCACGGGATGTTTGCCGTGGCGCTGTGGAATGAGCCGCGGCGGCGGCTGGTGCTGGCGCGCGACCGGATGGGCATCAAGCCGCTGTATGTGGCGCGGCGCGGCGCGGAGTTGCATTTCGGTTCTGAGGTGAAGGCGATTCTGGCGCACCCGGACGTAGAGCGGCGGGTGGACCGCACAGCGCTGAGCCACTTTCTTTCGCTGAACTACTTGCCACATCCGTACACGATGCTGGAGGCCGTGCGGAAGCTGGCGCCCGCGTCGTGGCTGGAGTGGGAAGCCGGGCGCGAACGCACGGAGACGTATTGGCGCGTGGAGTTCCGGCCCGATGCGCGGATGACTTTGGAGGACGCGCGGCGGGAACTGGATTTTCTGCTCGAGCGCGCGGTGCGTGAGCATCTGCTGTCGGACGTGCCGCTGGGAGTGTGGCTCTCGGGCGGGTTGGATTCGTCGGCAATCACCCACTACGCGGCGCAACAGTTTCCCGGGCGGCTGCGGACTTTTTCCGTTTCGTTCGCGGGGCGGAAGTTTGACGAGTCGCCGTATTTTCGCGAGGTTGCGCGAGCGTACGGGACGCAACATGAAGAACTGGATCTGACGCCGGATCTCGACCTGCCGGGAGCGATTGAGCGCATGGCACATTTTTCCGATGAGCCGTCGGCGGATGCGGGTGCGCTGCCCGTTTGGTTTTTGGCGCAGATGACGCGGCGGCATGTGACCGTGGCGCTGAGCGGTGAGGGCGCGGATGAATTGTTCGGCGGCTATCAGACGTATCTGGCCGATGCGTATGCGGCGCGGGCGCGGCGATGGGTGCCGGCGGGAGTGCGGCGCGCCGGGCTCGCGATGGCGCGGCGGCTGCTGCCGGTGTCGGATGAGAAGATCAGCTTCGAGTACAAGTTGAAGCGGTTCCTGGAAGGAACGCTGCTGGATCCGGCCGAGGCGCATCTGTTTTGGAACGGCGTGAATTCGCGCGAGCAGAAGCGGGCGTTGCTGGGCGGCGAGGGCGCGCCGTTGAGCTTGGACGCGCAGGGCTCGGGGTTGAACCGGTTTCTCGCGCTCGACCAGCGGCTGTATCTGGTGGAGGACATTCTCTACAAGTGCGACCGGATGTCGATGGCGCATTCACTCGAGGTGCGGCCACCGTTTCTCGATCACCGCCTTGCCGAGTTTGCCGCGCGACTGCCGGAGCACTTCAAGGTGCGGGGCAGTCAACTGAAGTTTTTGCTGCGTGATTCGATGCGGAGCAAGCTGCCCGCCTCGGTGACGGCGCGGCGCAAGGAAGGCTTCGATATTCCCGCGCATGACTGGTTCCGCACTCGCTTGAAGCCGTTGCTGCTCGATACCGTGAATGAACGGGCGGTGCGCGAGTCAGGCTTGGTGCAATGGCCGGCGGTGCGCGCGCTGATGGACGATCATTTTGCGCGGCGCATCAATGCCGGGTATCACTTGTGGGGCCTGCTAACCTTGTTTCTTTGGGCCAACCGATGGGGACCGTCCGCGTCGAATCTTCCCGCCAGCAATCACACCAGCGTTTCTACGAGTTGATCGTGGTGCTTGTCGCCACGCTGATATTCGGCGTGGGCGCCACGAGTCCGCCTTCATTGATGGACGATGTGGACGCGGTGCAGGCGCAGATTGCGCGCAACATGCTGGAGTCTGGCGATTGGGTGACGGCGCGGTTGAACGGCGTGGCGTATCTGGAGAAGGCACCGCTGAAGTATTGGATGATGGCCGCGTCGATGCGCGTCTTTGGCGCGACGGACTGGGCGGCGCGGTTGCCGGTGGTGATGGCGACGATTGCTCTGTGCTGGCTGACCGTGCGGATGGGCACGTGGGCCTTCTCGCCGCTGGCGGGCTTCTATGCGGGGCTAGCGCTTTCCTCCTGCGTGGGGCTATGGCTGTTCACGCGTCCTCTGATTCCCGACGTGGTGTTGACGCTGTCCATCGCGGCGGCGCTGTACGCGTTTCTACGCAACCGGCCGTTTTTGTTTTGGGCGTGTTTGGGTGCGGGGTTCCTGTTGAAGGGACTCATCGCAATTGTGTTTCCGGTGGCGGCCGTCGCGCTGTTCTGGTATATCACGGGCGAGTGGCGCGAGTGGCGGCGATTGCGCCCGGTCAGCGGCATCGCGCTCTTGCTCGCGATCGCCGTGCCTTGGCTGGCGCTGGCGACGCTGCGCAATCCGCCGTACTTCGATTTCACGTGGCGCTCTGCACCGGGTGAGTATCACGGATTCTTCTGGTTCTTTTTCCTGAACGAGCATGTGTTCCGCTTCTTGAACATGCGCCATCCGCGGGACTACAACACGGTGCCGCTCGTGCAGTTCTGGCTGTTCCATTTGCTTTGGCTGTTTCCGTGGAGCTTGTGGTTGCCGCGCGCGCTCAGCAGGCCGGCTGAACAGGAGCTGAACGGCGCGCGCACGCGGATGCTGTGTTTGTGCTTCTGCGGTTTTCTGCTCGCTTTCTTCACGTTCTCCACGACGCAGGAATACTATTCGATGCCCGTGTATCCGCTTCTCGCGCTGCTGATCGGCGAGGGACTGGCGCGGGAGCCTGAAACAAAATGGCCGTCGCGCGTGCTGGGCGTTTTGACGGCGGCGGTGGCAGTGTTGCTGGGAGCCTTGTGGGGGATGTCGGCCGGATATCCCACGCCCGGCGACATCTCACAGGCATTGACGTTAAATCCCGATGCCTACACGTTGTCACTGGGCCACATGCGCGACCTGACGCTGCCGGCGATGGCTTACTTGCGCACGCCGCTGTTGATGGCGGCGCTGGCGTTCGTGGTGGGCGCGGCGGGATGCTGGCTGCTGGCGGGCGTGCGCCGCGCGCTGATGCTGGCGGCGATGATGGTGATGTTCACGTTCGCCGCGCGCATGGCGCTGATTGCGTTCGATCCGTACCTGGGGTCGCGTCCGTTGGCAGAGGCGCTGCGGCGCTCGCCGCCCGGCGAGGTGATTTTCGACAACCAGTACTACACGTTCTCGTCGGTGTTCTTTTACGCGGGCGCGAAGGGCTGGCTGCTGAACGGGCGCGTGAACAATCTGGAGTATGGCTCGTATGCGCCGGGCGCGCCGCAAGTGTTTATTGACGATGCCGCGCTGCCCGAGCGCTGGCATAGCGAGCGGCTGCATTATTTGCTGGCCGAAGGACCCGCCGTTCCGCGCTTGGAAGAGCTGTTGGGTAAGGATTCGCTGCACGTGGTGAAGGCCGCCGGCGGGAAGCTCCTGTTCGCAAACCGGCTGCTACAATGAAGCCTTAGCCTCCCCGTTCGCGATTCTATGGCAAAACAAGTTGTGGCAGTGCTGTTTGGTGGACGTTCCGTCGAACATGAGGTATCGGTCATCAGCGGGCACCAGGCGATGGATGCGTTGGAGGTGGCCGGCTACGACTTACTACCCGTGTTCATCGACAAAGAGGGCGTGTGGTTTGCGGGCAAAGGCCTGTATAACCTGAAGCAGTATGGCGTACCCGGCTTCCGGCCCGATGCGCTGCGCGATGTGCACCGCGTGTTTCTCGCGCCGGACCCTTCGATCCGCCAATTCGTGTTGCATCCGAACGGCGCGAAGGGTTTCTTCTACAAGCCGCCGATGCTGTGGGCCGATGTGTTTTTTCCGGTGATACACGGCGCCTTCGGCGAAGACGGCTCGCTCCAAGGTTTGTTTGAAATGGCGGATGTGCCGTATGCAGGGTGCGGCGTATTCGCGTCGGCGGCGGGCATGGACAAGATTCGCCAGAAGGAACTCTATGCGCGCGCGGGATTGCCGGCGCTTGAATGCGTGTTCACGCACCGCAACGCGTGGAAGACCGATCCCACGGCGTTTGTGCGCGAGGTGGAAGCGAAGTTCGGCTATCCGGTGATTGTGAAGCCAGCGACCTTGGGCTCGTCGATCGGCATCGGGCGCGCGGCCGATTCGCGCCAGTTCACAGAGGCGATGCAGGTGGCGCTCACGTTCGATGAACGCGTACTGGTGGAGCGCGCGCTGACGGGATTTCAGGAAGTCAATTGCTCGGTGATCGGACCGCAGTACAAGGCGAGCGTGTGCGAGATGCCCAAGCTTGAAGGCGAGCTGCTGAGCTTTGACGCGAAGTACAAAAGCGGCGCGGGCGTAAAGGGCGGCGGGGCGAAGGGCGCGGGCGGCGCGAAGATGATGAGCAAGGGCGGCATGGCGTCGCTGAACCGGCAGATCCCCGCGCCGATTTCGGATGAACTCACCAAGCAGGTGCAGGATTATGCGGTGCGGGCCTTCAGCGCGCTCAACGGCCAAGGCATCGCTCGTATCGACTTTCTGCGGGATTCGGACGGGCATGTGTACGTGAACGAGATCAATACCATGCCGGGCTCGCTGAGCTTCTATTTGTGGGAAGCGTCCGGCTTGCCGTTCGACAAACTCGTGCGCATGCTGGTGGACGAGGCGGTGAAGCGCCACGAGACCAAGCGCCAAACGCAGTACTCACTCGACGTCAATCTCTTGGGCGCGCGGTGATCGGCTCCTTAGACATCGACGGGTTGCGCATTCGCTACAAGCAAGCGGGTAGTGGCGCGCCCGTGTTGTTGCTGCATGGCTGGAGCGGACAACTGGAGAGCATGGACCCGATTGCGAATGCGCTGGCGCAGCAGTTTGCGATCACGTCGATTGATTTTCCGGGGCATGGCGAATCGAGCTTGCCTCCGCGTGCGTGGGAGGTCAGCGATTTTCTGGATGTCACGTTGAAGCTGATGGACCGGCTGGAACTCGCGCAGCCGGGCATCGTGTCGCACTCGTTCGGCGGGCGCGTGACGATTCAACTGGCGGCACGGCAGCCGGAGCGCGCGGGGAAGCTGCTGTTCACGGCGGGCGCGGGCGTGATTCCTCCGGCGACGCTGGGGAAACGCGTGCGGCGATTACTGGGCGCGGCGGCAGGGAAGGTGCGGCATGCGGCGCATGCGGCGGCGCCTTCGATGGATCCGCTGGTAGAGCGCATGGGCGAGAGGTTGTTTCCGTTTCTGGCTTCGCGGGATTACAAGAACGCCGGCGCGCTGCGCGAGACGCTGCGGCTGGTGGTGGCCGAGGATTTGACGCATCTGCTCGACAAGATCCGCAGCCAGTGTTTGCTGGTGTGGGGCGATCAGGATCAGGACACGCCGCTTTATTGCGGCGAGACGATGAAGCGCCTGATTCCGGCGAGCGAGTTGGTGGTGTTTCCGGGTGCGGGGCACTTTCCGTACATTGACCAGATGAACAAGTTCAATCTGCTGGCGCTGAAGTTTTTCCGAGAATGACACACACACTGGCTGCCGCTAGTACCTTGATCTGCGCCGCCGCCGTGGCTTGCGTGCGGGCCGTGCGCGCGCTGCACATGTGGCAGATGGATTCCTACATCGTGCCGCGGTATCTGCAGTGGCTGTTTGCCAAGCCGTTTGAGCGCTCCGTGGATGTCTTCGCGTTGGCGGCATGCGTAGTGGCGGCCGTGATTCGCCCGGACTATGGGCTGGGGCTGATTACGGGCGTGGCGATCTACAACTTCTTCCGCAAGGACACGCCGCCCGTGAAGAAGCCGCTGGACTACACCGTGCGCGCCAAGCGGACGCTGTGGGTGGCGCGGGTACTCATTGCGCTGGCAGCGGTGGCGCTGTTCTTCTCGCCCGTGCCGGCGTGGCTGAGTGCGGCCTTCCTGCTTCACTCCGCGCCGTGGGCGATCCTGGCGGCGAACATCGCGCTGAAGCCGGTGCAGGCGCAGATCAATCGGAGCTTTGTGAGGCAGGCCGCGGCGAAGCTGGCACAGTTGAAGCCGCTGGTGATCGGCGTGGCCGGGAGCTACGGCAAGACGTCGACGAAGTATTACATCGACGTGCTGCTGGCGGAGAAACATAACGTCATCAAGTCGCCGGGGAATTTCAATACACTGCTGGGCATCACGCGCGTGGTGAACGACATGCTGAAGCCCGAGCACAAGGTGTTCATTGCCGAGATGGGCGCGTATCAGCGCGGCGAAGTGAAAGAGATCGCGGATTTGGTGCATCCGAAAATCGGCATCATCACTTCGATCGGTCCGGAACATTTCGAGCGGTTCCTCACGATGGAGAACATCGAGAACACCAACTACGAGTTGATCGAGGGGCTCCCGGCGGATGGGCTCGCGGTGTTCAACGGCGACAACGAGCATTGCCGGAAGCTGGCGGGGCGCGCGAAGCATACGCGCGTGGCGTTGTACTCGCTGGAGAACGCAAGCGGCGACGCGGATCTTTGGGCGCGCGAGGTGGATCACACGCGCGAAGGGCTCCGGTTTACGATTGCGCTGCGGGATGGGCGCTCGGTGGCAGTGAAGACGCAGATTGTGGGCTGGCATAATGTTTTAAACATTTTGTGCGCAACGCGGATTGCCCTTGAAATGGGCTTGTCGCTCGATGAGTGCGCGGCCGGGATTGCCAAGCTGAAACCGGCGCCGAATCGCCTGGAGGTAAAGCCGGGCGCGGGCGGCACGACGATCATCGACGATTCCTACAACTCGAATCCGGTGGGCGCGGCCGAGGCGTTGTACGTGTTGTCGCAATTCCAAGGCGGCAAACGCATTCTGGTGACGCCGGGCATGATTGAGCTCGGCACGCTGCACTATGAGAAGAACGAAGAACTGGGCTTCATCGCGGCGAAGTGCGCCGACTACGTGATTCTCGTCGGCCCCGAGCAGACCAAGCCGATTCAAGATGGCCTGCGCCGCGGCGGCTTTCCGGAAGAGAGCCTGCGCATCATCAAGGATCTTTCCGAGACCCAAGCGATCTTCCCGAAACTCCTGCGTTCGGGCGACGTCTTACTGTTTGAGAACGACCTGCCGGATCTTTACTCCGAGAAATAACCATGCGCTTCCGCCTTGCCACCTCCGCGGACTTCCCTGCCCTAGAGGCACTGATCATCGAAAGCTTCAGGGCCATCACATGGTTCAAGGAGATCGACGCGCATTTCGGCACGCTCAATGGGCATGACTGGCACGCGCGGTGGCAGCAGCGGCTGGCGAAGATTTTCGCGGAGCAAACGATCCTCGTCGGTGAGACAGAGGGCGGTGAGATCGCGGCGGCGGCGACTGGCAAGTACGATGCCAAGCAGGCTCTGGGCTTTGTAGATCTGTTGGCCGTGGGCGTAGTGCATCAGGGCCGCGGACTGGGCCGCGAGATGCTGCGCGCGATGCTCGATCACTTCCGCACACTGGGCGCGCGCCACGCGCAGCTGGATTGCCTCACCAGCAACGAGCGAGGCATGAAGCTGTATGAAAGCGAAGGCTGGTCGCCCGTGGCGGCTTCGATGAAGTGGTTTACCGCGCTATGATCCGCGCCGAGAACGTGATCAAGACGGCACAGACCGGCACGCACCGCGTGGAAATTCTGAAGGGAATCGATCTGCACATTGAGCGCGGCGAGGCGTGCGCGATCATGGGGCCGTCGGGTAGCGGCAAGTCGACACTGCTGGGGTTGCTGGCTGGGCTCGATTCCCCGACGTCGGGCCGGATTCTGCTCGATGGCACCGAGATCACGAGGCTCTCAGAAGACGCTCTGGCGGCGATACGGGGACGCAAACTGGGGTTCGTGTTTCAGTCCTACCAACTCATTCCGACGTTGACGGCCGAAGAGAACGTGCTGCTTCCTTGGGAACTCGCTGGCGGCGCGGGCAACGGCATGGAGCGCGCGCGGCTGTTGCTGAACGAAGTGGGGCTGGCGGACCGGAGCGGTCACTACCCGGTGCAGCTTTCGGGCGGCGAACAGCAACGCGTGGCGCTGGCCCGCGCGTTCATGGCGCAGCCGCCGATTCTGATGGCCGATGAGCCGACGGGGAATCTCGACTCCGCCAACGGCCAACATGTGCTGGAACTGTTGCTCGAGTTGAACCGGCGCGAGCAAACCACGCTGGTGCTGGTGACGCACGACCCGGCGCTGGCCGAGCGGGTAACGCGCCGTATCCATCTCCGCGACGGGCGGATTGGGAGCGATGAGCGCGGGTAAGCTGGGCTGGCGTACGGCGGCGCGCATTGCCTGGCGAGATCTGCGCGCGGCGCGTGGCAAGTTTCTGTTCATCGCGTTTGCGATCGCAGTGGGCGTGGGTTCATTGGTGGGCGTGCGCGGATTCGGGCGCTCGTTCCGCACCATGCTGCTGGCCGAAGCACGCACGCTGATGGCGGCGGACCTGATGGTGCGAGTGTTTGAAGCGCCCACACCCGCGCAGAAGCAGCTGTTCGATGCGTTGGAACTGCGGGGTCTCGCGCGCACCAACATCATTGAAACGATCTCGATGATCACGGCGGGCGACGATGATCCGCCGGTGTTTTGCGGCATCAAGGCGGTGGAACCGGAGGCATATCCGTTGTACGGCGAAGTGAAACTGGAGCCAGCGGCGCTTTCGCTGCGCGCGGCGTTGACGCCCGAGGCGGTGGTGGTGGCCGAGGATCTCTTCACACGGCTGCCGAAGCTGGGTATCGGCTCGAAAATTAATTTGGGCGAAGCCGAGTTTCGTATCGCGGCGATTGTGCGGACAGAGCCAGACCGCATGACGGGTTCGATGAACGTGGGGACGCGCGTGATGGTGAGCCGCGCGGGGCTCGAGCGTACAGGGTTGGTGAAAGGCGGCTCGCGCGCGGCGCAGCGCCATCTGTTTCGCTTCCCCTCGCCGATGCAGCGCGAGATCGGCGAGGTGCGCGAGGAGATCAAACGCGCGTTTCCGACGGCGCTGATATCCGATTTCCGCGAGACGCATCCGCTGATTACGTCGAACCTCGATCGCAGCGAGCGGTTCCTCGCGCTGGTGAGCTTGATTGCGCTGATTATCGGCGCGCTGGGCGTGGCGGCAACGATGCACGCGCATTTGCAGCAGCGGCTGGACACGATTGCGATTATGAAGTGCCTGGGCGCGCGATCGAGCCACGTGGTGCGGATTTATCTCGCGCAGACGATGCTGGTGGGACTTATCGGCGGGCTGGCGGGTGTGGCGATTGGCTCCATCGTGCAGGCGGCGTTTCCGCTGCTGATTGCGCGTTACTTTTCGCTCGCTCCGGCGTTCCGCTTTGACTTTCTCGCCGCGGCCGAGGGCATCACCATCGGCTTGTTGACCGCGACGCTCTTCACGTGGCCCGCGCTGCTGGGCGTAGAACAGATTCGTCCTCTCATGATTTTGCGGCGCGATGTGACGCCCGCACGGCAGGGTTGGGTGAAGCCGTGGCTGGCGCGGCTCTCCACGGTGGCGCTGATTGCGGCGCTGGCGGCGTGGCTGGCCGGGACGGACCGCTGGCGCGTGGGGTTGTACTTTGCCGGCGGGCTGGCGGGCAGTCTGCTGCTGTTGGGCGGCGTGTCGTGGATTTTGCTCTGGGCTTTGCGCCGGTTGCCGCGCGGGGGGCTGCCGCTGGCGTGGCGGCACGGGCTTGCGAATCTTTACCGGCCCGGCAATCAGGCGCCCGCGGTGCTGGTATCGCTGGGCGTCGGCGTGATGTTCACGCTCGCGATTTATCTGATCCAGCACGGCATGTTGGATCAAATCATCGCGAACGCTCCTCCGAACATGCCGAATGTGTTTTTGTTGAATGTCACCAGCCGCGAGAAGGATGAGGTGCAGGCTCTGCTGAAGTCGTATGCGGGCATTCAAGGCCAGCCCGAGTTGATGCCGACGCTGGCGGCGCGGCTGGCGACGATTGACGGCGAACCGATCGAAAAGCACGTGGAGGCGGACCGGCGTTTGCGCCGTTATGCGCAGGCGCGCGCGATCACGATGTACGATGCGCCGCGGCCGGGCGCGCTGATCACGGCGGGCGCGTGGTGGACGAAGGAGTCTACCAAGCCTGGGCAGGTGTGCGTGCTGGACGATACCGCGCGCAATCTGAATTTGCAGCCCGGCGCGCGTATCACGTGGACGGCGGGGATTGAGACGATCACGGGCACGGTGGTGTGCCGGTACAAGACGGAAGAAGTGCGCATGGGCGGGAATGCGGAGTTTGTGTTCAGCCCGGGGTCGCTCGACGCGCTGCCGCTGCAGTACTTCGCGGCGCTGCGCGTGAGGCAGGCGGCGGTGATCGGGTTTCAAAAGGAGGCGTTCCGGCGGCTGCCTTCGGTGACCGTCATCAACGGCGCCGATGTGGTGGAGATCATTCAGCAGGTGGTGGATCAGATTGCGCTGGTGGTGCGCTTCATTTCGGGCTTTGCGATTTTGGCGGGCGCGATCATTCTGGCTTCCAGCGTGGCGGCGACGCGGTTCCGGCGCGTGAAGGAAGTGGCGATTTTGAAGACGCTCGGCGCGTCGCGCCGGACGGTGGCGACGATCTTCTCGGTGGAGTTTTTGATTCTGGGCGCGGTGGCGGGATTGCTGGGGAGTTTGCTTGCTACGGGGTTTGCGAATTTGCTGCTGGTTAGATTGCTGGAAGGGAAGGCGCGCGTGGACGTGTGGCCGGTGGCGGTGGCGATTGTGCTGTCGGCGGGGATTGCCAATGTGGCGGGGTGGCTGGCGAGCGCGCGGACGCTGGAGCAGACTCCGCTGGCGGCGCTGCGCGATGAGTAGGATGTAATTCCGTTTTTTCGGCGATCGTACACGGGCGGAAAGGGCGGACTGAAGCGCCAACGCGCGGGGCGTGTTTCTTGTCCCAGAAACTCTGCGAGCACCGGGCGCCCAGAATCGGGCATCCCGACAGGATTAACAGGCACAGGCAAGCTATGATCGAAATGACTTTGGCTCCTT
>VFZP01000178.1 GCA_016871115.1 Acidobacteriota bacterium
GCTTGCCTGCGCCTGTTCCTCCTGTCGGGATGCCCGATTCCGGGCGCCCGGTGCTCGCAGAGTTTCTGGGACAAAAAACGCGCCCCGCGCGTTGGCGCTCCAGTCCCGCGCAGGCGATCCAGGTGATGCGCATCGAATCGCCGGCTCTCGTCCCCGCTGGCTTGCAGGCATGCGCGGACAACGCCTCGTGCCAAGCCACGCTGCGGCTCTATCCGTTCGCCTGCCCCCAGGCAGCGCATCGCGCGCTCACCGATTGGGTGCGCTGCCTGCATTGCTCGGAAAAGCAGCCTCCCGAAGTAGATGCACCGCTCGGAATCGGGGCCATGATCTTCACGTTAAAGAGGGCGCTCGGCGGGTTGATCCGTGTGCAAGAGCGCCGCGAAATCCACGAGTGTGCGACCGGGGTAGCCAAGGCGATGGGCGAGCGCTTCCGGGCAGAGTTTCGCCGCGGCCGGCTTGACCCGGCCCGGTTGGCCGACCAGGAAACCGAGCGACTCCTGGAACTTTGCCGTACGCGCGCGATGAAGGCATTGGGCCAAGGGACAACTTGCAATGAGATGAAGTTGGGTGCCATTGATGCCTTTGAGTGGGCGCTGGGAGAACGGAGCGAGAAGGTGGCGCCGGCGCACCTGTCTCCTACCTTGCGCGAGGCACTCCAGAATTAACTCGCAAACGCCCGCCGCCTATGCCTCCCGCCGCAGCCAGCCGCGTAGTCGCCGTGCCGCCGCGCGCGCGGCATTGCGGTAACGGATCGGCGGGGCAGGCGTTTGCCATTGTTGCAACAGCGCCGCGGCCAGTTGCCCCGGAGTAAGCTTGGCCACCGGCAACGTGCGATTCGAGGCGAGCCGCGCGGCGCGGTGCTCGTCCATCGGGTTCAGCCCGTGGCTCAACGACACCGACGGCACGCCGAGGTGCTCAAGCTCAATCAGCGACAGCCGGTTCACCTTGGTGATCGCCACGTCCGCAGCCACCATGATGCGTTCAATGCGCGGATCGAAGCGGACCACCGTCACATCGCAGCGTCCGGACACAGACGCCGTCATCGCCTCGGTGTTTGCCCCGGCGACCCACAACAAGTGCTTCGGCGCGGGCAAAGCGGCCCACGCCGCCAGCACCAGTTCGGCCACCGGCGCTTCCGCCTCGCTCCAGCTCCCCGGCAACATCGCGGCGACGAACGCGTGGGCGGCGATTCCTAACTCGCGCCGCGCCTTCGCCCGATCTCGCCGCGCGTAGGCAAAGCGCCGCAGCACAGGCCCCACGTAGTCCACGCGGCCAGCCAAGTCCGGCGGCTCCGGGTACAGTCCCGCGCGGTCGGTGAAGATCACCCGGTCCGCAAAACGCAGGCTACGCATCGAGAGCCACTCGGGAGGACCGAAAAAGCCGAGCACCGCCGCCGCCGGCACGTCGAAAATGCGCGCGGCCGGGAACACGGGAAACTCTTCGTGCGAGACAACAAGATCCGGCTGCAGCCAGCGGATCAGCTTGCCCGCCAGCACGGTCACGGCGGTGATCGAGCCTTCGTCCGGCAGATCGACATCGATGACCGGATGGCCGGCCTCCTCAAGCGTCCGCGCACCCGTGCCGTAGGAGGCAAAGCGCACTTGTACATCGCTGGGCTCACCGAGCGCTGCCAACTCGAGCCAGATCTCCAAGTCCGGAATCGCGTGCCCCCGTCCGCGGCCGCGCGAAAAGTAGAGCAGCTTGCGCGGACCGGCGTCGAGCTGCGGAAACGGCATGGCAGGCAGTTCATCATACCGTTGCCGTCTCGGCCACAAATTCGTGCGAAGATATCGGCCATAATCAACAAGACCGACTTTACGGAAACCGAGTGGTCCGCCATTGTCGACGCGCCGCAGATGGCCGGTATCGCCGTGATGGTGGCGGGCGCCAGCGGCGTGATTGGCGCCCTCAAGGAAGCCGCCGCGGCGGCCGGGATCGTCTTCGAGGGCACGTCGCACACCAACGAGTTGATCCGCCTGATCTCCGGCAAGGACGAAATGAAAGCCGCGCAGGAACGCATTCGCGCGGCCATGGGTAACTTCGGCGATCAGGATCCGTCCACCTGGGTGCGCCAGCAAACGATCAGCACCGTGCAGCGCGCCATGACGATTCTGCACGGCAAGTCGCCTGAGGACGCCGCTGCCTTCAAGGGTTGGATCCTGGCGGTCGCTGACAAGGTCGCCAACGCCGCCAAAGAGGGCGGGTTCCTCGGCTTCGGCGGCGAACGGGTCAGTGAAAAAGAGCGCGAAGCCATCGAGCAATTGCGGATGGCGATCGGCTAACGCGGAAAGCTACACTAGGAGCCAGGAATGCGGCTGGCGATTTCAACCTTTGTCTTCCTTGCGGGCGCGGCGGCGGCCGACCTTGGTCCTCTGGCCGCGCAACTCCGCGCCAAGCTCACTGAGCGTCAGGCAGGCGGCATCGCCGTGATGAGTTTTGCGCCGTCAGGCGCAGAAGGCGCCTCGCTCGGGCAGTTGATTGCAGACCGCCTCAGCGTGGCGCTGGTGAATGACGGCGTGCGCGTGGTGGCGCGGCAGCGCGTGCGTGACGAAGAGAAGAATCTCGGCCGCGCGCCCAGTTCCGAACAAATGGCGGCAGTCGCGCGGCGGCTGGGAGTGGGCACGGTGATCAACGGCAGCTTTACCGCGCTGGAGGCCGTAATTTCGATTGACGCCATGATGGTGGACCCCGCCCAAGGCGACATGGTGGGCGGCGCGTCGGTTTCCCTCGCGCGCGATGCCGAGGTGAACGCGCGCCTGGGTGCGGCGGCGGCGCCCATATCCACGCCAGACCCGGTCCCGGCAGCTTCCACCGGCCCGCGGCTTTTGACTGTCCCTGCCGGCACCATGGTGCGCGTGCGTCTGGTGGACAAAGTGGAGGGCAAGACCGCCACGGTGGGCAAGACCTACAAAGCCTCACTCGATCAGGCGCTGACGGTGGAGGACGAACCCGTGGCCGCGCGCCTGGCCGACGTCCAACTGCGTGTCACCGAGACCGGGCCCGATACAATGGCGCTAGGCTTGGTTACGATTAAGACGGTGGACGGAGTGGCGCGCATGGTCAAGTCCGAATCGATCCGCCAGGAAGCCACCAAAGGCATGAGCCGCACGAAGACCGGGCTGATCGGCGCGGCCATCGGCGCGGGCGTGGGCGCGGCGGCAGGCAAGGGTAAAGGTGCAGCCATCGGCGCGGCTGCCGGCGGCGGTACTGGTGCGGCCATTGGCGGGCGGCAGAAACTCGAGATGCCGTCAGAGATGTTGCTGGAGTTCAAAATGGCCGGAACGTTAACGATTGAAAAGAGACCCCAATAGCGCGCGCCGCATCCTTTGGTTAGCCGCCTCGCCAACCGGTTATGATCGGTTTCGGAGTATTTTGTGAATCCCCTCAATTCTGTTTTGCTTTGTCTGGCCGTGGCGGCCGCACCCGCGTTCGCCTTGAACTTCGACATCCCGGAAGGTACGCGCATTCCGCTCAGCATTATCAACAGCATCAGCACTAAGCAAGCGATTGAGGGAGACCGCGTCTATATGGAGACAGCGTTCCCCATCCTGGTGAACGGCAAAGTGATCATCCCGGTTGGCAGCTATGTCGCCGGGACGGTCACCAAGGTAAAGAGGCCCGGGCGGTTGAAGGGTAAGGCCGAGTTGTTCATCCGGTTTGACTCAATGACCCTGCCCAACGGCGTCCTGCGCGACTTCCGGGCGCGCGTGGGGAGCCTCGACGGGCAGGCGTCCGAAAAGCTCGACCGGGAAGAGGGCAGCATCCGTGGTGACTCCAATAAAGGTGGCGATGCACGCACCGTGGGCGAGGCCGCCGGGGTGGGCACCAGCGTGGGCGCTATTGCCGGCAGTGTGGCCGGGCGGACAGGCATGGGCGTTGGCATCGGCGCAGCGGCGGGGGCGGCAGCTGGCTTGGTGGGCGTGCTGGCCAGCCGTGGGCCGGAGGCTGTGCTGCCACGCGGGAGCACCCTGGAGATGGTGCTTGACCGTTCTCTGCGCTTTGAAGAGGAAGAACTGGACTTCAGCGAACCGGGCGTCGGGCAATCGCGCCGCCGCGTTGAGGGGCCAGCGCCAGCCGCTGCTCCTAAACGCGAGGGCTTGCCCTTGCCGGGCCGCACGATTCCCCGGTAGTCATAGGGAAAGCCCCCTATAGTCCGGCCACCGACGGCGTCGGCACTAAGAGATTCACCTGAGCCTAGGACGTCCATCAGCCCTTTCGCCCGACAATTACCTGAGTTTTCCACCGTTCCACCCTAATTCGCTCCCCCTCCCCCGACGATTAAACTTGAGACGAGCCATGCAAGTCGGATCGCTGGACCTACAAATCTTTCTCGCGCTGATATTGTTTCTGACAATTCTCTTTGTCGCCTTCCTGGTGGATCTCCTGAAGGGCAACAATGAGAAGCTGCGCGAGCACAACATTGAATTACGTGTGCGGCAGGACGAGCGTGAGCGCCTCGGGCTGTTTCAGCCGATGGCGCACCCCATCACCTGGCTTCAAGAGTTGGCTGCCGCATTGGGAAGCCCCACCGTCATGGAGACCGTTCGTGGTCCCCTGCCCGCTACGGCCACGGCGTCGGCGCCAACGGCGGAAACTCACGTGGTGGCTGAGCCCGCCGCGGCCCGCACGGCCGCAGCGCCAGCCGATGCGGATTTGGGGAACCTGACGTCCGCCTCCGCTGCTGCAGCCGCCGAGGCAGACCGGAACCCGGCCCGCCGCCATCTGTGCGACGAGTTCAAGGAGTCCGCCAAGCCACAGTCGTGGGCCACCAAGGAAGAGCTGGAGCAGCTTGCCGCGCGAGCCTCCCGCATTCGGGCCCGGCATGAAGCGGCGCAGCGCAAACAGGAAGACACTCTAGCCGCGGCATTGGCCGAATCGGCCCGGTACAAACCTAAGCCTGCGGCGCACCTCGACGAAACACCGAAGCTGGAAGTCGCCAAGCCGGTTGTAGTGCCGATGCCCGCGCCGGAACCGTCCGAGGTGTCCGAGCCCCCCCCCTCGTGGTCGTACCTCCGCCCGTCGAGGTACCCGTCGCGGCCGATCCGGTCATACCTTTCGAACCTACGCTGGCAGAGACCGGACCGCTACCGGAGAAGGAAGTTGCGGCAGTAGAAGTGTCCGCGCTCGCTCCGGCCGTGACCCCGGAGATTGCCGAAGTAGGCGAAGTTGCTGCTGCGCCCCCGCCGGACGTTGAGGAAGAACCGTACATCAATATCTGGCTCGAAAAGCCGGTCACGCCCGCCCCCGCCCCTGCCAAAGCCGCTGAGGCGGCGCTTGCGGCCGAGCCGGCGATTCCCTCGCTCGCCGACCTACGGGAGGAAGAACCGGCACCGGCCCCGCGGTCGCGCATTCATACCGTGCATGTCTCTGCCGCCGACGAGGCCCAGACGGACGATATTGCGATCTCCCCGGCTGCTGAAACGCAGGCCCAGCCCGTTACAGCGCTTGTACCCCGGCCGGTTTTCGGCGCGCCGTCAGCCCCGGTGCTGCCGCAAGTCTCGGCCCGGCCCGTGGAAACGGTTGAGCCGTCGTATGACGTCGCCGCGCTCGGCAAGGCGACCACTGACAACCGTGCCGGTCTCCCGGCAGGCATCGTCGACTCCGGCGAAAACAAGCTTGAGATTCCGCCCGGTCTCCACGAGGCCTCGGTCCTATCGCAACTCATCGAGAACCAGACACCGTTCAGCGGCGTAGTAGTGGCCATCGGGCTCAACGACTACGAATCGGTGCGTGAGCGCCTATCGGGCGGAGACGCCGCCGGGCTCAACAAGATGGTGCTGTCGATGCTCCGCCCGCAGGATTTTGCCTGCCGGTTCCTCGAAGATGAGTACATTCTCGTCTACCCGGGCGAACGCGGATCGTCGGCGCAGCGCCGGCTCTTCCAGGTCTCCGAGAAGCTCTGGGATTTCCAACTCCGCTCACTCGGCAACCTGTCGGTGATCTTCAGTTGGGGCGGCCTCGAACTGACCAACGAAACGCTTTCCGAGTCGGTGGCGTCGGCCCGCGAGCGCATGTATCAAACCAAGCGCAATCGCAAGCCGTCGTCAGCCGCCGACTCAGTCCTTGGACGGCGTAAGGTCGTCAACGGGTAGCTGAGTTGCCGGCCAAGGCCTCGACCTGTTCGAGTTCCCGGCCGGCCTCGGCGTAACGGCCCTGTGTGATCAAGTCGCGATAGCGGCGCAGCCGTGAGCGGATCTCTTCCAGCCTCTGTCCTGCCGCGCCACTCACTGCTGCTCCAGCCGCCGCGGGCGTGGCAGGTGGCGCGCCAGGAACCAAAGGCGCGGCCGTAGCCGCCGGCATCGCACCGCCCATCGCGCCCTCGGCCGGCCGGCTGCCCAAAGCGGCTAAGGCATCCTCATAAGTGTTGCGATAGTACAACTCATTGCCCATCGCCACCACCACTTTCTTCAACTGCGGCATCTTCGCCTCGGCAGACTGAATATAGATCGGCTCCACATAAAGAAACGTGCCGTCCACGGGCAGTACCATCATCTGGCCGCGCAGCACTTCCGACCCCTTCTGGCTCCATAGCGTCAGGTCCTTTGAAATCTCGGGATCCTGATCGATCCGCGCATCCATTTGCCCTGGGCCGAAAACCAGCTCCTGCTTGGAAAGCTGCAAAACTCGCAACTCGCCCAGCTTGTCGCCGTCGCACCGCGCCATCATGATGCCTACCATGTTCTGCCGTCCCCGGGGCGTAAACGGCAGCATCAGCACAAACTCCGGCTTGGTCTCGCCGGGCAGCACCGTCATTAGGTAAGTCGGCGAAAACTCCCGCGCCTGATTGCGCCGCGTTTGCGCATTGCGCGGCAAATCCCAAACGTCTTCCTTGTTGTAGAACGCCTGCGGGTCGCGCATGTGGTAGACACGGTAGATATCCGCCTGCGCCCGGAACAGCAGTTCCGGATAGCGCGCATGTTCGCGCAAGTCCGCCGGCATTTGCGAGGCCGGCTCAAACAAGCCCGGAAAGAGCCGGCTATAAGCCTGCACAATCGGGTCGCCCGTATCGAAGACAAACAACCGCACCGTACCCTCGTAGGCGTCCACGGTAGCCTTCACCGAATTGCGGATGTAGTTGCAGCGCTCGCCGTCGATGGTAAGGTGCGCTGAGTAGGGATGCGAGGCCGACGTGGAGTAGCCATCCACAGTCCAAACCAACCGCCCCTCTTTCGTCACCACCAGGTAGGGATCCTTGTCCCAGTGCAGAAACCCGGCCAGTTCTTCCAGCCGCTCACGCACGTTTCGGCGAATCATCATGCGGCTGTCGTAGGTAAACATCCCCGTGAGCAACACATTCGGATCGGCTTCGCGCACCGCGGCCGCCAGCCTCATGCCGAACGAGTCGATCGGAAATCCGCCCTGCCCTTCGTATCGGGTGAACACACTGTCGTTGCCTGACGGATAGCTGAACTCCTTCTGCCCGGTCCGCACAAACACCGGCTCATGCACTTTCTCGCCGAAATAGATCTCCGGCCGTTTGGGGCGCAGCGCATCCACCGCCGCCACCGGCGGCGCATCCTTCACCAGCAGACTCGGCAATCCGTCCGCGGTGATGCGATTCGCTTCGGCCACCACCACTCCGTAGCCGTGCGTGTAGATGAAGTGCGGATTCACCCAGCGGCGCTGCGCATCCGGCAGTTGATCGAGGTCCAGTTCGCGCGGGGTTAACATCACCTGCCGGAGTTGCCCGTTGATCACATAGCGGTCCACATCGGTGTCCTGAAACACGTAGTAGGGCCGCAGGGACTGGATCTGCGTCACCGTGTCGTGGAACGCCTGCCAATCCCACAGGCGCACGTTATCCAGCGAAACCTGGCGCTTGAACTGATCGATGCCGCCCGTGGGTTTGGCCGCGTACTCGGCGCTCCTCAGCTTCTGGCTCAACCCGAAGGCATGGCGCGTCGCTTCAATGTGATTGGCGATGTACGGCTTTTCCAGATTGATTTCATTCGGCCGCACGTAGATTGCGTGCACCGCCAGCGGAATCGCCACGTGCAATAACTGCGCGAGCGGAATCAACAGCAGCCCGCGCCACCGTCCTCCGACGGCCAGCACGGCCGCCGCGCCGATGGCACCAATCAAAAGCCATCGCAACGGCAGGCGCACATGCTCGTCCACATAGTCCACGCCGGTCATAAAGACATGTTCAGAAAACAACAGGTCGTAGCGGCCGGTGAACACACGAGCAGCGAGCAGCAACAACAACAGCGCGCCGGCCACGCGGACGAAAGTCGCCTGCAAGCCTGGCCCCCACGACAACGCCGCGACGTCCACCGTAAACTCGCCGGCTTGCCGGCGCGCCGCCGCCAGTTGCGTGCGGATGGCGTTGGCCTGCGAGGCGGCCAGAAAAACACCGATCGCCGCCACCAGCGTAAACATCGCAAAGTGCAGCAGCGCGCGGTAGAACGGCAGATCGAACAGATAAAAAGCGAGTGAGTGGCCGAAGAGCGGGTCGCGCCAGTCGCCGTCGTCAGTCAACCCGCCGCGGCCGGCGATAAAGCGCACCGCGTCCCCGTTTTCAATCGTGGTTGAGGCGATGAGTAGCCCAAGCAGAAACGCACCCACCGTGGCCAATCGCGTAAAGCGAGGCAGTGAACCGAGCCCTTCGCCGCTTGCCTTCAATCCACGCGCCAGCGCGCCCCACAGCCCCAACCCCGCCACCACACCCGCCGTCAGCACCGGCGCGGTTCCATAGACGGCCAGGTTGAGCCAGGTCTGCACCTGCCCCATCTCTTTCCACCACGCGTAGTCGATCGCCAGTGTGGCAATCGATCGCGACAGCGCCAGCACAACCAACAGGACGGTAAGGATACTCACGACCGACAGTTTAGCAGGATACTGAAAAGGCCACCTCGCCGCCGCTCCCGCGCGCGGCTCAGATACAGGCACCCTGTGGTTTCAGCAGCCGATGTCCCAGCAGCGTGTGCCGCGCGGGGACAATTGAGGCGCGGCGTGATACCATCGCAGATTAGTCGCCCACCATGCCCGTTACGCGCGAAAAAAGCCAACTGATGAGCGCCAGCGAAATCGATCGCACGCTGGTTCGCCTTGCTCATGAAATCCTCGAAAAAACCGCGGACCTCAATAAACTCGCCTTCATCGGCATCCGCCGCCGCGGCGTACCCCTGGCGCAGCGTCTCGCCGCCAAGATCGGCGCGCTAGAGGAGCGTAAAGTCCCGGTGGGTGTGCTCGACATCAATCTTTACCGCGATGACCTCACCACCGTCGCCAACGCGCCCGTGGTGAACGCCACCGAGATCTCTTTCTCCATCAAGGACCGAGATATCATCCTCATGGATGACGTGCTCTACACGGGCCGCACCATTCGCGCCGCGCTCGATGCGCTGTTCGACCACGGCCGCCCGGCGCGCGTCCAACTCCTGGTGCTCATCGACCGCGGCCACCGCGAGTTGCCGATCGAAGCGCGCTATGTGGGCCGCAAGGTGCAGACCAGCGACATCGAAATCATCGAAGCGAAGTTCAACGAAATCGACGGCGTTGAAAAAGTGCTTTTGGTGGAGAAGGTGGAAGACTAGCGTGCGGGGCGGATTGCTCGGCATCGAAGAGATGAGCCGGGAAAACATCCAGGCCATTCTCGACCGCGCGCGGGACTTCCAGCAACACGCCGGCGAGCCGGTGAAGAATTTCGACATCCTGCGCGGCAAGATGGTGGTGAACCTGTTTTTTGAGTCCTCCACCCGTACCCGCACCAGCTTCGAAATTGCGGCCAAGCGGCTTGGAGCCGATGCGGTCTCCATCACTGCCAGCGGCTCGAGCGTGTCCAAAGGCGAGTCCCTCGTCGACACCCTCAATACGCTCGGCGCCATGCGCCCTAACGCCATCGTGATGCGCCACGCGGCATCCGGCGCGCCCCACTTCCTGTCGCGCTACCTGCCCACGCCCATCATCAACGCCGGCGACGGCACGCACGAACATCCCACGCAGGCGCTGCTCGATGCGCGGACCATTCTCGACCATCGCCCCACGCTGGAGGGTCTCCGCGTGGCCATCATCGGCGACATTGCGCACTCGCGCGTGGCGCGCTCGAACATGTATCTGCTGTCGAAGTTCGGCGCGCGCGTGGTACTGTGCGGGCCGCCCACACTGCTCCCGCGCGAACTTGGTTCGCTCACCCCGGGTGTCACGCTCACCTACGACATGCGCGAGGCCATCGCCGGCGCCGACGTGATCATGATGCTCCGCGTGCAACTGGAGCGCCAGCACGAAACGCCGTTCCCGCCGAACGAGTATTTCCCGTTCTACGGCCTGCGGCTCGACCACACCACGCTCGCCAAGCCCGGCGCGCTGGTCATGCATCCGGGCCCGATCAATCGCGGCCGCGAGTTGTCAAGCGAAGTGGCCGACTCTCGGCAATCGGTGATTCTTAATCAAGTGGAGAACGGTGTGGCCGTGCGGATGGCCGTGCTCGAAAAGGTACTGAACGAAGCATGAGTTCCCTGCTCATCAAAAACGGCCGCGTCATGGACCCCGCCTCGTGCCGCGACGGCGTTGCCGATGTCCTCATCGTTGACGGCCGCGTAGCCGCCGTTGGCGCGAATCTCGAAAAACCCACTGGCCTCGACGGCGCCTTCACCGTGCACGATGCCACCGGCCAAATCGTTGCGCCCGGCTTCATCGACATGCACGTCCACCTGCGCGAACCCGGGCAGGAGCATGCCGAATCCATCGAAAGCGGCGGGCGCGCGGCCGCTGCCGGCGGCTTCACCTCCGTGTGCTGCATGCCCAACACGCTGCCGGTGAATGACAACGCCACGGTCACCAGCTACATCATTGAGCGCGCCCGGCATCACTCGCCCGTGCGCGTGTTTCCCATCGGCGCCATCACCAAAGGCAGCGCGGGCGAAGAACTAGCCTCCATCGGAGCCATGAAGCGGGCCGGGATCGTCGCGATTTCCGACGACGGCCGCCCCGTCATGAACTCGCGCGTGATGCGCCGCGCCATGGAACTGGCCGCGGGCTGGAATCTCCCGGTCATCGACCACTGCGAAGACCTCAACCTCAGCGCCGGCGGCGACATGCACGAAGGGCTAACCAGCGTGCGGCGCGGGTTGCGTGGCATCCCCAGTGCTTCTGAAGACGTCATGGTGGCGCGCGATATTCTGCTCGCCGAAGTCACCGGCGCGCGGTACCACGTGGCCCACATCTCCACCACCAACGCCGTGCGCATGGTGGCCTACGCCCGGGCGAAGGGCTTGAAGGTAAGCTGCGAAGTCACGCCGCATCACTTCGCGCTCGCCGAGGAGGACGCCGAGCCGTATGACTCGAACTACAAAATGCGTCCGCCCCTGCGTGGCCGCCGCGACTTGGGCACCGTGATGGACGGACTCGCCGACGGCACCATCGAAGTGATCGCCACCGATCACGCCCCGCATGCCGGCAGCGACAAGATGCAGGAGTTCGAGCGCTGCCCGTTCGGCATCACCGGCCTTGAGACCGCCATCGGCCTCTCGATGGACCTGCTCGTCCATCCCGGCCGCATCGATCTGATGAAGCTGATCGCGCTCTTCACCACCGGCCCGGCCCGCGTGCTCGGCCTCGAACACGGCCGCCTCGCGCCCAACGCGCCCGGCGACGTGACGATCTTCAACCCGGACCTTGACTGGACCTACGACGTCAACAAGACGCTGTCCAAGAGCAAGAATTCGCCGTTCCACGGCCGGGCGTTTCGCGGAGGCCCGGTGGCCACCATCGTGGGCGGCGCGGCCGTCTGGACGCGCACCTAGTCTGCGCGCGCAGCGCGCCGCGAACGCAGGTACACCGCCCACAGCGGCACCGCGCCCACCCACATCCCCAGCGCCACCAGGGGCGCTTCGCGCAACAGTAGAAACTCCAGTTGACCGTGGCGCACCATGAAGCTGAACGGCAGCAGTGTC
>VFZP01000179.1 GCA_016871115.1 Acidobacteriota bacterium
GATCACGCTGCTGCAGAAGAAGATTGAGAATTCGCGTGGCACTGCGTTGAAGGTGCTGAACCTCGCGTAGTTCGATTCGGGCTGCTTTCCCGCCTGGGCCTTTCGTTCCGCCGCCGTAGTGTAGCGTGGTTGGAGCGAATATGTGGCCAAGCACTGATTTCCGTTGGTTCGAGTCCTGGCGTGCGCGGCGGTTGGCGCGGAAAATGCGCGACGCTTGGGACGTAAGAGCCCGCTAGAGCGCCTACCACTACATCGCCAATGGCAAGCACGAATGGGATGAGGCCGAGTTTTATGAGTCGGGCCAGATGTCTTTGGCGGACCACGTCCTCGGCGACATGGGCAACGTCTGTCAGGGCCGCGATCCCAAGCAGATGAAGGTCCTTGAGATCGGTTGCGGCGCGGGCCTTGTCACGCGTGCACTCGCTGAGGTCTTCGGAGAAGTTCATGGCGTGGATATCAGCGCAGAGATGGTTGCCCGGGCCAAGGCTGCTCTGAGCAGCTTTCCTGGCGCTCATGTTCATCACATCAATGGGATGGACCTCCGCCCGCTTGGCGACCTGCGCTTTGACTTCGCCTATTCCACCGCCGTCTTCCACCATATTGCGAGCCGCGAAATAATCGAGGGTTACCTGCGCGAGGTGAACCGCCATCTGAAGCCCGGTTGTCTGTTCAAGTTCGAAGTGCAGGGTGTGCCTGTGCCGGACGGGGTGGAAGACGATACGTGGCTGTGCGCCTACTTTAAGTCGCGCCAAATGGTGGAGATGGCGGTGAGCTGCCGCTTCGATCCGCGCTTCCGCCACGGCGAAGGGGAGGAGTGTTTTGGGTGGTGGTTGTTCAAATGGCAATAGCCGGGAGGATGAACATGGCCTCTGCTAGCGGACGGTGATCGTTACCGCGGGCACTGGACGGCGCACGTCATTCCGCTTGCCTGGTGGACCGATCCACACCGTTGTGAAGGCTTCGACGGGCTCTCCACCGCCCACTCGCCGCCCGAGGAGACGGACGGGGTGTTCACCGGGCGCGGCGTTGGCGGAGGCCCGAACTTTGAGCAGTACTTCCGGGATCAACACATTGTCGCCGTCGCCCGATGGGCCAAAGACCTGATCAGCCCGAAAGCGGCCGCGTTCGGCGGTGACGCCGGGCGGCAAACCCTCGAACCACACATCGACGGCCTCGGCAAATCCCGGCTCCTTGATCAGCAGCGCGACGTACTCGGACTCCGCGCCCCGGCGCATCGAGAACTCCTCCGGTTCGGCCAGCAAGGCGAAGCCGGGCACCGCCGAGCGAATGTGAAGACGGAACGAAAATCCAGGGCCCACGCGGCCGATGCGATCACGCACCACGAGTTCCAGTGGACCGTCCGCCGCGGGCGTGTAGTAGAGGCTCGAATCAGGATTGCCGATCACAGTGCCCTGGCCACTCATCAGGTCATCGTGCTCGGCGAGAAGTTTGCCGCGGGCGTCGAACAGTTCCAGCACCGTATCCATGGCCGGCAGGCCGAGCTGCGCTGCGAGCGTGTAGGCATGGATGGGCTGGCCGCGGCGGCCTTCGAGCGGATAGCGGAGTTCCTTGTTCGCGCCAGTGAGCTGGCCGTCGATGATCCGCTCGGCGGCGGAAGGAGTGGCAACCTGGAAACTCAACGAGTCTGACCAGCCCGTGGGTGAATGGGTCCACAGGCGGTACAGGCCGGTGGGAGCGGAAGCGGGAAGCGCGAAAGAAACCGCGCCCTTGCTGAGATGGCCGCTGATTGTGACGGGCTGATCGGGCCGGGCGTGAACGGGAATAGTAAAGGGAAACGTGAGCCGGTAGTATTCGCCGAGCCGCACGGCGCGCAGTTCGGTGGCATCGAGTTTGGCGAGTCCAGTCCCGGTCAACTCAACTTTCACCGCCGCGCCGGGAGCCGCGCCCAGCGGGTATGCGCTCTCCACGCGGTGGAGCTGCGAAATCTCCAGCAGGTAGCCGCAGTTGCTGCCGCAGTTGACCCCTTGCGGTCCGCGGTATTGATCCAGTTTCAGGTAGTAGGTTCCCGCGGAGGCGAAGGTGTGTTCAAGCAAGGGCGTTTCGAGGTATTCGTCGCGATCGTCATTGAACGCCACTTGCTTGCCATGCTGGTCAAGGAGGGTCATGTCGCATTCGAGATGCGAGCCGTACTCCATGGAACGGAGATCGAAGAGCCAGCGTTCGCCCGCGCGAGCTGTGAACCGGTAGAAGTCCACATCGGGTCTTTCAGGGAGATAGCCCGTGACCACCTGCGCCTGCAGCGTGAGCGGCTGCGCGACCTCGCGGCGATCGTTGGGCTCCGCTTCCGCCCGGGTAGAGAACTGCAGGACATTGAAGAGCCGCGAGTTGGTGCGGCCGTCGCGCGTGCGGACATACAACAGGTGCGGACCTAAGGCCGCGCCCGGCGCAACCTCGATGCGGCCGCGTACCTGCTCGGGCTTCACTTCAGTCGTGTTGGCCCAGCGCAGATCGGGCGTGTCAAACCAGACAGACTCGAAGGTCTGGAGATTTTTTCCAGCCAGCGCAACTTCCGCCGTAGCACCGCGCGTGCCGCCGAACGGCTCCAGCCGGTGGAGGACAGGCGCCGTCGCGGCAGGCTCCAGCGCAAAGGCCAGCAGCAGCAGCGAGGTCATGCGGACAGCTCGCGGATCGGCGTGCCTTCGGAGTTGATCTTCACCGGGCGGCCGACGGTGCGGTACTCCTTGTGGAAGTCGATACCGAGCTTCTTGTACAGCGTTGCGCCGAGGTCTTCGATCGAGACAGGCCGGTCTTTCGGTGCCGCGCCATGGGCATCGCTGGAGCCGATCACCTGGCCGCCGGGCACGCCCGAACCGGCGACAGCGACAGAAAACACGCCGGGCCAATGATCGCGGCCGCCGGAATGGTTGATCTCAGGAGTGCGGCCGAACTCGCCCAACGCAAACACCAGCGTCTTGTCGAGCAGGCCGCGCTGCTTGAGATCCGTGAGCAGCGTGGAGAAGGCCTGATCGAACACGGGGTAGAGCTTCTTGTTGCTATTGTCATTGTCCGAGTGCGTGTCGTAGCCACCGTGAAAGATAGTGACCAGCCGCACGCCTGCCTCAATCAAACGCCGCGCCAGTAACGCGCCTTGACCGGCGGTGGTGCGGCCGTAGGCGTCGCGCAGGGCATCGGGTTCAGCGCCAAGATTGAACGCCTGTTTGGCGGCGGGTGAAGAGATGAGGTCGAACGCCTTCTGATAGAAGTGGTCCATCCCCTCGACGAGTTTGGATTTCTCCACCTGCCGGATCTCTTCGTCGAGCGCGGCGAGCAGGCGGGCGCGGCCTTGCGCTTCCTCAAGCCCGACTCCCAGCGGCTGCGTGAGGTCCTGTACGGAGAAGTCTTTCTTGGCCGGGTCGCCCGTGATGAAGGGATCGTAGGCCGGGCCTAGAAAGCCGGCGTCCGCAGAGATGTCGCGATTGGGAATCACCACGAAGGGCGGCAATCCATTCTTTCCGCCGAACTCGCGCGCCACTACCGAACCATAGACCGGATGCTTGAAGGCGTTGTTGGGGCGTGATCCAGAGAAGATGTACTGCTTGGCCTTCTCGTGTATCGCCTCGCGCGAATAGACGGACCGGATGACGCTGAACTCTTTGAACGACTGCGCGCAGCGAGGCAGCAGCTCACTGAAGTGGACGCCCGGCACGGCGGTGGGTATGGGCCGGAAGCTGCCGCGAATTTCCGGCGGCGCGTCTGGCTTGGGATCGAACAAATCGTGCTGGCAGGCGCCGCCGCTTTGAAAGAAGACAATGCAGGAGACTTCACCGCCGGCTTCTGTGCCGGCGAGCAGTTGGGGCAGCGTGACGCCAGCGAAGGCTGCGCCGCCGGCCCGGAGAAAGTCGCGGCGATGGGTCATTGGTTGAGTTGAAACTCCTTGCTGTTGAGGATGGCCCACAGGAGGTTTTCAAACGAGCGCCGGCGCGTGCGCCCGGCTTCGCGTTCTGCATCGAGGAACGAAATCAGCGCCGCCGATTGGCGTTCGGTGGGCGGACGCATCAAGGCGCGAAGATAAAGTTCGTTCACGGCCGCGCGATTGTCCTGGTGCTGGTTCAGCACCGCCGTCAACACGCTGGACTCTTCGGCCAGTTTGCCGCGCACGGCTTCGTTGTTCATCATCAGCAGAGCCTGTCCCAACGAGGGCCCATCGGGCCGGGGCTCCATCACGTCGCGCCGGGGAAAACCGAACGTGGTGAGGAAGTGCGTGGCCCCGTTGCTGGCGATGAGTTCTTTGGGCGATGTGCCCACGGGGTAGCCGTTGAACTGCTGGGGAACGCCTGTGACCTGCGAGATCGAATCGAGCAGGACTTCGGCGGGCAACTTGCGGGGCTCGTAGCGGGCAAAGAGCGCGCGCTCCAGCGGATCGGTTCCGCCGGGACGGTCAGCCGTATGAGCCGCGAGTTGATAAGTGCGCGAATTGAGAATCAACCGGTGCAGCGCCTTGAAGCGGAAGCCAGATGAGATGAAGTGAAGCGCCAGACGATCGAGCAGCTCCGGATGCGAAGGCCGGTTGGTGGAGCGAAAGTCGTCGGCCGGTTCCACAATGCCGAGCGTGAAGTATTCCGCCCAGATGCGATTCACCGTGGTGCGCGCAAACTGCTGCTGCTGAGTGCGGGTGATCCACTCGGCTAGAATTTCGCGGCGCGTTGCATCGCCGGAAAGCGAGGGCGTGGTGCCGTCCAGCAAACGCGGTGTAACGGGCTGCTTGGTGACCGGGTGGAGTACTTCGCCCTCGCGCGTGTCGTACCAGATGCGGCGGTATTGCGCGTAGCCGTGCTTCACCTTGGTGCGCGCAAAGAAGGCGGCCATGCCGTAGAAATCATCTTGCGTCAGATTCTCCAGCGGATGATTGTGGCATTCGGCGCATTCGATGCGTTGACCCAGGAAGAGCCTCGTCACCGTGGGCGTGGCTTTGCTGACCTCGAAAGTCTTCAGCATGAAATCAATCGCGGGGTGCCAGAAGTTGCCGGCGGGGCGTACGGTGGTGTCGCCTGTCGCGGTGAGCATTTCGCGGACAGCCTCATCGTACGGCCGATCGCCGGCAATCAGGTCACGCAGCCAGCGCTTGTAGGATCCATTGGTGCGCCCCTGCGAATAATATTGCGAATTCCGGAACCAGTCTTCGAACTTCGTGAGCCAGTGCGTCGCGTACGCATCGCGGTCAAGCAGGTTGTCGATCAGGTGAGCGCGTTTGTCTGGCGCGGCGTCCGCCAAAAACGTCTTGGTCTCATCCGCGTTGGGCAGCAGGCCAATGGTGTCGAGGAAGACGCGGCGGAGGAAGACCTGATCGTCTGAAAGCGGAAAGGGCGTGATATTGACGCGGCGGAGCTTGGCGAAAACGAAATCGTCGATCAAGTTGTTGGCTTCCACGCGCGGATACCCGGCGCCGGCCCGGCGTTCGATCACCGCAAACTGCGCCGTGGCGGTGAGGCCGCGGGCACGCGCGGTAAGCACAGTAAGCCCGCGGCGGCGCGCTGCAATGACTGCGCCGCTGGGCGGACCGATGACGCTCTCATCCAGCACCGTGTAGCGGACTTCGCCGGTCAGGTCGCGTGTGGTTCCATCGCTCAGCCGGCCGATCACCACAATGGGCTGGCGTGCGTTTTCACCGGCGAGAATGCGTTCGCGCGGGTAGAGATCGAGCCGCGTCATGCGCGGAGCGTTGGTGTCGGCGGTTGCGCCTTCAGCAATCCACTGACGGATGGTGTTGTACTCGTCAGACTGCAGCGTGAGGATCTGGCCGCCGCCGTGAGGCAACTGGAACGACGGTTTGCGGAGGAGTAGCGAACTCGCCGGCTCGGTGCGATGAATGCGGCGGTCGACGGCGATCATGCGGTGGTCGGCGGCCGGATCTGAGCCATACAGCGAAAGCTTGAAGCCGGCCTTGCCCACGGGCGAACCATGGCAGGAAGAGTTGTTGCAGCCCTTGGTGGTGAGGATCGAGAGCAGATCGCGCGTGAAGCTGATGCCGGGCGCGGCCGTGGCTGCGGTGACCTTGATCGTGGCGGTAGTGTGAAGACCCGCGCAGGTGGCGCGTATGGCAGCCTCGCCTGGCATCCCCGCCACCGCGGTGAAGTCTTGCACGGCGACAACTGCCGGGTTGTCTGAGACGAGCCGGCAGCCGGCCGCGTGATCCTCATCGCCGCCGCGTTCAACCGTCAACAGGAGGCGCTGCGTGGCGCCCGTTCCGGCGAGCACAATGTCGTCCGGCTCGACGCGCAGGCCGTCGCAAAAGGCCGGGGAGGCCGCGAGCAGCAGTATGAGGTATTTCATGGCGTGGAAGGTGCTTGCTCAATAGCATACGCTATCAGGTTCGCCGCCGTGACTAAGGGCGTTCGCCCCGCTCCGCGATTATTCGCGGTTCCAGGAAGTCGTGCGGCGCGTCGGGTGCCGCCCGCCGTTGTCCCGGCCCGGAAGTGAAGTGCGCCTCTTTGACAGCGCCTCAGCGGGTCACGCGGAAGGTGTAGTCCGCGGTTTCTTCGCCGGCCGCGTTGAGTGTGGTGGCCTCATAGTCGCCCGCGGGCAGCGCGCCGGCGGGCAAGTCTGAACGGCCAGATTGGATGGCGCCGGTCCACACCGGTTCGCAGTTGTTCACGGACCTCACCACGATTTTCACCGCGCCGGTTTGCGGACCGCGCCATTCGATCCGTACCACCGTGGCTTCGGGCGGAATGCGCACGGTGTGTCCTTCGTCGGTTGAGCGGAACGTTCCAGGTGACAGCGCCGCAGTATGAACTACCGCCTCCTCCATTGGCCGGACGTTCCAGAACGCGATGGCCAGCGCGGCTGCCAAAACGGCTGCGGCTGCATACCAGTGGCGGCGGGGGACGAAGACATGCAGATTGGCCCGTTGCCGCGCGCGTAGAGTGCGGGCGAAGGCGAGCCGGCGTTGAGACTCGGGATGCGCGGCGAGGTAGCGTTCCCAGGCCGCGCGGTCCACGGGCGTGAGCGTTCCGGCGGCCGCCTCATCCATCAGATCGGTCTCCACGGCTTCGGCGAGTTCAAGGAGAGCGGGGTCTTTGAACAGACGATCCTCCATGGCAACGCGCGACGTTTCGTCGAGCGCGCCGAGGAGATACTGCCGTAGCTGTGAGTAATCTGTGCCCACTGACATTACATGGTTCTCCGGGGCAAAACATTACAGTCACCCATGTTGAGGCAACGCGAAACGCACACCTCCAGTTTGACGCGCGCGCGGCGCATCCGCACGCGGAGGGCGTTGGCGATTTTCGATTTTGGCCGCGCCGGAGTCCGTATAGAAGCGTTGGAGCGAATCGCGCGAGGACGCGGGCAGTGCAACGCAGGATCGTCTTCAGGCGGCGGCGCGGGCGGGGCGACGATGGCTTCTTCGGCCAGACGCCGGGCGAGGCGGCCTCGCAGTGGCGCGCGGCGAAGAACATCATCAGCTTGCGGCGCAGGGATTGGTAGCGTTCGCCTGCGGCGGCGGCGTCCGTAGGGTGAAGTGCGCCGAGGAGCGCCGCGAGCGCGGGCTCCGTCAACGCCCCTCTGCCTGCAGCACGAAGCCTGCCCAGTAAAACGGATGGCTCCAGCGCGCGCTGGCGGCGAGTTGGCGCTGGGCATGGTGGAGCGCGGTGTAAAAGTGGCGCATCAGTTCCGCGGCGGCGCGGTCTACCACCTTCCACAAGCTCGCGACCACGGCTGCCGCGCCGGCTTGCTGGAAGCCGCGCGTGAGACCGATGAGCTCTTCGCGTTTCATCCCCGCGCCGAGTGCCGTCTGGCAGACGCTCAACACCACGAGCCTCGCGCCCGTGCGCAGGCGGTAGAGATCGCGCAGACGCAGGCTGCCGCCGGAGAGCAAGATTTCGGTGCGCTCGGGGCGCGCGGTGTCGAGAACGCTGTGGGCGGCGAGATGGGGGATGGAGGCCGATTGTTGCGCGAGCGCGGCGAAGCGCTGCGCGGGGTCGAAGAGGTTGAGGATGCTGTCCGCCTCCATGCGCGCAACAGCGAGGCGCGCAAGTTGTGGTGCAACCGGGTCAGCAAAAACGGCGAGGCGGCGCGGAGGGCGGCGATGGCGGAGGCGGAAGGCGCGAGGACCGTGTGCGCGCCGTCGGCCACGATCAGCAGGCGCTGCGCGCGCAGGTCGCCGAGAAGCAAACGGGTGAGGGCGGTGGCATCGGGGCGCGGGGCGGCTGCGTCGCGATAGGCAGCGTACGCGCTGCGGGCTGTGGCTTCGAGCGCGGCGCGAGGCGGCAGCGTGCGGACGGCGATTTTCTGCGGTGTGACGATGACGACGAAGCCTTTCTTTTCGCCGAGCGCGAATTCCACCAGCGTGGCGCCGGCATCGAGCACGCGCGATTGGATCTCGGCGGCGGTGAGGCTGGGCGGTTGGCCTGAATCTTTCACACCCGCGCCGTTGAGCGCTTCGACAAGCGCTCGGGCGCGAGCACGTTTGCTCATCTCGAAGGCGCGGCGCGGGTCTCCGCCGTCGAGTTCGAGCAGGGCTTCGATCAGGAACTCATAGCGATTCTGCACTTAGCCGATGTAGGTGGCGCGCAGATCCCGGTCCGCGAGGCGCTGGCGGAGCGACTCGGCGATTTCGACGGTGCGCGACATCTCAGTGATGGCGTCGGCGAGGCGGCCGCTTTTGCGCTCCACATGTGCGACCACCTGGCGCGCAAGGGCCTCGCCTCCCCGATACGTCGCGTTGATCGTGATAGAGGCCGAGACGCGCGCGGGTGGAACCTTCGCCGCGCAGATCCTTGGTTCCGAGCCGGATGGCGAGCGCGGACTCAAGCGCCGCGCGGCTGGCGTCGCAGCGGCCGGCCTTCAGATCGAGCATCGCCAGTGAGGCGAGCGCGTTGGCTTCGTTTTCGTGCGCACCCTCCGCGCGAGCGATGCGGAGCGATTCATCGAAGGCAGCCGCCCCTGGGCCGCGCTGCCGTAGCGGCGGCGCATCTCGCGGCATCACGTGGCTGATGTCCTACACCTTCTCCAAGGCGATTTCCGATGCCACTGGCTTTAACGGCGGCGGCCCGTTTGATACTGGCAACCGCATTCAGGACATGTTCAACAAGAGGGCCGCCAAGGGCCTCGCCAGCATTGACCATCGCCACCGGCTCAGCGCGTCTGTCATCTACGATCTGCCGTTCGGGCGCGGTAAGTCTTTCCTCGGGAGCGTGCCCTCGGTGGTGAACAAGATCGTCGAAGGTTGGTCGCTGAACGGCATCTACACCTACCAGACCGGGCTTCCGATGACGGTCAAGTTCAATGGCGACGTCTTCGGATCCGGCACCGACAACGCCCGGCCGGACCTCGTCTGCAATCCGAACCTCGCCTAGGACGAGCGCCGCGTGAGCCGGTTCTTCGCCACCAACTGCTTCCAGATCCAGAACCCGATCCGCTGTGGCACGGCGGGGCGCTCCACCGTCACCGGGCAGCTGATTCACTACGTCGATATCGGCGTGCTGAAGAACACCGCCATCACCGAGCGCGTGAATACGCAGTTCCGCGCGGAGTTCTTCAACTTCCCCAACCACCCGCAGTGGAATCCGCCGAACCGCTTCGTCGATCAGGCGGCGTTCGGGCAGATCAACGGTGCGCGCGATCCGCGCATCGTTCAGTTCGCTTTGAAAGTGCTGTTCTAAGGCGTGGCTTGGAAGGGCATTTCGGCGATGACCCTTGTCGCCGCTTCGGCGAGGTTGTCCGGTCAGACGGCCGCGAAGGCTCGCTACGTGGAAGTCGAACCCGAGGTACGGCTCGAAGTTCTAGATTGGGGAGGTCACGGCCGTTCGGTTGTCCTGTTAGCGGGCGGTGGGGACACGGCTCACGTCTATGACAAGTTTGCCCCGAAGCTCACCGGCGAATACCGCGTGTTCGGGATCACTCGCCGCGGCTTCGGCGCGTCGAGCAAGCCATTGACCGGGTACTCTTCGACTTCCCTGGCCAACGACCTACCCCGCGTCGTGGACGCTCTCAAGATCAAAAAGCCTATCTTCATTGACATTGGGTCGCCGGGGACGAAATGTCGTCGATCGGTGCTCGACGTTCCGATCGGATCGCCGGCCTGATCTATCTGGACGCGGCTTGGGCCCGGACGTATGTGCTTCCTCACAAAGCCCTCGGCGCCGGTGTCGAGAAGCCCGACTACGCACGCATACGAGTGGCCGCGCTGGCTCTCTATCCGGCACCGGGAACTTGGAGCGAGATGATGCCCGGCGCACCCATGCTGACCAGCCCGCAACAACAGGCAGCCGCAGAACGAGTCGTGGCACTGGCGGCGCGCACGCGCAAATACATGGCCGACACCTTTCGCTCCGGCGTGAAGAACTCTCGCGTTATCGAGATCCCTGGTGCGAGTCACTACATTTTCAGAACGAACGAAGCAGAGGTATTGCGAGAGATCCGTACGTTTATCAAGACTCTTCCGTAGACGATACGACGTTCGCGACAGCCACGATCAAGCTTACTGCTCGGCCCGCGCTGGCAACCAGCGGGTGAACCAGCGCAGGTTCCGTTCCATCAGGTCGCGCTGATGCGCCGGCTCCACTATCTCGTGGCCCTCGCGCGGATAGACCACGTACTCCACCGGTACGCTGCGATCGGTGAGCGCCTGATAGATCTCGTGGTTGTGGTTGATATCCTCAAAGCCCACCTGGAGCAGCGTCGGTGTAACGATGTTCTTGAGGCCCGCGCGCGAGGAGTGGCGCGCGTAGTTCTCCGGGACGTCCCACGGGGTGCCGCCGAAGTACGTCCACAGCACTTCCTTCGCGCCATCGAATTCACCGTAGTACGTAGTCCAATCCACGGCCGGTGCGCCGACCGAGGCGGCCTTGAAGCGGTTGGTCTTGGTGATGACATTGCCCGTCAGGTAGCCGCCGTAGCTCCAGCCCATCACGCCGAGACGTTCCCGGTCGGCGATGCCCTCGCGCACCAACGCGTCGATACCGGTCATCACGTCGTCATAGTCTCCGATGCCTTGCGCGAGCGCGTTCTTCTGGCGGAACGCGGCCCCGTAGTTGGACGAACCGCGGAAGTTGGGAGAAAAGACGGCCATGCCTCGTTGCAGGAACACCTGTACTGGATAGGTGCGGGACCTCGGAAAGGCATCGAGCGTCACGCCCGTTGGGCCGCCGTGCAAGGCAACCAGCAGCGGCACACACTGGCCCGCGCGGTACGTGAACGGCATCCAGAGCATGCCTTCGATCGCCAAGCCGTCCGTAGCTTTCCACCGCACGACCCGCGACCGCAGCGCCGGGAGCGCCGCCACACCATCCTGCAGGCGCGTGAGCTGTCGCTCTTCGCCGGACTGCGCGGCGACGATTTCAAGCGGCCGCGCCGGACTGCTTTTGAGATAGACGGCCGTGGCGAGATCCGGCGTGAAGCTGGCCGTGCCGGAAATACGCTCGGCGACTACCTTCACCTCGCCGGACTCGATGTGATGACGAAGCAGAACATCCTTCATCCCCTGGCCGGCGGTGTAGAGGATCGACTGGGAATCGCCGGACCACGTGAAAGCATTGCCGCCGCGAAACACATCGTAAGGTTGGCCTTCGGTGAGATAACGAATCGTGCCGCCGCCGGATCGCACCATTGCCACGTGGCGCGCGGCGAAGTAGTTCCAGGTGCCGCCCTGCGAGTGAAAGGCCACCGTGCGGCCGTCGGGCGAGTAGCTGGGGTCGGCATCGCGCCCGGTCTGGACCACGAGCGGCCGTGCGGCGCCGGTGGCGAGCGTGATCTCGTGCAGGTCGACATGGAACGCGTCGCGGTTGAGCGGCGTTTTCTGGACGGAGCAAACGGCGCGCGTGCCGTCGGGCGAAAGAGCAAAGCTCACGACATGCCAGGCCCCGGGGCTCACGGCCACCGCCGCGGCAGCCGCACCGCCGCCAACGGATTGCCGATAGAGCCGCGTGGGGCG
>VFZP01000180.1 GCA_016871115.1 Acidobacteriota bacterium
AGACGGTGGATTTCTTTTTGAGTCGACACCGGGATGTCAATGCGGCTAAGGCGTTTCTGCGCAGGGCGATGAAGGGCCGACGGGTACCGGCCAAGGTAACGCTGGACGCGTACGCGGCCTCCCATCGCGCGGTAGCTGATCTAAAGAAAACCGGCGAGTTGCCGGAGCAACTGGTAGTCCGCAGCAGCAAGTACTTGAACAATTTGATCGAGCAAGATCATCGCAGGATCAAGCAGCGGCTACGGCCGATGCTGGGACTCAAGAGCTTTGAGTCGGCGACCATTGTGATCAGCGGTATCGAACTGGCGGAGAATATCAAGAAAGCCCAATTCAAATTTGGCAAACTGGGCGGGGCAGGGACGACGATGCCGGAGATCTGGCGGGCCGCGTTGGCAGCGTGATCGGAGTCGGGTTCGATCGAGACGGCCGTTACCGAATTTGGTTTGACTCAGAAATTGCACCAGAGCCTCGCCGCAAAGACACACTTCGCCTCTTTCCGTTTGAAACCGCAATGGAGGGGGGGGAAGAGAAATCGCCCGGATCGGACGACCAGCAGCGTGCTTCGTCAGAATAGCATCCCCGCCGCGCGCGGGCAAGGAAAAAGCAGAGACCTGAGAAAGAAGAAACAGACAGCGGTTGTCCCGGCCAACCTCAATCGCTTCCTCGCTGCTATCCTTTAGAAAAAGGGCTCCGCTCACGGCAGAGGATCCGAAAGCCATTGCTACAGCATTTCTCCGATCTCAAATTCTGTTCCGCCTTGCGGAACAATCTCGACAAGAACCGATTCGTCACCCTGACGCCCGTCCAGGCACAAGCGATCCCGCCGATCATGGAAGGCCGCGACGTGGTGGTAACCGCGCAGACTGGTACCGGCAAGACACTCGCATTCTCAATCCCCCTGGCCGAAGCCCTCGCCGCTGCTCCCCGCACCAAGACCGTCAAAGTCCTGATCCTCAGTCCGACACGTGAACTCGCCATTCAGATCGATGAGGCCTTCCGGCAAATCGCCCACGGCATGCACATCCGCACCGCGGTCGTTGTAGGCGGCATGAGCGAGAAATCCCAGTTGCGCGATATTCAGGCCGGGGCTGAAGTGGTGGTCGCAACGCCAGGCCGCCTCTGTGACTATTTGGACCGGCGGTTGATCGATCTCTCCCGTGCCGCCACCGTGGTGCTTGACGAGGCCGACCGGATGCTCGATATGGGCTTCCTGCCCGATCTGCGCATTATCATGGATAAGCTCCCGGCGAAACGCCACACCTTGCTTTTCTCGGCGACGATGGACCCATCGGTGGCGGGCTTGGTCGCAAGTTACGTGAGCGATCCCGTACGGATCGCCGTCGAGTCGTGTGTGCAGACGGCCGGCCAAATTGATCTCTTCGGTTACCAGGTACCACGCGGCTCGAAGTTCGATCTCCTCGAGTATCTGCTCAGAAACGAGCAGGGTTCTTTCCTTGTCTTTGTCGCCACCAGAGAGAGCGCCGACCGGTTGACGAAGTTTCTGGAGCGCGAGAACTACAAGGTAGCCGCGATCCACGGCGACCGTTCGCAGAGCCAGCGCAATGAAGCGTTGCAGGGCTTTAAAGACGGTGTCTACCGTGTACTGGTCGCCACCGACGTAGCCGCGCGCGGGATTCATGTCGATGACATCGCCCACGTCGTGAACTACGATTTGCCGCAAGAGCCGCAGAACTTCGTTCATCGGATTGGGCGCACAGGCCGCGCGGGCGCCCGTGGCGCCTCCTGGACCTTCGTCACTCCCTCAGAGCTCTTCGAGATGCGCAAGTATGAGCGCACCCTGGGGATTCAGATGCAATTCCGCGAGCTCCCGCTGCTCCCACGGCCCATCGGGCTCATCTCCGACGCCGAGATGGACGAGTTGGTGGCTGCGATGAAGGCCAATCTGCCGCCCGCTCCCGCCCCCGAGCCGAAGGCGCCGCCGCCAACGCCCAGAAGCTTCTCCGGCCGACGCCGTCGCCGTCGCTGAACATCCGATAACTCCTGCGGTGCCGGCGATCCGTCAATTGACGAGCGGCGCGTGATCCGGTTGAAGGGTCCGCGCATCGCTCGCAACCGTGCTCCGCGGATCCGCCATGATAGGCCGGCGAGTAGTGTTGCGCGACACTTGCCGCGTCCACCCCTACAGCTTCCACTACTGTCGAGGCTGCCGCAGCTTCTCCTCCGGCGTGTCCGGATGCGCCACCACGGGATTGGCAATGGCGGGCAGCGTCCGCAGGTAGGCAAAGATGGCCTTCAGGTCGTCATCGGGCAGCCTCGTGTAGGCAAGCCACGGCATGACGGTGTTGTACTCAAGCCCGATGTTCGGTGGACCGCTGGCTGAGTAGTTCTTATACTCGGCAAACTTGGCGAGGAACTGTGGTTCGGTCTAGGTGCCGAGGCCTGTGGCACGGTCTGGCGTCAGGTTGGCAGAGACGACGCGCACGTCTTTGGCAAGTGAGAATACGTGGCCACCCGAGAACGCTTTGGCAGGAACCGGCTGGTCGCGCTCTGTTGGCGTGTGGCAGAAGTAGCAGCCGTTGATCTTGGCGAGATAGGCGCCGCGGCGCGACGGTTCGGGCGGCGGCACCGATTCCACCACCTTGGGCAGCGACTTGATGAACAGGTTGACCGGGAACATCACCTTGGACGGCGGAAGCGCGTTCCGGATGGGCGGGATCGTGCGAATGTAAGCCATCACCGACTGCACATCCTCGTCGCTCATCTCGCGGTATTCGGTGACCGGCATCATGGGGAACAACACGCGCTCATCGTAGCCGATTCCTTCGCGGATGGCGCGGATCAACTGCCCGTCAGTGAAGGGCGCGGCGCCGGTCTCTGGATCGCTCGTGAGGTTCGGCGCGGCGATGGTGCCGGGTAGCTCCGGGATCGGCTTACCTTTGCCGAGTCCTCCTTCCTTCACCGGGAAGCCGAAGTGGGTAGTGTCGGTGTCGGAGTGGCAGTCCGCGCAGCCTGCTGTAGCGAAAATCAGCTCGCCGCGCGCGATGCGCTCGGGCGTGCTCTCTACCTTGACTGACGGCGCTGGGCGCCGCATGTCCGGGGAACGGAACGAGAGAAACGCAACAGCGCCGCCGGCGCCGACGACGGCAACGGCGAGGAACCATAGAAGAATCCTCCGAATCATTTGAAGCACATTATAGCGGGCATTTTTATTGCACCGCCGCGCGCATGACGCGGCGTATTCTGGTCGGCTATGCGCTCGTTGGTCTACGGCTGAACACGCGACATCGGGACGTACCTGCCTTGAGATCCCCGTGACAACCAGCTTGCATTGCGGGCCTTGCCAAAAAGTGCCAATTTTGACACACTGGAGCCGTGGTCGACCGCTCCAAAAAGCTCCTGGCGTTCTTCTTCGAAAACGCCAGCGGTCACCGGCCAGTCCGTGAATGGATCTTGACGCTCTCGATAGAAGACCGGAAACTCGTTGGCCGCGATACTCAAAAAGTTGAATTTGGCTGGCCCCTCGGAATGCCGTGGTGCGAAGCGATTTGATCGATGGGAAAATCGGGCGGGTGATCTTCTGCGTGTCGCGGAATCGCATGCTACTCCTGCATGGCTTCAGTAAGAAAACCCGGAAGACTGCGCCACGGGATTTGCGACTCGCGCTCAAGCGCTTCAAGGGGGTGAACTGATGGCGACCAAGAAAAAGGGAAGGGTGGGCTCTTCGTTCGACGAATTTCTGGCCGAACAAGGCATCCTTGAGGAATGCGAGGAGCAGGCCATCAAGCAGATCCTCGCCGATCAGATTAAGGCTGCGATGAAGAAAGACCGGCTCACGAAGGCGGCCATGGCTGCCCGCATGCAAACCAGCCGCCGCGCACTCGACCGTCTGCTCGATCCGGCTAATACGGGAGTGACAATGCACACACTGCAGCGGGCAGCGGCGGCCGTTGGAAGACAGCTACGCATCGAACTTTCTTGATGCGCCGGTATACCGATACGCGGGCTGGCTTGCTATTCAGGACGCGGAGTGTGGAATCCCACCTGCCCGCCCATCTGCCCCAGCAGAAACTCCACCACCCGCTCAAACGGGTCAAGCCCAAACGTCTCTCCGATCGGCTTGCGCAAATTCGAATTCGCGTTCACATCGTAGAACACCAGCCGCCCGTCGGCCGCCTCCAGATACTCGATCCCGCCCACGTCCAGCCCGCCCGCCTTCACAATCTGCTCGCCCGCCTCCACCGCCTTGGCCGGCACCTCCGGATACGGGTAGAACTCCACCGGCTTCACGGGCTTCGCCGCGGGTAGTTCGCAATGCCCCGCGCCGCCGTCTGCCGGGTTGCACACCTCGGACGGGCACAGATTGAACGCCCCATGCGACACCACGCGCATCGCATACAGCATCTTCCCGCCCAGAAACTCCATCCGTACAATCCCGCGCGCCGCGTCCAACGGCGGGAAATACTCCTGCAACAGCAGTAAGTGGTCCGGCTCCCAGATCGCGGGCTGGTCGCGCAGCAGCCGCAGCAATTCCGCCGGCTCCTGCAGCAGAAACATCCGCGCGCCACTCCCGCCCTGCTCCGGCTTCATCAGCGCCGGCCACCCGCCGCGCCATGCATCCACGGCGGCTTCCGGGTCGTTGAACGCCAGCGACCGCGGATGCACAATCCCCAACTGCCCGAGTAGCGCCGCCTGCGCCGACTTGCTCAACTCCAGCGCAAACGCCCGCGAGCCGTTCAACACCCGCGCTCCGCCCAACTCGAGCGACCGCATCAACGCCAGCGCCATCGGCACCGCCCGCGTGTTTCCGCGCACGTACGCACTCGGGCTCGCCTGATTGAAATACAGCGGTGACCGCGGCACCGCGTCCGGATCAAACACTGCGCGTTTCAAATCGAATGCCGCGTACTCCACGCCGCGCCGCTCCAGCGCCGAAAACAGCGGCTTTTGCCACTCGGGATGCTCATACAAAACCGTCAACCGATGCATTCCTTCCATCAAACCACGCGCGTCTCAAATCGAATGCCGCGTACTCCACGCCGCGCCGCTCCAGCGCCGAAAACAGCGGCTTTTGCCACTCGGGATGCTCATACAAAACCGTCAACCGATGCATTCCTTCCATCAAACCACTCCCCGCGCGTGGCCGCCACCGTTGCGATAGGATAACGATCATGCGCATCGACCCGAACAAGTGCGTAGCCTGCGGCAACTGCACCTACGTCTGCCCGATGGGCGCCATCTACATCGATCCGGTGATTAAACGAGCCACTGTCGATCGTGACGAATGCGTCGAGTGCTACTCCTGCTACAACGGCCTTTCCCAGGAACATCTGAACCCCACCGTCGTGCGCACCATGCGCAAGGTTTTCCAGACGCTGCGGTTGCGCTTTGACCCTGAGCCCGACGTTTGCCCGACGGCAGCCTTTGCGCCTGAAGACCTCACCTGGCCGCGCATTGTCCGCCGCGCCTTCTCCGATCCGCGCGTGCCGCACGAGTCCACGGGTGTTGAAGGCCGCGGCACCGAAGAAGTAAAAACCAACGATGTCACGGGCCGCGTGCTGGTGGGCGAAGTAGGCTTCACCATCGAGTTCGGCCGTCCCGGCGTTGGCGTGCGTTTCCGCGACATCGATAAGATGACCCGCCGCCTGGCACAGGCCGGCATTCTGTTTGAAAAGAAGAACCCAATTACGACACTCCTCAAGAATCAGGAGTCCGGCGAGATCCGTGACGACATTCTTGACGAAAAGATCATGTCTGCCATCGTCGAGATCAAAGTCCCGCTGGCGCGCACCGAAGAGGTCATCCGCCTGGTGCACCAGGTGGAGAAGGAAGTCGACACCGTGGTCGTGCTAGGCGTCGGCGTGCGGTGCGACGAACAGGGAGAGGACTCGATCGTCCTCCCGCTGCTTGAAAAGCTGGGCTATCATCCACAGCGCGCCAAAACCAACACCGGCCTCGGCCGCATCACCAACGCCAGCGCCGCCGCCCCCGCCAAACCCGAACCGGTGGGCGCGGGCCGCTCCTAAGACGAGGATTGTCAACCCATGACCAACACGCTCCACCGTTTTGGCAACGCCGAAAGCTTCCGCGACGACTTTATCGTCTTCGCCATCGCCAGCCGCGGCAAGAACGACGAGGGTGCGCTTGAAAAGCAGCGCCAGTTCCTGAAGATGGCCATCCCGTTCGGCCCGGTGAACCTGGGCGACGCCCGCAATGGCGGGTGTCTCCGTCCGTCCAAGGCGATGAACCCCACCAATCACTGGAACCGCGACGTCACTCCCGACTTTGAAGCGGTGGTGAACGGCCTGCAAAACATCACTACCGTCGCCGCCGTCTTTGACAACCGCTTGAAGGCTGAACAGTTCCTCCAGGCGGTCCGCAAGGTGGACCTCGGGCTGTCGATCAACATCTCCACCTCGATCGAAGGCGCCGAACAGTGCTGCCACGCCGCGGGCATTCCCCGCCATTCGGTAGGCTACTCCCTGGGGTTCGAAGGAAAGGTCGAAAAGCTCCCCAACACCCAAGTGCTGTCGCTGATGACGATGTGCGGCCACGGCATGGTGGCCCAGTCTCTCGCCAAGAAGATGATTGACTGGGTGAAGGAAGGCCGCCGGACGCCGCAGCAGGCCGCCACCTACATGCAGCGCTTCTGTTCCTGTGGCGTCTTTAACCCGGCGCGCGCTGTGCGGATCCTCGAAGACGCCCGGCACCGGTCCACCTAAAAGGAATTTCAATTGCAATTCTGCGATAACTGTCAAGATTCGGTGAGACGATTTCGTCCTCTACTGCACTCTTCTAGAGAGGACGATGTATGGTGCTCGCTTCTTCCTGCCTTTGTCCCAGCGATCTCGAGGAGATCGCCGAGGAATACTGCCTGGGTCATTTAGACTGGGAATCCGTCCGATATTTCGAGAATCATTTCCTGCATTGCCCCGCTTGTGCCCGCGAGGTGGCGGAGACGCAGCAGTTTGTGAACGTTTTCCGTCTTGCGGAATACGCTTGAATCCATACGAAAACAATATGGCGTTGACTGTATTTCCTTGTGAGATTTTGTCTGCTCTGCTCGCACTATCACCCTGAGGGACTCTCGCCCGAGCCCAGGGGTTGTTTTGCCTCGGCCGGAGCCAGAAGTCGTCCAGTAGAGCTAAAGGTGCGTATGGCCGCCAGAGAAGAGCAACGCCGCGCCCAAGAGGGAGCCTGGGAACCAGCGGGAGGGATGTCACGTTCGATTGCGAACGGGACAAGCCGTGAGGTCCACAGGCAGGGAGGGAAGTATGCAACCAACACGGAAACCCGTTTCGGGACATGGGTTGGCCGAATGGGCCCGGCTGGTGGAGCGAATCCGCCGGGACTCACCAGAAGCCTGTGAGGAATTTAGAAGCCGCTACCAGCGTGGCGTTCAGGTATTGTTCCGCCGGCAGCTTGGCCCGGTGGGCTTGTCCCAGTTGGTAGACGAGACGCTGAATGGCGCGCTGCGCGAGATTCGCTCCGGTGGGATCGGTACCACGGCAGACCTCACGCACTTCCTCCGCAACGTGCTCGAACGGGAGACCATGGTGCGGGAACTCGGCACGAATTCGAGTTTGGTCGCCTTGGCCGGCGCCACCCAGCACACCCGCCTCCGCCGGGACTCCCTGGTGATTCACGAAGCGCTCAGCAAGTTCCCCGCTGCGGAACAGGAAGCTCTCCGCGCCTACTATGAAGGTGAGCTGTCGTTGGAAGATGCCGCCCAACGCATAACCGGCGGGGTGCCGGTGTTTTCGCGACTGCGCGAGCAGTTGTATGAAGCCGTGCGATTGAGCGAAGCGTACCCGCCGGCAGCCGCCGATGTCCGCGAGACGCGCGTGGCCGACAGCGTACCCCAGCGCGCCCTAGCCGCCACCAACTCGACGGGCTAACTAGCGCGGCTCCAATCGCTGATCGTGGAGAACTTCGCCCCGCGTCCCGCGCAGCGCCCATGTCAGGCGCGCCGGTTCCACCAATAACTCGAGAAAACCATGCCGCCCCTCGGCATACTCTGCCCGATTCTTTTCGACGCTCCGCACGTCTTTGCCGCCGCCACCGGCCACAATTAGATGTAGCTCATAGTCACCGTCCCGGTAGCGATGGAACTGCAAATCGTACTCATGCCCGCACAGATACAGCTGCACGCCTTGGCGCCGTAGCACAGGCAGGAGCTTGGCAATCAGCCTCTCATCGTCACCATAATGGCCGTCAGAGCCGATCGGGTGGTGGACGTAGGCAATCTTCCAGGGCGCTTTTGACCTGCCCAGTTCGGCATCCAGCCACTGGCCTGCGCATCGCTCCACGGCTGCTTCATGAACAGCCGTCCGGCGGTCCCTTCGTCCGTATCGAGCGCGAAGAACTGCGCGGGGCCGGCCCGGAAAGTGTAGTAGCGCGCGGGCATTCGCCAGGTTTTCGAAAGCCCCGTGTAGTCCACCTGGGCTTGCACGTTGCCGCGGTAATCGTGGTTGCCGAGCGCGGCGTAGAAAGGGATGCCAAGCGGCGAATAGATCCGTTCCCAGATCCCGGTCCACTTCTTGTCCTTCACGCTCTTGACGCCGCGCGTGTAGAAGTTGTCGCCAAAGGTCTGGCCAAAGTCATCAGGCGTGGCGGCACTCCAGGCCGCAATCGCCGCAGCCACCGCTTTCTGGCCCGTGCCCCTTTTCTGAAAACCGAAGTCGCCGAAGCCCACCACGCGAATCGCCGGCTTGCGCGGCGTCGCTACCTCTCCGGCATCGCGCGGTTCGGCCGCGCCCGCCGCCCGCCAGAGTCCAGCTCCCCACGCAGCGGCGAGCAGATGGCGGCGTGTGAAGCGGATAGGCATCCCTGCTGCGATGATAGCCTTTCACTGATGGACTCTGCTCATCCCTGGCTCAGCCGCTACTCCGCATGGGTGCCGCCCGCTCTCCCCCTGCCCACCCGCAGCATGATCGACATCTTCGAGACCACGGCGGCGGCCCGTCCTGAAGCGCCTGCCATCCATCACTTTGACCGCACGATCACCTTTGCCGAACTCAACCGGCGCGGCGAGCAGATGGCGTCGTGGCTGGCGCGGCACGGCATCGGCAAGGCCGACCGCGTGGCCGTGGTCACGCAGAACGACCCTGAGTTCCTGGTCGCGCAACTCGGCGCGTGGAAACGCGGCGCGATCCTGGTGCCGCTGAACCCGATGTTCAAAGCCAAGGAACTCGACTACCACCTGCACGACTCCGGCGCCCGCGCCCTGGTTGCTCTGAGCGCCTACTACAGTGCGCATCGCACCACCATAGACGCCTCGCCCGTCGAATGCGTCCTGACCACCGGCGACGGCGAAGGCACGTTCAACGCCGCGCTCGACCTCGAAGCGCCAGACCCCGCACGCACGCGCGTCCCCGTCGGCCCGGAGGACGCCGCCGAACTCGTCTATACCTCCGGCACCACCGGCAATCCCAAGGGCGCCATCGGGCTGCACCGCAACATCGCCCTCAACGCGGACGTATTTCGCGTGTGGATGCAGATCGGCGAAGGCGACGTGATCCTGGGCGCCCCGCCCTTGTTCCACATCACGGGACTCGTGGCCGGCATCGCGCTTTGCTATCTCACCGGCGCGCCGCTGGTGCTCTACCACCGCTTCGACACCGCCACCACGCTCCGCATGGCCGAGCAGTGGAAGGCCACCTTCTGCGTCGCGGCCATCACTGCGTACATCGCGCTGATGAACGACCCCGCCGCGCGCCCGGAAGCCTTCGCAACGCTCACCAAGTGTTACTCCGGTGGCGCGCCCGTTGCGCCCGGCATCGTCGCGCAGTTCCGTGCGCGCCTCGGCCAGTACATCCACAACATCTACGGGCTCACCGAGAGCAACTCGCCCTCGCACGCAACGCCGCTTGACGCCGAAGCCCCCGTCGATCCAGCCTCCGGCGCGCTCGCCATCGGGCTGCCGATTCCGAACCTCGAAGCCCGCATCGTCGATCTGACCGACCCCGCGCGCGAACTCCCGCCGGGCGAAGCGGGTGAACTCGCGATGCGCGGCCCGCAGATGTTTCCCGGCTACTGGAACAAGCCCGAAGCCACCGCCGCCGCGCACCACGGCGACGGCTGGTTCCTCACTGGTGACGTGGCAGTCATGGACGCCGCCGGCTGGTTCTACATCGTCGACCGCAAGAAAGACATGATCGTAGCTTCGGGTTTCAAGGTCTGGCCGCGCGACGTGGAGGACTTACTCTACCAGCATCCCGCCGTGCGCGAGTGCGCCGTCATCGGCGTGCCGGACGAATACCGCGGCGAAACCGTCAAGGCCTTCATCGCCCTGAAGGCCGGCGCGGAAGCCACCACCACCGCCGACGAAATCATCGCCTTCACGCGCGAGCGCCTCGCCGCATACAAGTACCCCCGGCTGGTCGAGTTTGTGGCGGAGATTCCCAAGACCGCCACCGGCAAGTTCCTGCGGCGGGCGCTCAAAGGGTAGACTGGGTGAAGTTTGGCGCGGTCCCTGATCCTCCCCATTTTTCTGATCGTCCTGGTGGACATCCTCGGTCTCACCATGCTGATCCCGCTGCTGCCGTTCTACGCTGTCTCGTTCGGCGCTTCGGCCCGCGCAGCCGGGGCGCTCATGGCCGTCTACGCACTCTTCTCGCTCCTGTCCGGCCCGCCGCTCGGCGCGCTGTCAGACCGGTTCGGCCGCAAGCCGGTGCTGCTCGCGAGCCAAGTGGGCACGTTCCTCGGCCTCATCCTGATGGCGTTCGCGCAGAGCCTTTGGGTGGTGTTTGTCGCACGCATCATTGACGGCATCACAGCCGGCAACATCTCCGTCGCCCAGGCCTATATCGCTGACGTATCGAAACCCTCCGAACGTGCAAAATCGTTCGGCCTCATCGGCATCGCCTTCGGCCTCGGCTTTCTGATCGGCCCCGCCGCCACGGCGTTTCTCGCTGCGCGCTACGGAGACCGGGCGGCGGTGCTCGGTGCAGCCGCGTTGTCAGCTCTTAGCATCCTTGCCACGCTCGTGCTGTTGCCCGCGCAGCCGCCCAAACCGGAAGGCGCAGAAGAAGATGCTTTGGCATCCGTCTCCACCTATCGCCGGCCCTCCGTGCTCGATCTCGGCGCCTACGCGGCCTACTTCCGCCGCCCCGCCATCGCGCCGTTTCTCTGGCAATTCCTCATTGCGCAACTCGCCTTCTCCGTCTTCATGGGCGGCTACGGGCTCTACGCCAAACAACGCTTCGGCATGAACACCGCGGACGTCAGCCTCACGCTCACCTACGCCGGGCTCCTCGGCATCGTCGTGCAGGGCGTGCTGCTGCCGCGCCTGCTCCGCACCGCCGGGGAAGTGAATCTGCTCATCACCGGCTTCGTGGCCACCGTGCTCAGCACCTCCACGCTCGCCCTCGCCGCCACCACCACCGGCATCTACATCAGCATCACCGCACTGGCGCTTACTGGCTTTCTCCGGCCCGTCTTGTCGAGCCTCATTAGCCGCCGTTCCAGCCCGCAAGAGCAGGGCGCGGTACTCGGCCTCACGCAGTCGCTGTCAGCCATCACGCAAATTCTCGGGCCGCTCCTTGCCGGTGAGCTGATTGACCGCCGCTTACTCACCGCCTGGGGACTCACCGGCGCTGCCATCGGCGCCTGCGGCCTGCTCCTGCTATTCCTCACCGCGCGCGGCGGCGGTCCAGCCGCAATGGAGCCTCCTTCCGCCCCTGCTGGCCGATAGGGGACGCCCGGAACCCGCCGCTTGCCCGATTTGCGGCGGCGCGCGGCGCCTAAGTGCTTGTAAATCCGATATCCCGGTTTGGCATGTTTCTTGCTCACTGCTGCCCGGCTATAACGTGAACAGATTCAGCTAGTTGCGAGTTTCGACTAAATCCCTTTCGGAGTCACGTGCCTGAAAGGCCCGCCAAACTGGGGTTTTCTCGAAAAGTGTGACGCTGAGAATCTGTAGA
>VFZP01000181.1 GCA_016871115.1 Acidobacteriota bacterium
GCAGGCTCGCCAGCGTCCTGCTGGCGCCCAGTTTGTCGCACAAGGCGGCCTGAATCACGCCGACGTAAAGTACTGGTGCGGCGAAATAGATGAAGGCGTAGCAGATCGTGAAGATCCACATGTTGAAGCGTTCATCGTCGCGCGATACGGTCAAGGTCCTTCAAATCTATCACGGTTGTTGATAGGCTGAACAACATGCGAATTTTAGAACAAGGTTTGGTATCCGCGGGAGCGCCCGTGGCGACATTCCCGAGCGTGACGGTGTTGCCGGACGGTTCGCTCCTGGCGATCTACCGCGTCGGCGCGTCGAAGGATTCCGATGGCTCGGTGACGGAGGTGCGTCGATCTCGCGATGGCGGGCGCACCTGGAGCGACGCGGCCGCGCCGTTCTCGGTGAGTGTCGACGGAGTGCGCGGTTCTCTGCAGGTGGTGTATGCCACGGTGTTGCCCGGTAGCGGGCGTCTCCTGGCCAGCGCGCTGTGGGTAGACCGCGAGGCATTTCCCGGTGCGCCGCTGTTTCATCCGGAGACCGAAGGCTGTTTGCCGATGCGTGTGCTGGTGGCGGATTCGGACGACCTGGGCTACAAGTGGTCCCCGTGGCGCCAGGTGCCGGTGACGCCGGACATCGGTCCGCCGAGTCTCACGAGTCCAGCCACGGTGACGCAGGACGGCGGCATCGTGATCAGCATCGAAAGCAACAAGCCGTACCTTGACCGCTCGCAGTGGTTCCAACGTGTGGTGCATTGCGAATCGCGCGACGGAGGCCAGACGTGGAGCGCGCCGCGCACGGTCTGCGAGGATCCGACGGGCGCGGTGTTCCATTGGGACCAGCGCCTCGCGGCCGCGCCCGACGGCATGCTGGCGGCGTTCTCCTGGACCTACGACAAGCACGCCAACCGCTACCTGCCCATCCGCCGTCACATCAGCCGCGACGCGGGCCGGAAGTGGAGCACCGATACGCTTGAGTTTTCCGATCAGGCCTCGCATCCGGCGGTGTTTGCAGACGGCCGCACCGTGCTCGCTTGGGTGGACCGCTACGGGTCGCGCAGTATCCGGGCGCGGATGGCGGCGTCGCTCGATGGGGTGTTCGATCCGGTCTCCGAAGTGGTGCTCTTTGAAGCAGCTGCCCCGGCGCGGGAAACCGCGGATACCGCTACGATGTTGACGGACATGAGCCTGTGGTCGTTCGGCCTTCCTTACGCCGAAGCGTTACCGGGTGGTGAAGAAGCGCTGGTGGTCTACTACGCCGGGACGCCGGAGCGCATGGACATCCGCTGGGCGCGACTTAAGGTTTGAACAGCGCTTCGGCGTGGCGCGAGAAGATGCCTTCGACCGCGGTGTCGCCGAGCCCGAGATTCCAACACGCCTGCTTCAACGCGCGCAGCGATTCCAGTTGCACCAGCACCGGATGCACCGCCGCATGGGCGGCGCCGAAGTTGGTGTTGTCCGCGGTGAGCCACAGGAACGAATCGCCAATGGCCACGCAACGTCCGCGGAGATGTGTCACCGGGAAGTCCGCGCCGTAGACCAGGCGGTCCGCACCGAGCGTTCGCACAATCGCCTCAAAGGCGCCCGCTTCGGTGACGGCGCTGGTGTCGCACCAGATGTTGCCGATTCCGCGCAATGCACCGATGCCTTCCACCGTGTGATAAGGATTGAAACCGCGCGCGGCGTGCGCCAGAATCCAGCGGGCGTTCGGATACTTGCGTGCGAGCCGCGCGATGGCTTCCTGATTCACAGGATCGGCGATGGCGCGCGCCCGCACCATGTGGAGCGTGATGGTGAGGCCTAGGTCGTGCGCCACCCGGACATGCTCTTCAGGCAGGTACGCCTCTACCGCCGCGTCCCACGTCGGAGCGGTGGCTGCATAAACGTGATAACACTTCAGTCCGGAGAAACCGTTGCGCCGGACAGACTCGCGCACGAACTCCGCGTCCATGCCGGGTTCGATGAGCATGGAACCCCGTAGCGTTGCAGGATGCGCGGCGAGTTCCGCTGCGAGAAACGCGTTGGCGCCGGCAAAGTCAACGCCTTTGGCGGGGAAGGGAAACGCGAGGCCCGCGTAGGTGCGGCCCGGTGTGATTGCCGCCATGTGGCGCAAAAAGCAGGCCCAATCCACGCGCTCCGGCCCGTCGGCAGCCAGCGCGGGCGTGGCCCCCTTAAAATCGATGCACTGATAGAGATGGCAGTGTGCATCGAAGATGTGCGGAGGCAGGAACGAATCGATCTCTCGCGCAAAGAACGCGAGGTCTTCTTCCTGGACGCCCCAATCCGGTCTGCTCATGGGCGGCAGGTCTCGCGCAGTTCTTTGAGATCGCGCATGAGGCCGAACTGGCCGCTGAACAGCAACCCGCCGATGCTCATGCAGCGGTAGCCCTGCTTGAATCGCTCCTGCGCGTCGGCGCCCGCGCCGGTGGTGACGCCCGCGTACTTGCCTTGGCTGCGCACGCGTTGCGGAAACTCGGCGAGGAACGACTGCACCTTGGGATCCTTGGTCTGGCCGATCACTCCCATGGCCGCCGAGAGATCCATGGGGCCGGCGAACACCACATCCACGCCATCCACGGCGGCGATTTCTTCCACGTTCTTCATGCCTTCGACGGATTCGATTTGCACCACCACGCATGTTTCCCGGTTGGCCTGCGGCAGATAGTCGTCCCAGGAAACGCCCGCGAAAAAGGTCCAACCCGGCGAAACGCCTCGCGTACCTTCGGGTGCGTACTTGCAGTAGCGTACCGCGGCGCGGGCTTCTTCCGCGTTGTTGACTTGCGGCACCATGATTGTCGAAGCGCCCGCGTCCATCGACTTTTTGATCAGATTCGCATCGAGCCCCGCCACGCGGATCAGCGGCGAGCAGCCCTTCTGCCGCGCCAGCACGGGCACCAGCCTCACACCTTCGGGCGTGATCGGCGCGTGCTCGGTGTCGATCCACAACCAGTCGATGCCCGTGTCGATCGTTAGTTGACAGGCGAACGGATCAGCCACCATGGCCGATGCGCCCCACACGGCTTCGCCGCGCGCGAGCTTCACCTTAACCGGGTTATCAAAGTTCAAATCGTCCTCCATCCATCATTGAGAGCAGCGTCACGAATTCCGCAGTGACGTCGAGCCGCGCCACGGCGGTTTCAGGCGCGGGTTGTGCGTCGTAGACGCCTTCACCGTTCCAGGATCCATCGGCGCCCTGTAGTGCGTCGAGCCCGTCAACAACCTTGGCGGTGAGCGCCTGATACGCGGCGTCACCCGTGAGTGCGCCGGTCCACGCAGCGCCCCAGCCGATCTTGCCGCTTTGCGGCGTTGAGTACCGGTCTGCATGGCAGTGTTCGCTTGCACGGAGATATTGCCCGGCGAGTGATAGCCAACTGTGGTCACCCGTGATGCGGGCGAGATCCGCGAGCAGCGCCGCGCTGATGCCGTACTGGAAATACCATTGGCGCGGCTGCGTCGCATCCACGCGAAACCACACTGAGCCATCGCCTTCATCAAGACCGAGGCCCGCGCGCCACACGTGCAGTAGTCCGCGCGTGAGGTCAGGTTGCGCCTCGAACACGCGCCGCAACCACTGTGCGGCGCCAACGGCGGCGTCGTGATGTCCGGCGCGTAGCAAGGCGAGGCCCGCGAGGCTGGTGGTCATGATCTCTTCGGTGCCGTTTTCGTCTGCCCGGAAGCCACCGGTTTCGGGATTCTGCCGGTTGACTAGAAAAGTCGACAGCGCCTGCGACAGATCCGCGCGGCGAGGCTCCACCGACGCCCACAACAGCCAGGCGTGCGGGTAAATGCGGAAGCGGTCATACCAATCCACGCCCGTACCATCGAGATCGCCACCGGGCAGCAGATACTTGGCCGCAACATGATCCAACACACGAACCGCGTCATCGGTGTAGCCGCTGAAAGCAAGCGCGCTGGGGGCCTTGTAATAGCAGTCCAGTGCCACTGCGCCGCGAAACGAGCCGTCATCCTCCAGCAGCGTGCGGAGCCACGCAGCCCCACGCTGTGCGCATGCGCGCGCCTTCGGTTGGGTCATCACCAGTAGAACTTCAAGCCCAACTGAATGGTGCGCGGACCGATCGAAGTGGAGAAGGTGCGGCCGAAGTTCGGATTCTCCACCGAAGCGTTGGGGCTGGCGAAATTGGTGTGGTTCAGGGCGTTGAACATTTCACCGCGCAGTTCGAAGCGGTAGTTCTCGCGGAATACGAAGTTCTTGAAGATGCCCATGTCTGACGTATTCACGGCGTTGCCGCGCAGAATGTTCATGCCCGCACTGCCGAAGCGCGGAGCCTGCGCGGGGTGTTTGGCGGTGTTGAGCGGCCAGTCAAAGGCATCGCGGTTCCAGCGTGGCGTCAGGAGGCCATTGCCGCCGAGGAACGGATTGGTCAACAGGTCCGGGCGGCACAAGTTCTGGAACGACGAGTTGCAGTTGGCCCCGACGATGGTGGGCGCGGTGAGGTGATAGCCGCTATGCAGCGTCACGATGCCGGAGAATGTCCAGCCGCCGAGCAGGAGGTCCGCGGCGCGATGCATGTTGGCGCCGAAGCGCTTGCCGCGGCCGAACGGCAATTCCACGAGGAAGTTGCCCGTCAACCGGTGCGGCACGTGGTCCGCCGAGTAGCCGTTGTTGGTACGCAGATTGAATGGGTTCTGAACCTGGCCGATGTTGCCAGACGAACGCGCGCCGTTCTTGGTGAGCGTCTTGCTGAACGTGTAGGCGCCCTTAAACATGAGGCCCTTGCCCATGCGCTTTTCCGCCGTCGCCAGCAGGGCGTTGTAGTTGGCCGCGCCGCTGCTGTTGAAGCCATACACGCGGCTCCACTTCGGGAACGGCACCCGTTGCTGCAGGTTGCCCGCTCCCGGTTGCACGGCGTTATAGTCGAGTGCGTTCTCCAGGTGCGTGCCCTTGGAGCCGAGATATTGCAACTCAAACACTGTGCTGCGCGTGAGTTCTTGTGCCAGGCTGAAGCTCCACTGCTGCGTGTATCCGTCGAGCCACTTGCTTTCCGGGCTCGTCAGGAGGCCGAAGATCGCGGTGGCAAGCGAACCATTCGGATTGTTCACATCGCCCGCCCACGTAAGCGTAGGAGTGTTGATGGCCGAGTTGTACCCGGCCCAGAGTTGTGCCGGCGGCCCGGTGACCGAGTTCTGCACGAGGTTCATCAACTGCGGTCCGGAGAAGAAGACGCCGTAGCCGCCGCGCACCACTGTGCGATTGCCGTTGCGGGGCCGATAGGCGAAACCGAAGCGCGGCGCGAAGTTGTTCTTGTCGGGCGTGAACAGGGCCCTGCGATCCGTGAGCCCAAAGCCGAGGTCAGGCCGCACGCGTTGGTAGAACGGCGCGGCGTTGGTGTTCTGCTTGGGGAAGCGCAGCCCGCCCTGACCGTTGGCGAGGCTCGGATCGAAGGTGGGAGTGAGGCCGCCAAGTTCCACCGGCACCTGCCCGAACTCATAGCGCAGGCCCATGTTCAGCGTGAGCTTCTGCGAGATCTTCCAATCGTCTAAAACATAAAACGCCATCATCGTGCGCCGGAAGCGGCCGGTCTCATTGGGCGCGAGCGCGATGGAGGAGGACGCCATGTTGCCGAGCAGGAAGTCTGAGAAGCCATCGCCGGAGAACTGCCCGGAGAAGGTGTACTGATTGTTCTGGCGCGTTCCGAGGAAAGCGTCGGCACGGTGACGCCGGAGATCAGCGCCGGCCTTGATGTTGTGCTTTCCGCGCGACCACGTGATGCCGTCGTACCACTGGAAGCTATTCACCGTGAGGAACCACGGTTGCTGTTCCCCCACCGCGCTGAAGATGGTGTTGCCGAGCCCGATGCCTTCCACAAAGCCAGCGCCGCTGCCCTCCTTGGGTGCAAAAGGTACGCCCGCGTTAGCTGCGATCGGATTACCCGAGTTCTGCCCGCGTTGGCGGTGAATTTGGCGCCCATAGCTGGCTCTGAATTCGTTCAGCACGCGCGGCGAAACGATGGTGGTCAGGTTCACGGCCAAGTTCTGCGGCTTCTGCGGAATCACCACGCCGCCCACGGATTGGAAGGTGCCGGGCGTGTATTGATTGATGTCCTGCATGCCGTAGCGCACCATCAGGTCATGTTTGTTGGAAAGACGCCAGTCGAAGCGGAACAGCCCGGAGTCGTAGTCGTTCACGCTAGACGCGTTGATGGAGTAGTTCTGCACCGGATTGGGATTGTTGGGAGCGGGGTAAACCTTCAACAGCGCCTGGGTGATGGAATCGAGCCGCTGCCGCGGAATGATGTTGCCGGGGAACGGCTGGCCGGTTTGCGGGTCGCGGATGGATTTTGCGTAGCCGGACAAATTACCGCCGATCTGGTCCGCCGTGGGCACCATGCCGGAACGGAACAGCCCTTGCCGGATGCGCGAGCCGTCATAGTTGCCGAACAGGAACATCTTGTTCTTGATGATCGGTCCCCCGGCTGCCACGCCGAACTGGTTGCGGCGCAACGTGGCGATGCGTTGCGTGGGCGTGAGGAAGAAGTTGCGCGCATCGAGTTTGTCGTTGCGCAGAAACTCCCACAGCGTGCCGTGAAACTGATTCGTGCCGGATTTGGTCACAACATTGATGACAGCGCCGCCGCCAGAGCCGAACTCGGCCGAGTACTGGCCCACTTGAATGCTGAACTCCTGAATCGCGTCAACCGACGGGCCGAGGTTCCAACTATTGAAAAACGCCTCTTTGTTGTCGGCGCCGTCGAGCTGGTAGTTGTTGTCCTGGTGCGGCATGCCGGCCGCGGTGGGGGCGCGCTTGTTGACGATTGCGGCCGCGCCCACGCCTTCTGCGATGCCGGCGGTAAGCGTCGTGAGTTCCATGAAGTTGCGCCCGTTCAGGGGCAGGCTCACCACGCGCGACTGATTGATCACGCCGCCAATCTGGTTATTCTCCGTGTTCACCAGCGAAGGACGTCCCGTGACTTCGAGTGACTGCGCTACGTCGCCCACCTGCAGTTCGATGTCGATCCGCACCTGCGAGCCTACTTCCAGCGTGATGTCGCTCGCCGTGGCTTTCTTGAATCCGTTCGCTTCGGCTTCCAGCCGGTACGGTCCGGGGTTTAGGGCGGCAAGGCGATAGGTGCCCGAAGAGTCCGTGACCACCTGGCGAGTCAGATTAGTGCCCGTATTGATGGCCACGACTTTGACGTTGGGGATCACTGCGCCGCTGGAGTCTTTCACCAAACCAGTGAGAACACCGGTCGGTACCTGCGCAATGAGCGCCGGCGCAAGGAGGACCGAAGCGACGCAGACTCGGACGCAGACTTGAAGGTGCATGGAAGGGAGGATACCTCATTTCGGTGATGCTCTGTCAGGTACACTTTTCACCGCGGTACACTTTTCACTTTTCACACGGTACACTTTTCACAATGATAGCTGGTACAGGTTGGCTGCTCGTGGCGATGCTGTTTCAGCCGCGCGAGCAAGAACTGCGGCGGGCTATCGAGGCGCGTCCCACCGACGCTGCCGCACGCAGCCGCTATGCGATCTTTTTGCAACAGCAAGGGCGAGTCAGCGAAGCTGTGGGTCATTTTCGTTCGGCGCTGGATCTCGCGCCACGGTCCACGGAGTACGGATACAACCTCGCGCTGGCGTTGCTGAGTGACGGACAGGCAGGAGATGCATTGAGCGTTCTCGATCAACAACCATCGCGCGCCGCTGATGCACTGGTCCTGCGTGGCGCGGTGCTGAACGCCTTGGCCCGGCCGGCCGAAGCGGCCACAGCGCTGCGGCAATCGGTAGCGGCGGACCCGAACAACGCCGACACGCTCTACGACCTGGTGTTGACCTTGTTGAAAGTGGATGCTTCGGCGGAGGCCGCGAAACTGCTCGATACAGGCAGGCGCCGATTCCCGCGTGTGTCGAAGATTCATGCGGCATCCGGCATGGTAGCTTATTTGCTGGGGCGCAATGCCGACGCGGTGAGAGCCTATGAAACCGCCGTTCAGCTTGAACCCGGCGGCGCGGATCTGTTCGTGTCGCTGGGCGATGTCTACGATGCCACTGGCGATCTGGCGCGGGCTGAGCAGGCTTACCGCAGATCGCTCAAGCTGGATGCAACGTCCGCGCCGGCGCATGTGAAGCTGGGCAAGAACCTCGCCAAGCTTGAGCGGCCGGTGGAAGCGGGGCGTGAGTTTGCGGAAGCGCTGAGGTTCGATCCCGCCACAGCGGACGCGCATTTTCAACTCGGCAAACTCGCGACGGCGCGCGGCGATCATGCGGCGGCAGTGGAACATCATGCGGCTGCCGTGAAGGCTTCGCCAACGCTCAAGGAAGCGTGGTATCAACTGGGGATCAGCTACAAACGCACGGGTGACGAAGCGCGGTCCGCTGACGCGCTGGAGCAATTCTTGAAACTGCCATGAGACTCTGTATGCCGTTGTGGAGCTTGTCAGAACAATGAGACGCCGGACGTGGTTACAGGTGGCGGGCGGCGCGATGGCCGGTGCGGCTGCTGGCGCGGACTTGCCGTTCAAACCGCTTGCGGTGCAGCTCGGCTCGGAGCAGACCATTGCGCGGGGCGTGCCTTGGCCGTACCTGGTACAACTGCGCGATGGCACTTCCATACTGCTGGGGCATGTGGGATGGCCCCCAGGCGGTAAACATCCGATTCACTACACGGCGGTGTCGCGCGACAGGCAGCGCACGTGGACTGAGTGGAAAGCGCCGGCAGCGCTGGGCGCGGGCCCGAACACGGAAGGCTCTGCCGTGGAACTGCGCGACGGGCGGCTCCTGGTATTCAACGTTCATGCAGAACACCAGGGCAATAAATTGTTTGAAACAAGTTTTTGGGAAAGCCGTGACTCGTACCGCACAGTCATGGGCCCGCGCAAGTTCCGGTTCACGGTGCCAGAAGCAGAGACACAGGGGAAGGACGACCGGGGCGAAATCATCTCGCGCCTCTATTTCCGGCGTTCTGTGATCGAACTTCCGGGCGGCGATTTGCTGGCTTGCGCGTATGGCCGGTTTGAAACCGACAAAGCGCCCGTCGAGTACTTGGGCGCGATGACGAAGATGCGGTCTTTCCTGCTACGCAGCTCCGATGGCGGCGCAACGTGGCGCTTGGTGTCCACCATTGCGGCTGATCCGGTGGAACAGGAAGGCGCCGCCGAGCCGGCGATGGTGCAGTTGACGCGGGGCCCGCTGAAGGGACGCATCATTTGCGTGTTGCGCACGGGACGTGAGAGTCCCATCTACCAATGCGAGTCGGACGACGAGGGCCGCACCTGGACCCGCGCGTACCCCCTGTCGTGGCAGTACAGCCGCTTCGGCCGGCGCCACGAAATCGTGGGCACTGATCCGGACATCATTGAAATGGCCGACGGCACACTGGCGATGTCCTACGGACACAAGCCAGACTATGAAGACCACGGTAACTTTGTCGCCTTCTCCGTGGATCAGGGCCGCTCGTGGATTCAGGAAACGCGCCTGTCCTCATCGGTTACGATGGCCTACACGGGCCTGCGCGAAGTGGCTCCCGGAGAACTCTATGTTGTCTACACGGTCAGCGATCTTCTGGACTCCTCCGGCTATCGTGACGCGGTCTTCACGACGATGGGGCGCGCGGTGACTGTGAAGACGCGGACGGCTACTGGCACGACGCTGGTATGGTCAGAGAAAGCGCCGATGCTGCGCGCACAAGCTGGCGGCTCGGCGATGCTGGCCGGCCGCACGATGGTGGTGGCAGGTGGCACGGCTTGGGAGAACGGTGAGAAGCTGTGGTTGCGTGACGTGCAGTTGTTCGATGCGCAAAGCGGCGTGTGGCGGAGAGGGCCGGAACTGCCTGAGCCGCAGGCGTACGGACCGAGTGCGGGCCTGGAAATCTTCAGCGGTTCACGCACTATCTGGCGGCTCGATTCCCTCCTTCAGGGCTGGACCAAAGCTGGCGAAACGCCTGGTGTTCACCTATTAGGCAGGGCGATACGGATCGGTGAGCGCGTCTTTCTCTTCGGCGGCTGCAGCGACGTGGTGGACTTGAGCACATGCACTGATTCGGTATGGCTGCGTGAGCGCGACAGCGGCCCGTGGCGTGAAGTGGCCAAGCTTCCGGCGGGAAAAGTGGCACTTTCCGCGGCGGCCCTGTTGGGGAGCACGGTCTATCTGTTCGGTGGTTGTTCGATGCCCCAGCCAGGCCAGGTACGGAATCATGCTGACGCGTTTTCCTTCGACACCGGCACGTTTGCGTTTCGCCGGCTACGCGATCTGCCCGTGCCGAATCGCGGACTGACGGCGGCCGCGGCGAATGGACGCATATTGTTGTTCGGCGGCTACACGACCGAGTTCGTTGCTGATGTGCTGGCCTACGACGCGGGAAATGACACGTACGCACGCGAGGCGCCCATGCCGTTGGCGATGTCGTCAGCGGAGTTCGTTGCCGATGGCAACCGCCTGATCGCGGCGGGCGGGGAAGACCGCATGAAGCACCGCACGGGCCGCACCTTTGTGGCCACCATCGGAGGAGGCGCATGAGACAGACGGCTCTGCACGCCATCATGTATGGGGCTGGCGACCTGCGGCTTGAAGAGCGGCCTATCGAGCAGTCCCCGCTGGCGCCGGATGAGGTCTATGTGGAAACCGAGGTCACGGCCCTGTCCACCGGCACCGATCTTGGCAACTACCTGGGCCGCTCAACCGACGTTCCTGGCGCGCCGGATTATCCGCGCGCGGTTGGCTATTCCAATGTCGGGGTTGTCCGCGACGTGGGCTCGGCAGTGCAGCGAGTCGCGCCGGGCATGCGTGTGTTTTCGATGAAGCCCCACTTGTCGGCGTTTCGCGCGCGCGATTCGGAAGTTCTCGTACCGGTGCCTGCGGGCGTCGCACCAGAACCCGCGTCGTTGGCCTATCTGACCCAGTTGGGCGTGGCGGCGCTGCGGCAGGTGCAATATGAGCCCGGTGAGAGTGTCGCGACTGTGGGGCTCGGCGTGATTGGCCTGTGCACGTGCACGATGGCGCGCGTAATGGGAGCCCGCGAAGTGATTGCGGTGGCGAATTCGGCCCAACGGGCGCAGGCTGCTTTGCAGGCCGGTGCACATCGCGCGGTGGTGAACGGGCAGCATCCACAGCCTCAGGATGTGGACGTGGTTGTATTGACCGCGAATCCCTGGGCCGCGTTTCGGCAATCGGTAGAGATGGTGCGGACCGCCGGGCGGGTCTCGATTCTTGGCTTTCCCGGGCGCGGCGAGGCTCCGCCGGACTTCAATCCGCTGGACGCGCGATGGCTCTACGGCAAGCAACTCACGCTGGTGGGTTCTGGCTTTTCCACCGAGCGATTCAGCCGTGTTCGCAACATTGAGTACATTGTTTCCGCCATGGCGCACACAAACGCCTTTGATCGAATCATCTCGCATCGTCTGCCGGCAGCGCAGATGCGCGAGGCGTACGAACTGGCGCGGCTGCACGACAAGTCGCTGCAGGCCGCGATTTTCGATTGGCGATGAGTTGCGTTCTGCTCAGCTGGTGCTGTGGGCTGCTGCTTGCCGCGGAACCGCCTGCGGCGATGAGTCTCGCGCGGCAGGCGTACGAACATGCTCGCGCCGGACGCGTAGCGGAAGCCCTCAACGGGTTGCGTGAGGCGGCGCGGTTGGCTCCCGCGAATGCATTGTATCGATCTGCGTTGGGCGGGCTGCTGGAAAAGCAGGGGCGCCTAGAAGAGGCCGTACAAGAGTTCGGCGCGGCGGCCCAGTTGGACGCGCAGTTTGGCCAGCGCTGGGAGACGGTCTCGCTGGATTGGGGCGCGGAGTTGGCCCGCGCGGGGCGCTTCCGCACCGGCCTTCCGTTTGCGCGGCAGACCGCCGCGCGCTTTCCGGAGTCTTCGCGGGTGGCGATCATGTGGGGGCTGTTCCTCACGCGCAACCAGCAGAATCTCGCGGCCGTCGGCGC
>VFZP01000182.1 GCA_016871115.1 Acidobacteriota bacterium
GCGATTCTGCGCGCGACCAAACCCACGCTGCCCGCGTATTGGCGGTGAGCGCCGGTGCGGAATCCTTTCGGCCGCTCCGTCATCTGCCTAAAGGGAGCACAACCGAAACATGAAGAGCTGTCTTTTCACCCTCGCCCTCGCAGCGCTGCCGCTCGCCGCCCAGCCCGTTACCTACCTGATTGACTCCGCGCACTCGTCCGCGCAATTTTCCATCCGCCACATGATGGTGTCCAACACCAAGGGCGAGTTCTCACAGGTGGAAGGCACGATTGTCTACGACGCGAAGAACCCCGCGGCCTCAAAAGTGGAGGCGGTCATCGACGTCAGCACGATCAACACGCGCGATGCCAAGCGCGACGGCCATCTCCGCAGTCCTGACTTTTTCGACCTGGCCAAGTACCCGAAGATGACGTTCACGAGCAAGCAGGTGATCAAGCAGGGCGCGAAGCTCCTCGTCAAAGGCGACCTGACCATGCACGGCGTCACCAAGCCCGTCACGCTCACCGTCGAAGGCCCTTCGGCCGAAGTGAAAGACCCGTGGGGCGGCGCCAAGATTGGCGCGTCGGCTAGCAACACCGTGAAGCGCACGGACTTTGGCATCGTCTACAACAAGAGCCTCGAAGCGGGCGGCGTGCTGATTGGCGACGACGTGGCTATCACGCTCGATATCGAAGCGGAACGCAAAAAGTAGTCGCCACGCGGCTCCGGCGGTAGTAGCATGTTAGGGATGACAACGTTGTCCCGCCGTGCGCTTCCCGCCGGAGCCGCCACTGTTTCTCTCCTTGCCGCGCGCACCTTGAAGAAAGTTGGCGTTTAACTCTACACTGTGCGCAGCATCATTGAGAAAGATACGCTCCCGACACTCCAGGAGATCGAGCAAACCGGCTACCGCTAAATCGAAGCCACCTTCGGCAACCTCGACAAGATCTGGCCGAGTCTCCAGCAGACCAAGGTGAAGCCGGTGAGCCTGCATCTCGATACGCCGATGTTCACACGCGACCAGGCCAAGCTCGAAGGCGCCATTGGCAACGCGGCCGCCAAGGGCTTCAAGTATGTGGTGTGCCCCTACGTAGCCCCATGAGATCGCGGCGGCGCCGATGTGATGAAGCGGCTGGGCAAGACGCTCACCAAGGCCGGCGCCATGGCGCGCAAGGCCGGGTTGACGCTGGCCTACCACAACCACGCTTTGGAATTTGCCAAAGCCCCGGACGGCAAAACGCTGCTGGACCATCTGATGGACGCCTCCGACCAGAAGAACGTTCAACTGGAAATGGACGTGATGTGGGTCAGCGCGGCTGGCGTGGATCCGGTTGCGTTGCTGAAATAATACCGCAACCGCACTCCGCTCATGCATCTCAAGAATATGTTGAAGTCCGAACCCGTGCGGCTGGACAAGCGCATCGCGCGCACATCTTTTGCTGAAGTGGGCAACGGGCGCGTGGGCATCCGTGCGGTGTTGGGCGCGGCCACGGCCAACGGGGTGAAACACTTCTTCGTAAAGCAGCGTCAGACCCCCGGGCCGCCCATCGACAGCCTGAAAATCAGTTTTGCGAACCTGAAGAGGCTGAATTTCTGATTCCCGTGAAGACTAAGGGGGTACCTCGGCGTCTTACTAGCAGAGGGCCAGCCCGCCGGGCGCTATACTGGTGTTTGAGCAAGGAGAAAATCCGGCAATGAACAAGCAGGTACGCTTCGGAATTTTAATCGCGGCCATTTTGGGCACGCTCACTTGGCTCGCCGTCGGCGGCGTGCAGGATACGAGTACATACTACAAGACGGTGGCCGAGCTCAAAAAGATGGAAGATGCTCACTCCAAGCGTCTGCGTGTGGCGGGCGACGTGAAGGCCGGCAGCATCCAGCGCCAGGGCCGCGAAGTGCGGTTCACGTTGAAGCAGGATGCCGAAGTGCTGAAGGTGGTTTACAACGGCATTGACCCGCTGCCCGATACTTTCCGCGATGGCGCGCAGGCCGTGGCTGAAGGCAAGCTCCAGGCCGACGGCGTGTTTCACGCGTCCAAGATCCAGGCCAAGTGCGCGTCCAAGTACGAAGCCAAGCCGGGCGATTATCAAAAGCTGAAGAAGCAGCCAGGTGCTCCCGATACAACGACAACGTTGCCGGTGGAAGCGCCCCGCGCGGCGCTGTAGTCCGCGCTCCGATTGCCGTTGCGCCGCCGTGGTGGCTTCGGCCCTGCTCTAGCTAAAACAAGTTTATGGAAAATGTTGGCGCGTTGTCGCTGATTCTGGCTCTCTGTTTTTCCGTCTACAGTGTGCTCGCCTCGCTCATCGGGCAGTGGAAAAAACGGCCGTTTTTAGTGGTGAGCGGCGAACGCTCGGTGTACGCCGTGTGGGGTTTGGTGACGCTGGCCTCAGGCATGTTGGTCTACGCGCTGCAGACCGACGACTTCCGGCTCTCCTACGTCGCCGGGCATTCGTCCTCCACCATGTCGCCGCTCTACAAATTTACGGCGTGGTGGGGCGGCCAGGAAGGGTCTCTCCTGCTGTGGGCGTGGATTCTCTCCTGCTACGCGGCTGTCGCCGTATATCTTCATCGCCACAAGTTCTGCCACATGATGCCGTACGTCACGGCCACACTGATGGTCGTGCAGGCCTTCTTTCTGCTCCTGATTGCCTTCCCGCTGAGCCCGTTTGAAGTGCTCGCGGTGGGCAAAGAGGTGACTGCGGTGCCGGACGGCCGCGGGTTGAATCCTCTGCTTCAATACTGGACGATGGCGATTCATCCGCCCACGCTCTACCTTGGCTACGTCGGCTTCGTCGTGCCGTTTGCCTTTGCGATGGCGTCGCTCATCACGCGCACGCCGGGCGATGCATGGATCCACACCACCCGGCGCTGGACGCTCGTGACCTGGCTGTTCCAGAGCACCGGCATTTTGCTGGGCGCCGGTTGGGCGTATGCGGTGTTAGGCTGGGGCGGCTACTGGGGCTGGGACCCGGTGGAGAACGCTTCGCTCCTGCCGTGGATCACGGCCACGGCGTTTCTGCATTCAGTCATGATGCAGGAAAAGAAGGGCATGATGAAGGTGTGGAACATGGTGCTCGTGTCCTCCACGTTCTTCCTCTGCATCCTGGGCACGGCGCTGACGCGCAGCGGCATCGTGCAATCCGTGCACGCCTTCGCGCAGTCGCCGATTTCGCGCTACTTCACTATTTTCCTGGCGCTCGGCATCGGGCTGGTGGTGTACCTGATTCTCGACCGGCTGGATTATCTGAAGAGCGAGTCGCAACTTGAAAGCGTGCTGTCGCGCGAATCCAGCTTCCTGTTCAATAACCTCATCCTGCTTGCCAGTTGCTTCTCGATTCTATGGGGCACGCTGTTTCCGGTGATTTCGGAAGCTGTCACGGGCGAGAAGATCTCGGTGGACGCGCCGTACTTCAACCGCGTGAACATTCCTATTGGCCTGTTTCTTTTGTTTCTCACGGGCGTGGGTCCGCTGATTGCATGGCGACGGAGTTCGTTTGAGAGCTTGAAGAAAGCCTTCCTGATGCCGGCGATTGGCGCGGTCCTCACGATGCTGGTCCTGGCCGCGTTCGGCGTGCGCCATCCCTATGCAATGATTTCCTTCGGCCTCTGTGCGTTTGTGACCTGGACCATTACGAGCGAGTTCTTAAAAGGCGCATCGGCGATTGCCGCCAAGAGCGGGCAGAATTTGATCGCCGCCATGGTGGAACTGACGCATCGCAATACGCGGCGCTATGGCGGATACATCGTGCATGTGGCCATCGTCATCATGTTTATCGGCTTCACGGGCGCGGCCTTCAACCTCGATACGACCAAGGAAGTGGGCATCAACGACACGTTCAAGCTGGGCCGCTATGAGCTGAAGATCAAGGATCTGAAAAGCGGCAACAATGGCCACTACAAGTGGTGGCACGCGCCTGTGGAGGTCTATCAGGATGGCCGCCAGATTCACACCCTCACGCCGGAGCAGCGCCTCTACGCCACGGGCGATTCGTCGTCGGTGGTGGACATCCGCCGCCGCTTGCACGAAGACCTGTATCTGAACTTCGCGGGCATGACGGCCGACGGACAGAAGGCCGTGATTCAGGCTTACGTGTTCCCGCTCGTCACCTGGATTTGGGTTGGCTACTGGGCGCTGTTGTTCGGCACCATCGTGTGCTTGATTCCGAGCAAAGTGAAGCTGCAGTTCCCCAAGACCAAGGTGGTGGGCGTGGTCAGCGGTAAGGAGACTCCGGTTGCTCAGAGCTAGCGCGCTCGTGTTGCTTGCGGCTCTGGCGATGGCGCAGGTGTCGAGCGAACTCATCACGCCGGAGATCCGTCGCATTGGTTCACGCTTGGCCTGCTTGTGCAAGAGCTGCAAGAATACGGTGGGCGATTGCGCGATGCTGGCGTGCCACTATTCGAAGCCCGCGCGCGAGCGCATTCGCGACGGGCAGGCGGCGGGGAAATCAGACGACGCCATCGTCGCCGGCTTTGTCACCGAGCATGGCCGCCAGGCGCTTGCGTTGCCGCCGAACGACGGGTTCTCCTCACTCGCCTGGTGGATGCCTCCGATGATGGTGGGCTTCGGCCTCGCGCTCATCTACTGGTTCATTCGCCGTATGCGAAAACCGGCGGTGCCGGCGGCGGTTTCGGCCATCGATCAAAAAGTGCTCGACCGATACAAAGAATCAATCGAAAAGGATCTGGCCAAGCTCGACTGATGGAACTCGTTGTTGCCGTCCTGCTGCTGGCCGGGGTTTTCACCTTCGTGGTCGGCATCCGTCCCCGCGACCTGCCGCCACCCGAGGCCGCGTCGCCTACCCAGCATTTGGAAGACCGCAAGGCGCGGATCTACGAAGGTCTTCGCGATCTCCAATTTGAGTATCGCGTGGGCAAGTTGTCTGAGGCCGACTACCAGCGCACGAAGCTCGACTTGCAGCAGCAACTTGCGGGCGTCATGGCGGAGATCGACAAGGTCGCGCCGGGCGCGGCTGCCCTGCCTGAGGCGAAGCCCGTGCCGGACGGCCTGTCTTGCGCGGCGTGCGAAGCCACCTTCGATCAACCCATGAAGTTCTGCGGCAAGTGTGGAAAGGCGATCGCATGATCCCGCTATTGCTGTTTGCCGTCACCGGGATTGTCACCAATCAAACCACCGGGCAGCCGCAGACCGGCGCCACGGTGACGTTGTACAAACTCGGCCAGGATGGGCCCGAAGCGATGACCAGCGTGAAGTCCGGCACTAGTGGCAAGTTCGATATTCCTGACACGCCGAAAGGCGGTCCGCACATGCTGCAGACCGTGCATGCCGGGATCACCTACAACAAAATGCTCCCGCCGGGACGCCCCGCCACGGATCTTGCGGTGGATGTGTACAACGCGTCGGCCAAGCCCGACGGCGCGCGTGTGGTAACGCACATGATCCTGCTTGAGCCCGATGGGATGAAGCTCAACGTGAACGAAAGCATCATCTGGCGGAGCGATTCGAAGACCGCGTTCTACGACGAAAAGAACGGCACCATGCGCTTTTACCTGCCTCCGGGCGCGGCGGGGAAAGTGCGCGTAAACTGCACGGCGCCCCAGGGCATGCCCATTGAGCGGCCCGCCGTCAAGACGCGCACCGCCGACGTCTACACGGTGGACTTTCCGGTGAAGCCCGGCGAAACCCGGTTCGATCTGCTCTACGATTTGCCCATGACTGGTCCAGGCACCTTCACTGCGAAGCCCCTGCACGGCGGTAGTCCGGTGCGGCTGGTAGCGCCGTCTGGTGTGACGCTGGCGGGCGATCAGATTCAACATCTCGGCAATGAACCTTCCACACAAGCCGGCGTGTTTGAAGTGAAGTCGGCCAACGCGGTGATCACGGTCGGTGGCATTGGCTCGCTACGCGGGCCGGAGCAGGCGAGCGGTGGTGAGGGCGGGGAAGAGGGCGATGGCGGCGGGGGCCTCAAACAAATCCGGCCGCGGCTGTACGACAACTTCAACGCCGTCGTGGCGCTGCTCGGCCTCTCGCTCAGCGCCGCGCTGGTGCTGCTCTACCGCAAGTCATGATTGCGCTTGAGGCTGACCGCGTCTGGAAGTATTTTGGCGACTATCCTGCCATCCGGGGCGTGAGCTTTGCCGCGCCGCCCGGCGCTTGTGTGGCGCTGCTCGGCCGCAACGGCGCGGGGAAGACCACCTTGCTGAGGATGCTGGCTGGGCTCTCGACTGCGTCGCAGGGCAACGTGCGGATGCTGGGGCAGTCCGTGCGGAGTAGCGAGGCTCGCTTGGCGATCGGACTGCTCGGTCATGGCATCGGCGTCTATGACGAGTTGTCGGCGCTTGAAAACCTTCGCCACTTCGCCACGCTCTACGGGCTCGACCGGCCGGCGGACGCGGCTGAGTCCTGGCTGGAGCGTGTGAATCTGGCCAACGTCAAAGACAGCCCGGTACGCGAGTTTTCGCGCGGTATGCGTCAGCGGCTCGCCGTGGCGCGCGCGTTCCTGCATTCTCCGCGCGTGCTGCTGCTCGATGAGCCGTTTACCTCGCTTGACGACCGCAACATCGCGCTTCTCCAATCGCTGACGGCCGACGCGCTCCGGGGCGGCGCGACCGTGATCATGTCCACGCACCAGTTGCGCGAGGCCATGGAACTTGCCACTCATGCCGTGCTGCTGGTCCGCGGCAAGCTGGGCTACTTTGGGCCGCGCCCGCTGGAGATGCTTGAAGATTCCGGCTGGCTGTATCGTCAATACGGAGAGGCCTGATGTTTTTCCGCCATAGCCTCGCCGTCGCCATGAAGGATCTTCGCTCGGAATTTCGCACGAAAGAGTCCCTCAACGCGGCCTTTGCGTTCGCCGCCATGATTCTCGTACTCTTCAGTTTCGTCGTCGACGTGGGTGACTCAGAAATCCTCTACTCGATGTCCGGCGGCGTGCTGTGGATGACCTTCCTGTTCTCCGGCGCGTTGATTCTCAACCGGAGTTTCGCACGCGAGCAGCCCAACGATTGTCTCGATGCACTGCTCGCCTCGCCGCTGTCCGGCTCGGCGCTCTGGCTCGGCAAAGCGCTCGCGAATTTCGTTATGCTGCTCGCTGTCGAGCTCTTCGCGTTGCCGCTGTTCGGCGCGCTCTACAATCTCACCTGGACGCGGTCGCTCGGCTGGCTCGCGGTGGTATTGGTGTTGGGCGCCTGGGGCATCGCGGTCGTGGGTACGATGTTCAGCGCGCTTACCGTGAACCTGCGGCTGCGCGAGTTGATGCTGCCCACGCTGATCTACCCGATGCTGATTCCGCTGCTGATGGGCGCCATCCGCCTCACCACGATTCTGATCTCCGGCCAGCCCATCACGGGCGACGACTGGATCTGGTTCCGGCTTCTCGTGGGCTTTGATATCATCTTTACCTCCCTGGCGCTGCTGCTGGTGGAGGTGGTGCTGCTGGGGTAAAACTACATGCGAGAAAAAATCCTCTACGCGCTTGGCTTGGCCGGCGCGCTCCTGTTGCTCCGCAACCTCTATGTGATCCTGCTCCAGTTGCCGGATGAATCGGCGCAGGGCGCCATCTACCGCATCATCTTCTTCCACGTACCGAGCTGGTTCACGTGCTTCACGGGATTTTTCGTGGCGGGTGTTTCAAGCATCCTGTACCTGGTGAAGAAGAAACCCGTCTACGACACCTTCGCCGTGGCCACCGTGGAAGTGGGTCTGGTTTTCACCATCATCGGACTCATCACGGGCATGATCTGGGCGCGCATTATCTGGGGCATCTGGTGGACGTGGGACGCGCGTCTCACCTGGGCGTTCATCACTTGCCTCATCTACGCGGGCTACCTGATGCTGCGGGGCGCGATTGACGAAGCCACGGCGCGTGCGCGCTATGCCGCCGTGCTCTGCATCTTCGCGTTCACCTCCGTGGTCATCACCTTCAAGGCCATCGAGTGGTGGCGTACGCAGCACCCGGGACCGGTGTTGAGCATCCGTACCCGCGGCGGCAACATGGACCCCGCGATGGAGTCGATGCTCTACCTCAACTGGCTGGCACTGATGCTGATTTCGGCGGTGCTGACGGCGGTGCGCATGAATCAGGAAGGCGTGCTGCGGCAAGTGGAAGGACTGCGCCGCCAGGTGCACGCGTCGTCGTAAAGCGAACTTCGATGGATCAACGTAACTTCACGTATATGTTTTATGGCCTTGCGGCCGTTTGGGCGGTCCTCGCCATCTATGTGCTCACCCTGGTGAGCCGCGAGTCGCGCCTGAGTAAGCAACTAAACGGCCTCGAACGCATGCTTTCAGAAAAGGAGACCCGCAAAGGATGAACCGCCGCAAACTGTTTGAACTGGCCGCCGCGTCTGCCGCCGCCGGAACACTCGCGCAACGCAAAGCCGCCGCGCAGGCGCAGGTGGCCCGCGCCACCAGGGGCCTGCCTTCGCCGAAGATCAAAGACATTCAGGTGATCGCCTGCCAGCCGTCGGGCCTGCGACTGACAGTAGTCAAGGTTCTCACCGACCAGGACGGACTCTACGGCTACGGCTGCGCCACGTTCACGCAGCGCGCCGACCTCATCACCCCCGCGGTTGAAAAGTACCTGAAGCCGCTGCTCATCGGGCGTCCGGCGGACCGCATCGAAGACCTCTGGCACGCGATGTACAACTCGTCCTACTGGCGCAACGGCCCGGTGCTGAACAACGCCATCAGCGGCGTCGATCAGGCGCTGTGGGATATCAAGGGCCGCCAATGCGGTGTGCCCGTTTACCAATTGCTGGGCGGTAAAGCGCGCGAAGCAGCCGATTGTTACGGCCATGCGTCGGGCGCGGAGATTCCAGAAATCATCGATAGCGTCCGCTCCTTCATGGCCAGAGGTTTCCGGCATGTTCGCGTTCAGGTTGGCATGCCGTCTGGCATGGCGGGATACGGGTCGCGTTCGGGCCCCTCGGGCAATACAGGCGCGCTGCATAACGACGCCGTTTACGAACCGGCCATCTACATCCGCCGCGCGCTGAAGATGTTTGAAGAGTGCCGCAAGCAGCTCGGCGAAGAGATTGAGTTGTGCCACGACGTGCATGAGCGAGTTTCGCCCACTCAGGCGCTGCAGTTCTGCAAAGACGTGGAGAAGTTCAAGCTATTTTTCTTTGAAGACCCGTTCTCGCCCGAAGACGTTCAATGGTTCCGCCTCACGCGCCAGCAATGCGCCACGCCCATTGCGATGGGCGAGTTGTTCAACTCGCCGCACGAATGGAGCCCGCTCATCAGCGAGCGGCTGATCGACTATATCCGTGTCCACGTTTCGCAGGCCGGCGGTCTGACGCCGTGCCGCAAGATGGCGATCATGGGCGAAGCGTTCGGCGTGAAGACGGCCTGGCACGGCCCGGGTGACGTATCGCCCATCGGCCACGCGGCCAACGTTGCGCTGGACCTTGTCTCCTGGAACTTCGGCATTCAGGAGTACAGCGGATTCAGCGCGGCCACGCAGGAGGTCTTCTCCAACTGTCCGCGCATGGACAACGGCTATATCTACGCCAACGAAGCGCCGGGTTGGGGCATCGAGGTGAACGAAGCCGCTGCGAAGAAGTATCCGTTTGGCGGCGACGGTGGGCGCGGATTGAACGGTGGTTGGGGCGTCATTCGCCGCCGCGATGGTACGGTGATCAAGCAGTAGTTACTTGAGAAATCCGCTCTGGCTGGTGACGCGCGAACAAAGTTCATCGTTCTGCGCGTCATCCAGCGCGAGTAACTCACGCAGGCGGATTGGCAACGCTGCTTGTGTTTCGGCGCGCAGCAAACGCTTTTGATACTGTTGCTGGGCTACGTCAAACCGGCAGTAGAACGAGTGCAGCGCGCGGCGTGGTGTGTCCGTGCGGTTCGCCGTGCCGCCGTGCCACAGATGCGCATTCATCACGCACACCGTACCCGCCGTGCCCGTCACCAGCACTTCGTCCGGATGCGGCGCAGCGGCGTCGGCCAGCGCTTCCTTCGGGCGCTTACCGCTCCGATGCGTGCGCGGCACGGCGCGCATGGCGCCGTTTTCCGGTGTGAAATCATCCAGCATCCACACCACATTGGCCACCAATGGACCCTGTTCGTCCGGCAACAGGCCCTGGTCGACATGCAGCGGTTGGAGGCCTTGCCCGTCGTTCGGATTCGCTGAGCGCGCATTCAGACTCGAAAGCTTGAAGCGCGGCCGCAGGATGTGCCCCACCATGGCAAGGATTTGTTCGTTGGCGAAGACCTCGCGGAAGATCTCGCCTTTGTCCACCCCATTCGCGAGGCGCCGCGTGCCTGGCTCGGCGCGAAACTCGGCGCCCGCCTGATCGCCTTCGGCCGCGTATAACTCTTCCACGCGGTCCACCAGAAGCGCGCACAGATCGGCGGAGAAAAAGCCGGGCAGCACCGCGAATCCTTCGCGGTCCAGTTGAGTGTAGATCTCTTCCATCAACGTAAGTTTACAACTTGGGCGGCGCGCCGCAGGATCCACGCATGACCAGTGTGGTGGGCAAAACCACTGCTTCGGCATCGCCCGTGCGCGTCTTCTGGATACGCCCTTCGAGCAGTGCAAACGCCCGTGCGCCGATCTCCTGAATCGGCTGCGCCACAGTGGTGATGCCCGGCGAATGGAGACACGCCCACTCCGGATCGTCGAACATCACAAACGAGACGTCGCGCGGCATCTGGAGGCCGCGCCGACGAATCTCCTGCACCACGCCGATCGAAAGGAGGTTGTTGGTGGCCATGATGGCCATGGGGCGATCCGGCAAATCGAGCAGCCGGCCCGCGGCCAGGCTGCCGTTCTCAATGCTGGTGCTCATGATCTGCTGAGAGCTTTCCGGCGCGTCAAGGCCCGCCGCCTGTAACCCGCGCAGATAGCCCTGCAAGCGATGCGCGCGCGTCGGCACGCCGCTGGTGAGTCCGCTGATGATCGCAATGCGGCGGTGCCCGAGACCGACGAGATAGCCGACGGCCGCCTCGGCGGCCCTGGTGTTGTCGACGGCCACCGAGTCGATGTTCAGCCCAGGATCGCCGCGGTCCACCATCACGATCGGTACACCCAGGTCGCGCACCTGCTGAATGGTGTCGTGGCAGCCGCCGGTGGTGACGATGACGATCCCATCCACTTGTTTGGCGCGCAGTGTGTTCAACATCTCGCGCTCCTGCCCGGGATCGTCATCCGAGTTGCCTAGAATCGTTGAATATCCGTGTTGGCGCGCGGCGTCTTGAAACCCGCGCACGATCGCCGTATAGAACGGATTCAAAATCGTAGTGACGATCACCCCGATGGTGCGCGTCGACCGGCGCCGCAGCGCGGCCGCCATCGCATTGGGTTGATAGTTTAGCTGGCGGGCCACTTCGAGAATGCGTTCGCGCGTCTCCTTGCTGGTTTGCCGCGAGCGCTGGTTCAGAACGTTGGAAACCGTTGAAGGAGAAACACCGGCCTCGCGCGCAACGTCTTGAATGGTGGGCACCGACTTATTGGGTTTCATCCCAGCCGCCTCTTTCGGAACTCGTCCACCGCCACCGCGGCGATGATAACGGCGCCAATGATGGCCTGTTGCAAATACGGTGAGATTCCCAACAGATCGCTACCATTGGCTAATAAACCCATGATAAACGCTCCGACCAGGGTACCGGCTACCGTGCCTTCGCCGCCGCGCAAACTGCCGCCGCCAATGACCACCGCGGCGATGGCTTGTAACTCGTAGCCTTGGCCCGCCGTGGGTTGGCCGGTCATCAGACGCGAGGCTTCGATCATTCCCGCGAGGCCAGTGAGCATTCCGCCCAGCGTGTAGATAGCGACTGTGATCGCCGTGATGTTGACGCCCGCATAGAGCGCCGCTTCTGAGTTACTGCCGATGGCAAACGCATACCGGCCGAGTTGCGTGTGCTCCAGGATCACATGCA
>VFZP01000183.1 GCA_016871115.1 Acidobacteriota bacterium
CAGCGGCGACGATGCCGGAGATCTGGCGAGCCGCGTTGGCCGCGTGATCGGGGTCGGGATCGATACGCGACCGGCGGGCTGAAACGATATCAAACAAGTGTCAACCAAGATTTTGCACCAGAGCCCGCTGGTGCTCCCCTACGCGCCGATGCCGCGTCCAGCCACGAAGTCGAAACCCGCCTCGGCCACGTCAGCGGAACCACCCAAACCGGCGCCCCTCAGCAAGCACCCGGGCTGGTTCCAGTTCGTCACCCAGCTCGGCCGAAGCCTGCTCCACCCGCACCCGCACCTGAAGCCGGCCATCTACGGATTGCTTGAATACGCCGACACCCTCTGAGAAGTGAATAATAGAAAGGATGACCCCACAACAAAAAGCGGAAAGCCTCGGCCTCAAATTCGAAAAGCAGGCCCCCGGCTACCTGAGCCTCTGCATCCGTACCGGGAACCTCCTCATGAGCTCCGGCCACGTCAGCGACATGAAAGGCAAACTCGGCGCAGGACTCGCCACCGAGCAGGGCCGCGCCGCCGCGCGCGAATGCGCCATCAAGATTCTGCGCTCGGTGTGGGATGCGCATGGCACGCTCGATGGCCTCCGTGTCGTGAAGCTCCTCGGCTGCGTCAACTCCGCGCCCGACTTCATTGAACAACACCTGGTGATCAACGGCGCATCCGACCTGTTCCACGAAATCTTCGGCAAGGAAGGCGACGGCTTCCACGCCCGCAGCGCCCTCGGCTTTGCCGCGCTCCCCACCGGCGTGGCCGTCGAAGTCGAAGCCATCTTCGAAATCAAAGGAGTCTAGACGAAACCCATGAAGGTGGCGATGAATCCGTGTAGGGCGAGCTTTAGCTCGCATATCTCATGGGGTTTCGTCGCGAGATGCGTGAGAAGGCCGTGGATACGAGGCGCGCGCCGCTCAGCGCGCGGAGGCATACTTGAACAGTCTGTCGAGCACGGTGAGCAAGCGCAACGAAGTAGACGCGGCCCTATCGCGCGTCGCAGCAGAAAGCCTGTGAGATATGCGGGTTAGCTTGCGCGAGGCTTCAGCCTCGCTCCGTCGCGGCAAAGCCGCGCTAGTTCTATTCCTCATCGCCACTCCCGTCTTCTCTCAATCCCCCGGCCTCGAATTCTTCGAAAAGAAAATCCGCCCCGTCCTCGCCGCCAAGTGCTACTCGTGCCACGGCGGCGCGCTCAAAGAACCCCTCGCCGCGCTCCGCCTCGACACCGCCGCCGGCCTCCGCAACCCAAAGCTCCTCGCCGCCATCGAGTACTCGAACCTCGATCTCAAAATGCCGCCCACCGGCAAACTCCCCGCCGAAGTCATCGCGGACTTCCGCCAGTGGGCTGCCCAAGGCTCCCCCGCACCCGCCGACCGAGCCGTCCCAACCGCCTCATCGTCCGCGCCATCGGGCATCGACTCAGAAAAGGCCCGCCAATACTGGGCCTTCCAGCCCGTGCGCAAAGCCGCGCCACCTACCACGCAAGACACCGCGTGGCCGCGCCGCACCATCGATCGCTTCCTCCTCGCGCGTCTCGAAGCCGCGCAACTCAAGCCCGCCGCCGAAGCGGAAAAGCGCATCTGGCTTCGCCGCGTCACCTACGATCTGATCGGCCTGCCGCCCACGGGCGCCGAACTCGAAGCGTTCCTCAACGACCGATCGCCCACGGCTCACGAAACCGTCGTCGACCGTCTCCTCCGCTCGCCCCACTACCGCGAACGCTGGGCGCGCCACTGGCTGGACCTCATGCGTTTCGCCGAAACCAACGGCCACGAGTACGACAACACCAAGCTCGACGCCTGGCAATATCGCGACTACGTCATCCGCGCCTTCAACGAAGACCTTCCGTACGATCGCTTCGTCCGCGAACAAATCGCCGGCGATCTGATCCCCCAGCCGCGTCTCTCCGAAGACGGCGCGCACTGGGAATCGCCCATCGGCACCAACTTCTACTGGTTCGGTGAAGTGCTCAATAGCGCCACCGACTCGGTGAAATCGCGTGCCGACCAGGTGGACAACCAGATCGACGTGCTCTCGAAAACTTTCCTCGGTCTCACCGTCTCCTGCGCCCGTTGCCACGATCACAAGTTCGACCCCATTCCCACGGTGGACTACTACGCCCTCGCCAGTATCATGCACTCCACCGCGATGATCGAAACCATCGTCGATTCGCCGCGCCGCCGCGCCGAAATCGAAAACGCGGCCTCGATCCTCACGCCGGTCACGCCGCGCCGGGTCGATCCGCGCGAACCACGCGCCGGCGACGATCTGTTTGAAACATTTTCCGTTTCTGCGGCAGACTACGGCAATTGGATCGTCGTCGGCCGCGCCTTTGGTGACAAACCCACCCGGCCGGGCATCGCCAACTCCGCCTACACCGGGTCGCTGACCACCGTCGGCTCGCTCACCTCGCCCAAGTTCAAAATGCCCAAGCGCTGGGTGCAGGTTCGCCTGCGCGGCACCAAGCCGGAGAAAACCAAGGAAGACGCCGGCGTGCGCGTGACCATCGTCAACGCGGACCTCAAGAGCGCGCATTTCATCCCCACCGGTAAGCCCGGTTGGGAATGGCGCTCGGCTCGCATGACGCTCGAGTTTGAACGCACCTGCCAGATTGAAATTGTCGATCGCGACCCCAACGGTTACATCGCCGTCGACGAAATCGTGATCTCAGACAACGACAAGCCACCGGCCGGGGACGAACCCGGTGAAGAGCCATGGACGCTCAGTCCGATGAAAGTGCCGGGCTCGTTGTGGGCGATGGTGGCGCGCGATGAGAACCCCGGCAACGTCAAGCTCCACATTCGCGGCAGCCACCGGAATCCGGGCGCGGAAGTGATACGCGGCTTCCTCCGCCTCTTGCCGCACGAATCGCCCGCGGTGAACCCGGCGCAGTCAGGCCGGCTGGAACTGGCGCAATGGGTGGCCAGCGCGTCGAATCCGCTCACGGCGCGCGTGATGGTGAACCGCATCTGGAAACATCACTTCGGCCAGGGCCTCGTGCGCACGCTCGACAACTTTGGCAAGACCGGTGAGCGCCCTTCGCATCCCGAACTCCTCGATTGGCTCGCCGCGATGTTCGTCGAGTCTGGCTGGAGCGTGAAGGAACTCCATCGCGAAATCGTGCTGTCGAGTGCCTACCGCATGGCGAGCAAGCCCGAGGCCAAACCGGCGTTGGACCCGCGCAACGATCTGCTCTCCTGCATGCCCATGCGGCGTCTCGAAGGCGAAGCGATTCGCGATGCAATGCTCGCCATCAGCGGACGCCTGATGCCTGAACCGTACGGGCCCAGCGTCGCGCCGCACATCAGCAAGTATCAGGACGGGCGCGGCAAGCCCAAGCCGGGGCCGCTCGATGGCGGCGGCCGCCGCAGCCTCTATGTGCAGGTACGCCGCAACTTCCTCACGCCGCTGTTTCTTGCGTTTGACTACCCGCTGCCCATCTCCACCATTGGCGCGCGCGGCGTCTCCACCGTGCCCTCGCAGGCGCTGTTGATGACGAACAACGAACTGGTGGCTGAACTCGCCTCCGCCTGGGGGCGCAATCTGATGACGTCCGGCCTTTCGCCCGAGCCTAGCATCCGGCTCATGTATCGCGAAGCCTTCGCGCGCGACCCGGAACCGTGGGAAGTGCAAGAGGCCTCGCGTATCTCGCGCAGGGCGGGCCATCGGCGTGGGCTGACCTCGCGCACGTACTCTTCAATACCGCGGAGTTTATCTATGTTCCGTAGCTCCCGCCGCGATTTTCTTTGCCGCGCCGCCAACGGCTTCGGTGGCCTCGCGATGCTCAACCTGCTGCACGCCGCCGAGCGCAAACAGCCGCACTTTGCGCCCAAGGCCAAGTCCGTCATCTTCCTCTTCATGGACAGCGGCCCGTCGCAGATGGATACCTTCGATCCCAAACCGCGCCTCGTGCAGGATAACGGCAAGCCCCTGCCGTTCCACCCGCCCACCACGGTCTTCAACATCAGCGATAAGATCGTGGGCTCGCCGTTCTCCTTCAAGCAGCACGGCCAGAGCGGCGCGTGGGTGAGCGAGTTGTTCCCGCACGTGGCCGGTTGCGTGGACGACATGGCCATCATCCGCTCCATGGTGGCCGATCACTCTGAACACACCGCGGCCAACTACTTCATTCATTCGGGCTCCGACTTCCAGGGCCGCCCCAGCATGGGCGCTTGGGTGAACTATGGGCTCGGCAGCGCCAGCGACAATCTCCCCGGCTTTGTGGTGCTCGAGAGCGGGCTCGTGCCGCCGGGCGGCATGGATTGCTTCGGCAGCGGCTTTCTGCCAGCGAGTTACCAGGGAACGCTGTTCCGCCAGGGTACGCATCCCATTGCGGACTTCACGCCCGCGACGGACGAACAGCGTGACGCGCAGATCGGTAAGCTGGCTCTGCTGCGCAAGTTGAATGCAGGCGCCGTGCAGCGCTTCGGACAAGTGAGCGAGATCGAAGCAACCATCGCCAACTACGAACTCGCTTACCGCATGCAGTCCGCCGTGCCAGATCTGCTCGATTTGTCAAAGGAAAGCGAAGCGACGAAGAAGATGTACGGCATCGGCGCAGATCCTACGGATGAGTTCGGCCGCGAGTGCCTGCTAGCGCGCAGGCTCGTCGAGCGCGGCGTGCGCTTCGTCGAGTTACTCACCCCCGCGCGCAAAGGCCTCGATCGGTGGGATCAGCACTCGAGCCTGGAGAAGGGACACCGCCTCAATGCGCAATCGACGGATCCGCCCATCGCGGCATTGCTCAAGGATCTCAAGACCACCGGGTTGTTAAAGGACACGCTCGTGATCTGGGGCGGCGAGTTCGGCCGCACGCCCTGTGCGCAATTCTCCGAAGGCGCCGAAGTGGCCACGTATGGCCGCGATCACAATCCCTTCGGCTTCACCATGTGGATGGCCGGCGGCGGCGTGAAAGGCGGCCAAGTCATCGGCGCGACGGACGAGTTTGGCTACTTCGCGATCGAAAACAAGGTCCACATGCACGACCTGCACGCCACCATGCTGCACTTGCTCGGGCTTGACCACAAGTGACTCACCTTCCCTTACTCAGGCCGCGACATGCGCCTCGCCGACGTCCACGGCAACCTGGTCAAGGAGTTGCTAGCATGACCCCCCGTGCACTCCGCGTCCGTGTAGGGCGAGCTTTAGCTTGCGCGGGACTTCAGTCCCGCCACTCCGTCGCGACGCAGTCGCGCCAGGCGGAGCACATATGACCCAACTCCTCACCCATCTCGAACCACTCGCCGCCGCCGCCGACTGGCCCGCCGCGCTCGCCGCCACCATCGCGCACTTCGGCGCAGATAACGGTACCATCCATCACCTCGGCGCGGACGGCCATCTTCACCTCACCGCCGCCAGTGCGGGCATTCCGCCGCAAGTGGTCGAGATCGTGCGCCTCGTGCCCGTCGGCAAAGGCATGGCCGGGCTCGCCGCCGAACGCCGGGAGCCTGTGAGTATCTGCAACATCCAAACCGATACGAGCGGTGACGCGCGTCCGGGCGCGCGCGCCACGGGTCTTGAAGGCGCAATCGCCCTGCCCATGTTCGGCGAAGCAGACCGTGTAGCCGGCGTGCTCGGCATCGCCAATCGCGCTGCCCGCACCTTCACGCCGGAAGAGACGGCGGCGCTGATCGAAGTGGGCCGTCTGCTCGCCCGCTACCCGCCGGCGGCTTGATGGAGTCTCCGCATTTTCCGGTGGCAGGCGGCGCTCCGCCGCGCGTGCTGGACCTCGGTTTCCTGCGCATCCCGCTGGACGAGGGGATGTCAGCCTGCTGGTGGCGGACGTTCTATCCGTCGCTGTCGTTGTTCTTGTTGACCGCCGCGTTCATCGTCAGCAAGACCGGCCGTGATGCGCTGTACTTTGGGGGCGCGGGCGACATCCGGCGCTTGCCGGAGGTCTATCTGGCGATCGCCATCGGGTCCATACCGGTGGCGCAGAGAACGCTCGGTTTGATGCGCGCGGCCGGGCCGCGGCGCGCGCGGGTGTTGGGGCTCGCGGCGATGGCCGCACTGCAGGCGCTGTTCTACTCGACGGCCCAGCCGGGCAGCGGCTGGGGCATGACGTTGGTGTTCGTGTTGATCCCGCTCCTCTACGGAGTGCTGCTTTCGATGGCGTGGCTTCTCGGCGCGGATCTCCTGGACCTCGCGCCGCGCCACGTGCTCGGCCGCTTGTACGCCACGATGGGTGCGAGTTCGCTCGCAGGCGGCATGATGGGCGGCGCGGCGGCCTGCGTACTCTCAGCGCGGATGCAAGAGCCGGCCTCGTATCTGCTGGTGGGCTCGGCACTGCTCATCGCAGCGCTCGCGGCCAATATCGTGGCCTACCGGATGTTTCCGGTAGCGCTCATGCGGCGCGAAAACGATCTGCCGATGCCCTCCACGGAGGGCGGCGCGATACCGCCGTCATCCGGCGTGACGCCGCTCCTGCGCGACTCCTACATCGCCATGCTCGCCGCCATCGCGCTGGCCGGGTCGGTGGTGGGTGTGTTGATTGAGTATCAATTCTACGCTGCGGCGGCGAGTGAGGCGGGCGGCGCGCCGAAGCTGTTTGCGCGGTTCTATTTCTGGTTGAACGCCGCAGCCTTTGTGTTGCAGGTTCTGGTGACGCCGGCTTTGCAGAGCCGCATCGGCGTGCATCGCAGCCTGTTGGTTCTGCCCGCCGTGTTGGTGAGCCTGGCTTCTGCCGCGGTGCTCACTGGTTCGGCCGGTGCGCGCATGGTGTTACGCGTGGTCGAGGGTGGCTTGAAGTCATCGATCCACCGGTCCGGTCGGGAGCAGACCTATCTGCCGGTGGATCGCGCGCGCCGCGCGGCGGCCAAGCTCCTGGTGGACGGCATGGCTGCGCGTACCGGTGAGTGCCTGGCGGCAGTGGCTTTACTCGCTGCGCCCGCCGGGCTATTGCTCCCGGGTGTGCTCGCCATGTCGGTGGTGTGGCTGGGGCTGACGCTGGTTCTGCAGCGCAACGGTGTGGTCGCCGAGATCGCCGAACTGGGTCCGGATCTGCCGATCCCCGACGGTTGAATCACCGCAGCCACCTTCGGTGAAGGTGTGCAACGCGAGATGGAGAGCCGGTAAGTGAGCTAGACTCCGGAGGTAGATATGAGGCTTTTCAGCGGGTTGGTGTTGGCCACAGGTCTATTGGCCGCGGCGGAGGGTTACAAGCAAGCCCCCGAGCGCATCCGGCGCATTCTCGATGCGCCGGCCACGCCGCAGATCTCGGTGAGCCCGGCGGGTACGCACGCGTTGCTGTTGCGCGCGCGGCGGTATCCCCCCGTGGCCGAACTCGCCGAGCCGATGCTGCGCCTTGCCGGTCTGCGGATCAATCCGCGCACGAACGGCCCGCACAAGGCCACCAGCTTCGAGCAGCTTGAACTGAACCGGCTCGATACGGGCGCGGCGGTGCCGCTGACCGTGCCCGCGGGCATGCGCTTGAGCGCGCCGGGTTGGAGCGCCGACGGGCAGCGCTTCGCCTTCACCAACGCCGCCGCCTCGAGCACGGAGTTGTGGGTGGGCTCGATTGCTTCCGGTCAGTTGAAGAAGCTGCCGGTGAGTGTGAACGCCGCGTACGGCGACGCGATCCACTGGCACAACGACGGCATCCGCCTCATCGTGCTGGCGGTCCCATCGACCCGCGACGCAGCGCCTCCGGCCGGCGAAGCCGCCGCCGGACCGGTGATTCAGGAGAGCCGCGGGCAGTCCGGGCCAGTGCGCACATATCAGGACATGTTGAAAGGCCCGCATGACGAAGCTCTGCTCGACTACTACGGCACGTCGCAGCCGCTGCTGGTGAATGCTGATTCCGGCGAGACGCGCGCGCTGGGCCAGCCCGCGTTGTATGAGAGTCTGACGCCATCGCCCAACGGCGAGCATCTGCTGGTGCGCTACCAGCATCGTCCGTATTCGTACGTGCTGCCGTCAGAGTCGTTCCCGGCCGAAATCGAAGTGTGGGATCTCGCTGGCAAACTGGTGAAGAAGATCGCCAGCCTTCCGATGCGTGATCGCGTGCCGATTGACGGTGTGGCTACCGGGCCCCGTCTCCACGCATGGCGGCCGACTGAGCCCGCCACGATCACATGGGTCGAAGCGCTCGATAACGGCGACCCGAAAGTGAAGGTGCCGCATCGCGACCGTTTGCTCGCATGGCGTGCGCCATTCGCCGCCGCGCCGCGCGAGTACAGCAAGACCGGGCAGCGCTTCATGGGCGCGCGCTGGCTGGAGCGGGACGGTGCGGTGTTGATCACTGACTATGACCGGGACCGCCGCTGGACGCGCACGCAGCTGAAACTGGCCGATGCGGACGGCGCGCCGTCCCGCACCCTGTGGGCGCGCAACATGCGCGACCGTTATGCGGACCCCGGCACGCCCGTGATGCGCACGCTGCCCGGCGGCCACCGCGTGGTGCGCCAGGCGGGCGATGCGATTCTGCTCGATGGCGACGGCGCCTCGCCGCAAGGCAACCGTCCGTTTCTCGACCGCTTCAATCTCCGCACCAGCAAAACAGATCGCCTGTTTCATTGCGAGCCCACCGCGTATGAAACAACTGCGGCGGTGCTCTCAGACGATGGTGCGCGCATTGTGACGCGGCGCGAGACGCCCAACGATCCGCCGAATTTCCTGGTCCGCGCGGGCACGGCCACACCGCTGCCGCTCACACGCGAACAGGACCCCGCGCCCGAGTTGCGCAAGGTGAAGAAGGAACTGGTGCGCTACAAACGCGGTGACGGTGTGGACCTCTCGTTCACGCTGTACCTTCCGCCGGACTACCAGCCCGGTACGCGCCTGCCCACGGTCATGTGGGCTTACCCGCTTGAGTACAACGATGCCTCCACGGCGGGCCAAGTAAGCGGGTCGCGCCAGCGCTTCACCACGCCCGCCGGCGCGTCGCATCTGTTCTATCTGCTCGCTGGTTACGCGGTGCTGGATGATGCTTCGATGCCCGTCGTCGGTACGCCCGAGACGGTGAACGACAACTATCTCGAACAGATTGCGATGTCCGCCAAAGCCGCTATTCAGAAAGCCGCCGAAATGGGCGTCACCGATCCGAAACGTGTGGGCGTGGGCGGGCATAGCTATGGCGCCTTTATGACCGCGAACCTGCTGGCGCACTCAGACCTGTTTCGCGCGGGCGTCGCGAGGAGCGGCGCCTACAATCGCACGTTGACGCCGTTCGGCTTTCAAGCCGAGCGCCGCACGTTGTGGGAAGCACCCGAGACGTATCTGCGCATGTCGCCCTTCATGAATGCGAACAAGATCAACGAGCCGATCCTGCTGATTCACGGCGAGGCGGACAACAACGCCGGCACGTTTCCGATTCAATCAGACCGCCTCTATCAGGCCATTCGCGGCAACGGCGGCACGGTACGCCTGGTGATGCTGCCGCACGAATCGCACGGCTACGCGGGCCGCGAGTCGATTGAACACACGCTCGCGGAAATGATCGAGTGGTTCGACCGGCACGTGAAGCCGGAACGGGAATAGCCGGAAGGCGCTCCCTTACTGGAGTGCCTTCTCGGACTTCGCGCGGCGCTTTACGACGCGCACCTTCTTCACCGGTGCGATGCGGTCTGCCGAGAACGCGGCATCCAGGATGTCGGCCTGCTCCTTGGCGTGCGTCTTGTAGGAGCCGGTGGCCGGGCTGGCGCTTTCCGGCCGGCCGATGTAACGGATCATGCGGCGGGTTGACTCAAGCAGTGGCTGGATGAAGTCGCTCAGCACGCGCCAGCCGCCCATGTTGAGCGGCTCTTCCTGCACCCACACCACGTCAGCGGCGTCGGGGTAGCGGAGGATGTGGTCGCGCAGTTCCTTCTCAGGGAACGGATACATCTGCTCCAGGCGGATGATGGCGAGATGGTTTGCCTTGCGCTCCTCGCGCGCGGCGAGCAGATCGTAGTAGACCTTGCCTGAGCAGATCAACACGCGCGTGACACGGTCAGCCGCGACGGCCGACGTTTCGCCGATCACCTCGCGGAACGTACCCTGCGTGAAGTCGTCCGCGTGCGACACGGCGCGCTTGGCGCGCAGCAGGCTCTTCGGCGTGAAGACGATCAGCGGCTTGCGCGTGCCGCCCACCATCTGACGCCGCAGCATGTGGAAGTATTGCGCCGGGGTGGTGACGTTGCACACGTACATGTTGTCTTCGGCGCACAGCGTCAGGAAGCGTTCGATGCGAGCGGAGGAGTGCTCCGGACCCTGGCCTTCGTAGCCGTGCGGCAGCAGCAGCACGAGCGAACTCGGCTGGCCCCACTTCTGCTGCGAGACTGAGATGAACTGGTCGATCATGATCTGGGCGCCGTTGACGAAGTCGCCGAACTGGCCTTCCCACAACACGAGCGTGCGCGGGTCGCCCACGCTGTAGCCGAACTCAAAGCCCATCACCGCATATTCGCTGAGTGAGCTGTCGTAGACGCCGAAGGTGGCCGGTGGGGCGGCCAGCAGCTTCAGCGGACGGAACCGGTCACCGGTTTCGGTGTCGATCAACGCGAGGTGGCGATGCGAGAACGTGCCGCGGCCCGAATCCTGACCGCTGAGGCGAACCGAAATCCCCTCACCGACCAGCGTGCCGAAGGCGAGCGCTTCGCCCAGCGCCCAGTCCACGGTGCCTGCGTCAAGCGCCATCTTGCGGCCATCGACAAAGCCCTTGAGTTTGGGATGCAGGTGGAAGCCGTCGGGGAGGTTGGTGAGCGTGTCGACGACTTTGTCGAGCGTGGCGCGATCGACAGCGGTCCGTGACGGTACCGAGCCGGCGGCGGGCTCCACCCAACCGAGTTCCTGCACTTCGAACTTCACGGGGAACTGCTTGGCTTCGTCGAAGCCTTCTTCGAGACGCAGCGTGACCTTCTTGCGGAGCCGTTCGAGCTGCTCCGGCGTCACGGCGCTTTCGCGAATCAGCCGGTCCGCATACAGCACGGCCACCGGCTTGCGCTCGTTGATCTTGCGGTACATCTGCGGCTGCGTGTAGCTGGGGTCGTCCGTCTCGTTGTGGCCGTGACGGCGATAGCAGATCATGTCGATCACGACATCTTTCTTGAACTGCTGGCGGAAATCGAACGCCACTTCGAGCGCGCGAATACATGCCTCGGGGTCGTCGCCGTTCACATGGAAGATCGGCGCCTGTACCATGCGCGCGATATCGGTGCAGTAGACCGACGAGCGCGAGGCATCGGGGGTGGTGGTGAAACCGATCTGGTTGTTGATCACCAGATGAATTGTGCCGCCCGTGCGATAGCCATAGAGCTGCGACAGTTGGAGCGTCTCCTGCACGATGCCTTGGCCGGCAAAAGCAGCGTCGCCGTGCAGCAGCACGGGAACGAGCCGGCGGCGTTCCGTGTCGCCGAGGCGCGTTTGCTTGGCGCGCACGATGCCTTCGACGACCGGGTTCACGGCTTCGAGGTGCGACGGGTTCGGCGCCATCGAAATCATCACCTCGCGGCCCGACGGCGCACGGTGTACGCCGGTCGCGCCCAAGTGATACTTCACGTCGCCCGAGCCCTGTGTGCTGTCGGGATCCGGATGGCCTTCAAACTCCGAGAACACCTGACTGAACGGCTTTCCTACCGTGTGCGTGAGAATCGCCAGCCGGCCGCGGTGGGCCATGCCCATCACCACCTCATGCGCGTCGCCATCGGCGGCCCGATCGAGCAGTGCGTCAAGTATTGCGATGGCGGTCTCAGCGCCTTCGAGCGAAAAGCGCTTCTGGCCGAGGAAACGCGTGCCGAGGAAGTTCTCAAAACGATCCGCGGCGAGTACGCGTTCAAGGATCCGCAGCTTACGCTCCGGCGTGAACGAGGCAGCGCTCGCT